>JAITRL010000355.1 GCA_031288415.1 Deltaproteobacteria bacterium | reverse complement strand
GACGGCCGGCAAGAACCTGACAGACGTAAGCCTTTTCACGGAGGAGTTCAGCCGCATGTTCAAAGACGATGTTGCGGATTTCATGTCCGACGGCAAGTATTCAGCCGCGCTCAAGACGGTACAGAAGCTGGAAAGGCGCTTTGCCGAGGTGAAAAGGCGCGTTGCCGAGGAGAAAAGGCGCTTTGCCGAGGAGAAAAGGCGCTTTGCCGAGGAGAAAAGGCGATTTGCCGAGGCGAGAACGGCTAGGCTGGAGGCTGAAAAGCGCGTTCGCGAGCTGGAAGAGGCCGCAGCCTTCTCGAAGCAGGGCAGGACCGGGCCAGGCGGCGGGCCGGACAAGTAAGGGAAATATCGCCCTAGGCGGGGCCCTTCCCCTGCGGCTTTCCTGCCGCGATCCCGCGGCGGCGAACCGGGAAGCCGAAGCGCCCCCTGCCCGGGCCGCGGAAGCGGCCGTCCAGGTCCGGGCCCGCACTTGACCGGTTCCCGGCGCGAGACCGGCCGGGCCCGCCCTCGCTTCGGGAGCCGACCCTCCGCCAGGCCGGACAGCGGCGGGCGGGAAGCCCGCCTCGCCTGAAGGCCGGCCGCTCCCTCAAGACGCCTTCGCCCTTCCGAAGCCTTGCCCTGCTTGCGGGTTAGGCCCTTCCGCAGGACCGTTCCAAGCTCCGGGAGGCCGGCGCCGCCTGGCTCCTTCAGGCGTTCCGGCCCGGCAGGCACAAGGCGAACGCTTAAAAGCCCGCTCCCGGCCTGAAAGCTTGCGGCCGCCTCAATACGCTATTCCTCGGCCTCCGCAGAACCCGGCGCCGGCCCGCCAAGCGCGGGAAGCGGCGGCTCCGCAGAGAACGCCTCAAGCCGCAGGAGAGGCGCGGCCGGCGGAGGAATCCGCAGGCCGCGCGGGAGCCCTCGGGCGGCGGCGGATGCCTCGGCCCGCAAAGCCCCCGTGTCTGAGGCTCCGTAACGGCATCTTCGCGGCGCGGGCCCGGAAGCTGCCCGCATAGGACCCTGACGGCCTGCGGCCCGCCTTCGGCAGGCGGGCTGAGATTTCCGGCCTCATGACCGAATCGCGTCGCTTAGCCTGACAGGGGAAACGAAATTTTGCGGCATTCCGTCTCCCGAGCGATTCAGGGCGTGAAAGTCCGGGGCAGCAGGCCGATCGCATCCTTGCGGCTCTGGCGAGGGCAGGATTTTCCTGTCCGGCCGGCCTTCCGGGCCGCTGTCCGCGGAGGCCGCCGCCTGGCCGCCCTGCGGCCCGGTCTTCACGGGGCCGGCGCGCGTTTCGGCGCGCGGGCGGAAAGAAAACGGCCTCCAGGCGAACCGGGCCCGGGCAGGCGCTTGTCATCCGGAATGCCTCCGGTGAAATGACTCCGGAGGGGAGCCGGGAAACGCGGGGGTTAGCCGGCTCAGCGGGCATGGGCCTGAGCCGCCGGATCAAACCCGCGGCGGGAACGCCGCAGGTTCAGGCCTTTCCCGCGATCATGCCCTCCCGCGGCCCCGTCAGGTTCCGGGCGCTGCAGGCATGTCCGTACCGGCAGGGGCCTGCCTGCCCGTCTCCCGGAACGCCGGCCTTCCCTCAGGCGCCGGCGGCCGGAGGCACGGCCCGGCGGCTTCGCGCCGGCGGCCCTGCCCCGCCGCGGCCCGCGCGGGGAAATCCCGCGCCGCGGCCGCGGCGGGATCGGATGCCGAAGTTCCCGGCCGGCGGGCGCCGGGCGGGCGGCGGGTCAGGGCAACAAAAGCCGATCCGCCCCGATCTCCAGGAGCTTTTCCTTCGGGATGTCCAAGAACTTGGGGCCGTCTGCCCAGAAGTAGCCCTCGTAAGGATCGAGGTGGAAATGGAGGCCCTGGGGGGAGAGGATCGCATGCCCGGCGGCGTCCAGGGTGTTGCCTGGTTCGGAGAGCTGTTCCGGCGCCCTGGGCGGCCGCTTCCGGCAGGGCTGCGAGCCGTAGA
This sequence comes from Deltaproteobacteria bacterium, assembly GCA_031288415.1. Classification (GTDB taxonomy): domain Bacteria; phylum Desulfobacterota; class Desulfarculia; order Adiutricales; family Adiutricaceae; genus JAIRZX01. The sequence continues at coordinate 5,344 of JAITRL010000355.1, read as the reverse complement.
ACGACGGGGTCGTGTCTTTTCCCTGCGAGCAGAAGCCCCGGTACACGATCCCCCAGAGCTGGAAAAGCGAGTCGCGGAAGTTGGGGAAGAGCCGGCCCAGGGTGAGCTCGGTGCCGTCCTCGGCCGTCATGTTCTGGGAGACGTAGCCCCAGCCGGGGTGGTTCCCGCCGTAGAACTCCTCCCAGCCCCACATGACCCCCGCGAGCTTAGGCGAGGCCCGGAAGGGCGTGCCTGAGACCGTCCTGTGCGGGGGGGCGACCCTGTCGCACGCGCCCTGGGAGCTGGCGTAGTCGGTCTCCCACGTCTCCTTCGACTCCTCATGGAAAGCCCGGGCGCGGACCAGGATCGCCGCGTCCACCGGGCCGCCGTCGAAGCCCTGCGGGAAGACGACCTTGTAGGTGAAGGTGTAGGCGGCCTGAGGGCATTGCGGGGGGGCCAGCTGACCGGACATTTCTAATGGTCTCGGGCCTTCGGCTTTGGGGGCCGCCGCGGCCCCCGGGGAAAGCGGCGGGAACTCGTCCCACTGGGCCGCTAGGGGCAGGCTCAGCGAGAGGGCAAGGAAGGCAGCGGCTGCGGCGACGGGTCTGTGCATGGCGTCTCCTTCGGGAGGCCCTGCGCGGGCAGGGTCCCGGGCAGAGGGAAAGGCGGCCGCCCGCGGGCGGCGCGCGCGTAAAATCCGGCGGGTCAGGCCTCAAGGCGCGGAAAGCGAAAGACTTCAGAGCGCGGAAGGAAATTCGCCAAACGCCGGAGACGGAAAAGCCGGAGCGTGAGATGTCAGGGACGGGCTTGCCGGCGGCAGGCCCAGGAGCGGGAAAGGCCCGCAGGGAAAATCCCGGGCAAGGGAGGGCCGGCGCGGGAAAGCCCCGTCGCGGCAAACGCCGGCGCGGGAATGCACCGGCGCGGCAAACGTCGGCGCGGGAGATGCCGGCGCGCGGAGCCCGGCATTGCCGCCCCCCGCCCGCTGGTCCCGGGCCGCGGGCCGCGCGGCCCGCCTCCCCAAGGGCGCTGTCCCGGAGGAATGATTCAGGCAACCCGGAAAGTCCGTTTCCGGCAGGGCGGGGGCGGCGCGGCGGGGGGGGCCGGGCCTCGCCCCGCGCCCGGGACAGCCCGCCGGCGATCCGCAAAGGTCCGGGCAGCGGCTTCCCGCTTTCCGGAAAGCCCGGCCCGGCGCGATTCTCCCGCAGTCCGGAAGCGGGTTCGGGGCAGGGACGCGAACATAGGCTATAAACCGGCTCACATGACCGGCAATTGTTTTTCCCAGGCCCGTCTTTTCTGACGCCGGCCGCGGCGTTTTCCCTCCGGGCGCCGTCGCCGGGAAGAGGCCTTGTCCGGCCGGGGCGCTCCAGGGCCCCGCGGAACTCCGGGGCGCGGCATGGGAGGCCGGCGCAGGCCGCGCCCCAGGCGGCTCAAAGACCGGGCTTTCCGCAGATATACCACGGGAAGGCCCGGCTGGGAAGGGCCGCGCCTCCCCGGCCGGGAAAGCGCCGCGGGCGGAGGCGCGAAAGGGCGGCGGCCGGCGTTCCCGAGCCTCAGGCGCCGCGGCGGGAATCCCTTCCCGTTTCGGCTTTCTCCCTGTCGCCCGGCGGGCGGATCGTCTCAGGCGGGATCCGCGCGCTTTCCCGCCGGAGGATCGCCGGCCGGCCGGCGGGGAAGGCCTGCTCCCGCCTCCGCTTCGGCCGCCGCCCCCGAGGCCGCGATCCTCGGGCCGCTTCTCGTGCCGCTCCTCACGGCCGATCCTCGGGCCGATCCTCACGGCCGCTGTCCTCCCCTGGATCCGCGCCGGGTCATGGCCCCTCAAGTTCCGGGAACTCCGGGGGCCTCTTCGCCGCTTTCGCGGGCCGCTGGCCGAACGCCGTCCGCTCCCGGCCGCGGAGCCCTGCGGCGCGGCCGGCCGCCCCTTTGCGTTTCCGCATTGACAGGCTACGGCTTTTGGCGAGGGTATACGGCGAGGTCAAACCGAATTCGGAGGCGTTTCCTCAGGCGACCGCTCCTGACGCCAGAGCGGGGCGGCCGCGTCGCCCGCGTTCGGACAGCCGTCGGCATCCCTGCAGGACGTCGCTTTCGGCCTTGTCACTGGATCATCTCGGCCGTCCGCCGGCAGCCCTGAAGCCCCCGGGCCGGCCCTGTTGCCGGAGCGCGGGAACGGCGCCCTCCGGCTTCCGGGAGACGAGCGCCTTCCTGTCCCCCGCGAGGCTTTGGCGACGTGCCTGCGGGCCCTGCCCTGGCGACGGAATCCCGCCGGCGACGGCGGCCGCGGCTCGGCAGGCGAGGGGAAGGTCCGGCGAGAGGCCAGACGGCGCGCCGGAGGCCTGCGAGGGCCCCGGGCGAAGGCTCAGCCGCGCTTGTCACGGCGCGGGAAAGCCATGCCCGGCGCCTTGCGGGGGGCGCCTGGCCGGCTGGGTTCCGCGTCGGCGACGGGCAAGGGAGCCTGACGGGCCGCTTCGCCGCCGGGGTTCGGATACGGAAACCCCCGGAGGGCCGGCCGGAAAGGCCGGCCCTCCGGGGGCTGGAAGGCAGCCGCCGGGCCGCCGCGGTCTATGCGGGGCGTGAGGCCAAGGATCCAAGGATCCACGGGAGCACGGGAGCACGGGAATTTCGGGCCGCGCGGCCGCGGAAGCCGGCGGCCGGCGGGCGCCTGCCGGTCAGTCCGGAAGGCCTGGAGTCCCTGGGGGAACCGGCCGCCGGACAGGGAGGCCCTCGCTTTCAGACATCCTCGGACAGGGCCTGGCCGCCGGCCAGCGCCCCCCGCCCGGCGGCGGCCGCTGGCCTTCCCCTGAAGGGCCTGGCGGCCGGGCGGCCGACGGAGAGGCGGCCCGGGTCCGGGGAGAGGGGCGGCTGCGTGGAGGAGGGCGGCGCGCCCTCCCGCAGGCCGCCGGGCTCCTCGGGCTTTCCCTGGCGCAGGGTGAGACGGATACGGCCGCGCTGCTGCTCCACCTTAAGCACAGTCACCGTCAGCTCCTGGCCGACCTTCACGACGTCGGAGGGGGCGGCCACGAACTCGTCCGAGAGCTCGCTGAGGTGCAAAAGCCCCTCCTGGCGCAGGCCGATGTTGACGAAGGCGCCGAAAGGGGTGACGTTGGTGACTATTCCGGGGATGCGCATGCCCGGGGAGAGGTCCTCCATGCGGCGGACTTCCGGGTCGAAGCAGAACGGCAAGAGGGGCTTTCTCGGATCGCGCCCCTCAGGGCCCAAGGCGGCGAGCGCGTAAGCGGCGGCGAGAGGGCCCCCTGCGGCCGAGGCGAAGCGCCCGGGGTCCACCCTGGCGCGCAGGGACTCGTCGCGCGTGAGGTCCGCGACCGTGACCCCGAGCCCGGAGGCCATGGCCTCCGCGGCGGCGTAGCACTCCGGGTGCACGAAGGTCGCGTCCAATGGCTCCGGGCCGCCCTCCACGAGCAGGAACCCGGCGCAGCGCTCGAAGATCCTGGGGCTCATGCGGGGGACTTTCAGCAGATCCCGCCGGGTCCGGAAGGGCCCGTAGCGGGCGCGCCAGGCGACGATGGCCTTGGCCACTGCCGGGCCCACGGCCGGCACGAAGGCCAGGAGCCTCTCGGAGGCTGAGTTGAGGTCAGCCCCCGCGGCAGCCACGCAGGAGGTGACCGTCTCGTCCAGGCTGACCTTGAGGGTCAGCTGGTCCACGTCGCTTTGGAACTGCCCCACGCAGACGGAGCGGGGGTCCAGCCGCGCGAGCGCGGCGAGCGGGTCCATGAGCCTTCTCCCCGTGAAGACCGCCGCCTTGACGGCCCCGTCCACTCCGGGGAGCTCGGCCCTGGCTTCAGGGGAGGCGGAGTACAGGGCCGCCCCGGAGCTGCTGGCGAGGATCACGGGGACGTCCTCGGGAAGTCCGGGGATACGCCTGATGAAGAGCTCGCACTCGCGGTCGCCCTCTCCGGCGGCCACGGCGACGGCAGTGGCGCCGTGCCTGAGCGCCAGCTCCAGCACGGTCTCCGCGGCCTTCTCGCGCTCCCTGTCCCCTCCGCGCAGGGAGAAGACGCGGTGCTCCAGCAGCTCGCCTTGCCCGGACAGGGCGGCCGCCCGGCAGTCCCCGACGCTTCCGGGCTCGATCGCGAGGACAGGCCGCCTGCCCCAGCGCGGGGCCAGGAGCAGCCCGCGCAGGTTACCCGCGAAGACGGCTATGGCCTCCCGGTCGGCCCGCTTCTTGGCGGCGAGCTTGGCCTCGGCCTCCAGGGCCGGGAAGAGTATCCGCAGGCAGGCGTCCCTGGCCGCCTCCTCCACCTCGCGCCCGGCCGGGGAGGCGTTTCTGACGCACAGCGACGCCAGGAGGGCCATCGCCTTCGCGGGATCCGGCGTGACCGTGAGGATGAGGGTGCCGTCGGCCTCCCCGCGCCGGCACAGGAGGTACCTGTGCCAGGGGATGCGCGCGAGCAGGTCCTGGCGCTCCAGGCACTCGCGGTAACGGGCGGCCCTCTCCGCCATGCCGGGAGCGGCCCTGGCGGTCACCACGGCCTCGTCCGCGAACAGGGCCCGCAGGGCGCGGCGGGCCGGGGCCGACTCGGCGACGCGCTCGGCCAGGATGTCGCGGGCGCCTTGCAGGGCGCCGTCGACGCCCAGGCAGGCCGCCCGGCGGTCGGTCTCCATGAGGGAACCCGCGGCGCTGCGGGGGTCGAGGGCCGGATCCTGCCCCCAGAGGGCCTCGGCCAGGGGGGCCAGGCCCAGCTCCAGGGCGGTCGCGCCCCGGGTCTTCCTGCGGGGGCGGAAAGGAAGGCCGATGTCGTCGAGCTCTCCGGGGGAGGAGGCCCGGGCGATGAGTGAGGCTATCTCGGGGGTAAGGAGGCCTCTGGCCTCCAGACTCTTGCGGAGCGAGGAGCGCCTGGCCTCCGTCTCCGCCAGGTCGGCGAGGCGGTGCCGCACCAGGCTTGCTGCCGCCTCGTCAAGGCCGCCGGTCTGGTCGCGGCGGTAGCGGGCGATGAAAGGCACGGGGGCATCGTGCAGCAGGAGCTCCGCGCAGGCGCTCACCTGCCAGGCTTCCGCCTTCAGCTCGTCCGCGACGCTGGAAAAAAAACCGTCAAACAAAATCTGGCTCCGGAAGGCGCCTTTGGGGCGCCTGACATGTCGGGCGGGGAGGGCGGTCCCGGCCCGCTGGGGAAACTCAAAGGACGGCTCCAGGCCGCCCGGAGGCAACAGGGGAGGGGCGCGCGGCTCGGGCACGGAGCCTGGGGGCCGCTGGCGATCTGGCGCCGGGATGAACGCCCCGCGCGGCCGCCGCCGCGCGGGGCGGCTCCCGCCGGGAGGGCCGCGCGGGGGGGCCGGAGAGGCCCGGACCTCCTGTAAGAGGCTGGCTGAGTGAGAGGCGCGGAAGGACGGGCGGGCTTGGCGGTCGCGGCCC
>JAITRL010000254.1 GCA_031288415.1 Deltaproteobacteria bacterium | reverse complement strand
TGGGTGACCTCCGAAAGGGCGCAGCCGTGCCCGAGGAGCACGCTGGAGACCGAATGCACGATGCCGGTGCGGTCGATTCCGACCACTGTCGCGAGGTATCTGGCCATAGGCGGGGGAGTCTTCCGTATCGGGCGCGCGCCGCCGGGCGGCGCCGGGGCAAGCGGGGCAAGGCATGAATCAGGCGGGCGGAAGGCCGGGGGGTCAAGGACGCGGCGAAGGATGCGGGCGGAGGGCTTTCCCGCCCGCCGGGCGGGCAGGAGGCATTGTACGCTTTTTTGCGGGAGGCCGACGGGGCTTCTCCGGCAGGCTGCCGAGGGCGGCGGCTCAGGGGCCAAGCCGCCCCGGCCCGTGCCCGCGCCCTCCCCCCGGCAAAGGATTTCCGGCGTTCCCGCGCCCTTCCCCCGGCAAAGGATTTCCGGCGTGCCTGAGCCCTCCGGCCGTTTTCCGGCAAGAGCCCCGCGCCGCCCTCCCGGCGCCCCGCCCCGCCCCGCGACTATCCGCCTTCCCCCGCGAGGCCGGCCGCGGCCTCCAGGGCTTCCCTGGCCTTGACGGGATCGCCGCCGGCCGCGCGGACTATGGCGGCCACCCGCTCGTAGCCCAGCCGCGGCCAGTAGGAGGCAGCGAAGGCCATGCTGGCGTCCAGAAGCGCGCGGCAACGCTCCGGGTCGGGCCGCAAGGTCTCTATGCACTTGACGCGGAAGAGGCGGGTAACGTCAGCGAGGGTCTCCAGGCTCTCCAGGAGGGCTTCGGCTATGACCGGAAGAAAGGCGTTGAGCTCGAACTCCCCGCGGCTCGCGGCCACGGTCACGGCCAGGTCGTTGGCCATGACCCGCATGGAGGCCGACAGGGCCAGCTCCGGGATCACGGGGTTCACCTTGCCGGGCATGAAGGTGCTCCCCAGCTGCAGGGGCTCGAGCCTGATCTCGCCCAGGCCGCCCGCCGGCCCCGAGCCCATGAGCCTGAGGTCCCCCGCGATCTTCGCGAGGTTCACGGCCATGGCCTTGAGGAGCCCCGAGACCTCGCAGAAGACGTCGTTGTTCTGGGTGACGTCCATGGGGTACTCGCTGGCGGCCAGCCCCATGCCGCAGATCTCCCGGAGCCTTTCGATGACCCCGAAGCGGTAGCGCCGCTCTGAGAGGGGCGAGAGCCCCACGGCGGCCCCCCCGATGTTCACCTGGCGCAGGCGCTCCTCCATCTTGTAAAGCCGCCAGCGGTCGCGCGCGATCGCCTGGGCCCAGGCCCCGAACTCCCCCCCCAGGGTCACGGGCACGGCGTCCATGAGCTCGGTGCGCCCCAGCTTGGCGACGTCCTGCAGCTCGTTCTCGCGGGTCTGCAGGGCCTCCTGCAGGGCCGCGGCCTCCTCGGAGAGGGAGCGCAGGAGATCCACCGCGGCTACGCGCAGGGCGGTCGGGTAGACGTCGTTGGTGGACTGGCCGCGGTTTACGTCGTCTATGGGATGGACCCTCCCGTAGTCGCCGGGGGAGAAGCCCAGGCGCAGGAGGGCGAGGTTCGCGAGGACCTCGTTGACGTTCATGTTGGTGGAGGTCCCGGCGCCCCCCTGGAGGGCCGGCACGATGAACATGGAGTCGGCCTCGCCGGCCACGACCGCGTCGGCCGCGGCGGCCACGGCCCCGAAGACCGCGGCGCGGGAGGGCTCGAGCTCCGCGTGGACCAGGGCCGCCGCCTTCTTGACCTTGGCGATGGCGCGGACAAGGTTCAGGTTCACGGTCCGGGGGGCCGCGCCTTCCGGCGCGAAGTTCCGGCGCGCCCGCCAGCTCTGGATCCCGTACAGGGCCCCTTTGGGGATGCGCGCCTCCCCTAAGGAGTCCGATTCAACGCGCACCGTCGCCTCCCGAGGCGGCCTCCGCCTCCCTCCCCTCGAACTCCACTGCCAGGTGCGGGAAGATCTCCAGGCTCCTGCGGAGGATGCCCTGCATCTGCGCGATGGCCGTGCCGAAGTTGGTGATCGGCACCCCTTCGGCCTGGGAGCGGCGCAGGCGGTGGCGCATCTCCCGGTCGTTGAGCATGCAGCCGCCGCAGTGGACCACGAGGGCGTAGGGGGAAAGATCCTCCGGGAAGTCCCCCCCGGCCGTCCAAGCGAACTCCAGCTTCCTGCCGGTGTAGTTGCGGATCCAGCGCGGGAGCTTGACCGTGCCGATGTCGTCGCACTGGCGGTGGTGGGTGCATCCCTCGGAAATCAGGACCGCGTCGCCGTCCCGAAGCGAGTCTATGGCCAGCGCACCCTTGGCCGCGGCTTCCAGGAGGCCCTTTTGGCGGGCGAACAGGATGGAGAACGAGGTGAGCGGCACGTCGCGCGGGACGTCCGCCGAGACCTTGGCGAAGACCTGGCTGTCGGTGACGACCAGCCTGGGCTTTTTGGCGAGCGACCCGAAGAGATCCCTGAGCTCGAACTCCTTGACCACCACCGCGCAGGCATCGGCCTCCAGGATGTCGCGGATGGTCTGCTGCTGCGGGAGGATAAGCCTCCCTTTGGGCGCGGCCTTGTCGATGGGGATGACCAGCACCACCAGATCCGAAGGGGAGATCAGATCGCCCACCAGCCTGAGCCTCCCCTCGGGTGAGGCCTCCAGGCGCGCCAGGGCCTCCTTGAGCTCCCGGATGCCGACGCGCTCCGCGGCCGAGACGTAAATCTCCCCGGGGCCGGCCTCCGGGACCCTGTCCAGCAGGTCGCACTTGTTGTAGGCGACCACCCTGGGGATGCCCTTTTCCGCGAAAAGGGACAGGAGGCCCCGCTCGTCGGGGCCCAGCCCCTCGCGGGCGTCGGCGACCAGCACCGCGATGTCGGTCTTGTTGAGGACCTGGCGGGCCTTCTTCACGCGCTTCTCGCCCAGGTACCCCACATCGTCCAGTCCCGGCGTGTCGATCACCACGACCGGGCCCAGGGGCAGAAGCTCCATGGCCTTATAGACCGGGTCCGTGGTGGTGCCTGACACGTCCGACACCACGGCCAGGTCCTGGCCGGTGACGGCGTTGACGAGGCTGGACTTGCCCGCGTTCCGCTTCCCGAAGAAGCCGATGTGCACCCTGTTGGAGGCGGGAGTGTCGTTCAGGCTCATGGGAAACCTCCCTCTCCCGGCGCCGGGGCGGATTCCCCGCGGCGCCCGCGGCCACAGGATAGCCCGCCTCCCCCGAAAAATACAGGGGCGCGCGGGCAGGAAGGCCTCAGGCAGCACCGGAGGAAGAAAACGCCGCGGCAGGGGCCCTGCGGGATCACGGGCCGCCGCGGCTCTCCTTTGAGGGCGTGAGGCTTGCCTTGGCGGAGAGCGGCCCGCAGGCCGCGGGGGGACCTGCGGACGGGACAAGGTGACAGCGGCAGGGGGAAGGGGCGCCCCGCCGGAAAAGCCGCGCCGCCTCCCGTCTCCCGAAAAGGCGCGGGAAGGCGGCGCGCAGGGGCAAGACGGCCGGGCCTACAGGCCGGAGGGCATGTCCTTGAGGAAGGCCTCCTCCAGCCGCTCCTGCCAGGGGCCCGACGGCCTGAGGCGGCCCAGGAAGAAGCGGAGGGTCTTGGGCTCCTCCTCGAACTCCAGGCCCCCTATCAGGTCCCTGTGCCGGTAGAGCCAGCCCAGGCGGTCGGCCACGAACTTGATCTGGGAGAGGGTGAAGACCCGCTTGGGCACGGCCAGGCGCACCAGCTCCATGGAGGAGAGGCTCTCGGACCCGTCCGGTTTGCGCTGCTCGGAAAGGGTCCCGCGCTCCATGCCGCGGACGCCGGCCGTCAGGTACACCGCGGCGGCCAGGGCGCCCGCCGGGTACTGCTCCTGCGGCACGTGAGGGATAAAGCGCATGGCATCCACGTGGCAGCCCAGCCCCCCCAGGGGAGTGACCACCGGCACGCCCTTGTCCAGGAGGGCCTCGCCCAGGGCCTCCACGAAGATGGGGGTCTGGCTGATGGTGTCGATGTCGAGGGTCTCCCGGATGCCGACGTTCATGGCCTCCATCTCGCGCACCGACATGCCGCCGTAGGTGAGGAAGCCCTCGAAGAGGGGCACGAGGTCGCGCATCTTCATGTAGTCTTCGCGCCCCGACACGGCCATGCCGCCGCCCCTGGCGCACCCGAGCTTGCGGCCGGAGAAGTAGATGATGTCCATCAGGGACGCCATCTCGAGCACGATGTCGGCAAGCGCGCGGCCGGCGCAGGAGGCCTCCCGGGTCTTGACGAAGTACAGGTTGTCGGCCAGCAGGCTCGCGTCGAAGACCAGCTTGAGGTTTTTGCGGCGGCAGTATTCCGAAACCTCGCGCATGTTCGCGAGGCTCACGGGCTGGCCGCCGATCAGGTTGGTCCCCGCCTCGATGCGCACGAAGGCGATTTTACCCTTGCCTTCCCCCTCGGCGAAGTCCGCGAGCTTGGCGAGATCGCAGTCGCCCTTGAAGGGGTCCGAGCTCTGGGCGGAGAGCCCCTCGTCCTTGAGGATCTCGTGGACCGAGCCCCCCAGCCGGGTGATGTGGGCCTTGGTGGTCGTGAAATGGTAGTTGGTCACCACCCAGGAGCCGGGAGTCACGAAGGCCGTGGCGAGGATGTTCTCGCAGGCGCGGCCCTGGTGGGCGGGCAGGAAGTGCCTGGTCCCGAAGAACTCGCCGACGGTCTTCTCGAGGCGGTAGAAGGTCTCGGATCCGGCGTAGGAGTCGTCGGCCATGAGCATGGCGGCGTACTGGGCCTCGCTCATGGCGTTGACGCCGCTGTCGGTGAGCATGTCCAGGTAAACGTCGCGGTTGGGCAGCAGGAACGTGTTGTTCCCGGCGGCTGAGAGCACCTGGCGCCTCTCCTTCACGTGACGGAGGTAGAGCCGTTGGACCATCCTGGCCTTGTGCATCTCCAGGGGGATTTTCTCTCCCGAGAAGAACCCCACCCTGGTGTAGGTGTGTTCTGGCATTTGTCCTCAACTTCAGGTCGTCGGATAACGCGGCCCCGAAGGCGGCGGCCGCAAGGGGGAAAGGGTGAAGGGGGCCGCCCCGCCCGGGCCCTGTCGTGCGCCTGCGGGGCCCGGGGGAAGCCCCGGAAAGGCAGCGGGAAAAGGCCCCGCCCGGAGCGGCGGGAAAAAGCCCGGCAAAGGGCCATGGGAGTAAAGCCCCGCCCGGGCTGGCGGGGGAAGGCCCCCGCCCGGGGAGAGGGGAAAAAGCCCGGCAAGCGGCTTCAGGGGGGAAAGGCAGGCCGGCGGCCGTCAAGGGCAAGCCCCGCGCGGCCGTCTGAAAGAGACGCCCGACCGGACGGCTGGAAGAGGCGAGGCGGAGGACAACGGCAAGCGGCCCCCTGAAATGCCGCGCCCCGGCGCGCGGCCTCGGAGATGCCGCGCGCCGGGGCGGCGCAGGGCGCCGTCAGCGCGGGAAGACCTTCTTGATGTACCTCTCGAAATAGGCGTTGTCGGTGAGCAGACGGCAGCCGTCCCAGGGCTCGGAGCCCCCGGCGGCCCTGGCCATGCGGCCGGCCAGGCGCCAGCCGTCCCCCGAGGAGTCCCCGTAGACGATGACGAGATCAACGCTCCCGTACTGGCCGCGCAGGGAGCCGGCCGCGGCCTCGGCCCCCTGCGCGCGGTCAGGGTACGTGAAGTCCGAAAACAGGATCACGGTCTTGCGCCCTGGGAAGGAGTTCAGCTCGGAGAGGCCGGAGAGGCCCGGCGCCAGCGGGGCCGGGCGCACGTCGGGCTTCATGCCGCGGATGGCCCTGAGGACCTCCGGGCGGTTGTACGGCACCGGCCCGAAGGCCGGGCGGGCCTCCGAGTAGTCCGAGCCGTCCTGGGTCCACCAGGACTTGACCGAGCGCAAGACCCCCGCGGCCACGTTGTCCGCCTTCCGGAAGGCCAGGTTGCGCACGGACACCAGAAGCCCCGTGTCGGGGATATAGCTTACGGTGCGCTCCACGGACGAGAGCAGCCTGCCGGCCTGGGAGTAGCCCGCGCATGAAGAGGCGTCGGAGCGCCCCCTGTTGGGCTGGGTGGCCCCCCAGGCCCCTTTGAGGCCGGAGGTGTCCACCACCAGGACCAGCCCCCTGCGGGAGGCGGCCTGGGCCTGGGCGGCCTGCACCGCGGACGGGGAGACGCGGTAGTCGCCGGTGGCCCCCACGGAGTTGTCGGCGCGGGAGCCGGCCGCGGACCCCACCAGGTAGACGCGGTACCACATGCCGCCGCCGTCAGCGGCGGCCTCCACCCCGGCCGGCCAGCCGGCCGAGGTCAGGCGCCTGGCCTCGTCCTTGGCGGCCCACTCGTCCCGGTAACTTCTGATGTAGCGGCCGTCAAGGCTCCTTTTGAAGCCCTCGCCTGTCCGGGAGGGGGAATCGGGGGGGACCGGCTTCCCCAGCCGGTCCTGGGCGCTCCGGACCGCGGCGTCGGACCTCTGGGCCAAGGGGGCCGTCTGCGCCGTGAAAGAGTCCACTTCCGCCGGGCGGTCAGTGGGGATCACCTGGTAGTTGGCGACGAGCCCCCTGGCCTTGAGGCGGGAGCCCAAGTCCTCCGCGTCGGAGCGGGAGCCGAAGAGGCCCGCCAAGAGGAGCCAGAAGTCCCCCACGGTCTTGTTGAAGGGCAGGCGCTTCTCCTCGAGGGTCTTTTTCAGGGCGAAGGCGGTGAGCCCCTCCCGCTGCAGGGCGGCGGCGGCCTTCCGGGCCGGGGCCTCGTCGGTCCAGGTCCCGCACCACACCGTGAAGTACTCCCGCAAGAGCCCGTAGTCGGCCGGGGCCACCCCTCCGGAGAAGCTGTCCGGATCCACCCCCAGCACGGCGGGGGAGGGCTCGGAGGAGCCGCCGGGGCCGGGGGCGGGGGAACTCCCTCCCCCGAACCAGCCGCAGCCGGCCAAGGCCGCGAGGGCCGCGCAGGCGAGGGCCGCGGCGCCAAGGCTCCGCGGGCGGGGGAAGGGCCGGAGGCCCCTGTCACGGCACTGGCGGTGAAGGGATGGGGTCATGTCCGCGGCAATGGGGTGTAAGGGCCGTCGGGGGCCGGGCAGTGAAGGCGCCCCGGGGCCGGCCGGCCGCCTGCCGGGAGCGCCGCGGGGGCGCGGCCTGGAAGGCGCGGGCGGATAGGAAGAATTCGGCTTCGGCAGGCCTGGGCCGGAAGCATCAAGCTTTTCATCATACACCATCCCGGGATGAAAGTAACCGGGAATTGAGGCTCGAGGCTCGGAGGCCCGAAGGCTTAGGCGACTCATGCGGCTTAAGGCTCAGGCCGGAACGCGGGAGCGCCGGCGGCTCGCTTAAGGGCCGGCCGGCGGCAGGGCGCCGCCGCCCCGGCCCGCGCCAAGGCCTCCCCGAATCCGGCCGGAAGCCGTAATGGGCGGCCGGCCTCAGCGGCCCTTTATCGCCCGCCCCTTGCCAGGCCCGTCACGGGCCCCCCGGCGGAAAGAGCCCCGGCGACGCCCGAACCCCTGCCGCCCCTGCCGGCCTCTCCCGCGCGGCCGTTCCGGGAGAGGAGACGCCCGCTGCCGGAAGCGGCTTCCCGCGCGTCCGAAGCCTGCGGCGCCGGGGCGGCCGGCAGCCGTGTTCAGGCGTCGCGTCTCCGCCGGCGCCGTCTCCGTTCCGGCCTTGACGAGCGGGAGTTTGCGCCTGAGAGGCCCGCCTGGCCCCGTCCCGGGCCGCCGCGGCTGCCCGGGCGCGCCGCCTTGCCTCCTCAGGCGTTACGGGCCCAAGACCCCGCGCTGTTCCCGCGGGGCTCCGGAAGCCGCTTCACGGCCGCGGCCCTCCCGGCCCCGCGAACCGGAACCCGGCGCGGCCTGGCTCCATGCCTGAAGCCCCGGCCGCCGCAGCAGACGCGGCGGCGCCGGCCGCGGCGTCTCCGCAGCTTAGCGGCGGGCTTTGGGCCTGCGCCCTGCGGCGGCGCCTTGCGCCGGCGTTCTCTCCGGCGCCCTGGAGGGCGCTTCCCGGAAGCGCCCGCGCCGGCGCATCCCTCGGGACTTGCGGCGCCCTGTCAGGCAAGGCCTTACGGCGGAGCCGCCGCGGAAACATCGCGGCGCCGCTTTGGCCTGGGCCGTGCCCGCGGCGGCGCGGCTTCAAGCCGCGCGCTCCGGGGAAACGGCCCTTCAGGAGCGAGCCTCAGGCCTTAAGCGGCGAGGGTTTCGGCCAAGGCCAGGCGCCCGGCCTCAGGGGCCTTGCGGACCGCGCGGCGCCGCGGCATTTCAGGGCCCGCTGACGGGGGCGGGAGCGGACGGCCTGCGGGGACTGCAGGCCGGCCCGCCGCGGCGACGCCGCGGCGAAAAACGCGCTCGGCACGGAAAGAGGCGACGGCACCGCCTGTTTCCGCGGGCTTCAACCTTCAGGCCCGGCCCGCTGCCCCATAGCCCCGCGCCCCGCGCCCCGCGCCGCCTTCCCGTCCCCGCGATCCCGGAACGCGCCCTGAGGCGGCGGGGCCGTCCGGGAGAAGGGCGAGGCAAGGGCGCCGCTCAGGGCCAGGCGTCCCTGAAGGCTTTCCTGAAGGCCGCGTGGAAGGCCTCCCCGTAGGCCCTGGCGAAGTTCCGGCGGAAGGCGCCGTCCACGTAGGGGCCCATGATCCAGAAATAGCCCCGCCGGAGATGGAGAAGCATGACCCGTTTGAAGGGGGAGGCGAGGGCTCGCCTGAGCCCCGAGCGCAGGTCGCGCCGGAAGCCGCGCCTGTGAGAGGACGGCCGCGGCGGGTAAAGGGCGCGGCGCATGGCTTCCCGGAAAGCCGCAGGGAAGGAGCCCTGCCAGGCCTCGACGAAGGAAAGGCGGTAGGCCATCCGGAAGGCCTCGGAACCCGGGGGCCCGCGCCTCTTGAACTCCGGCCTCGCCTCTTCGCTGTCCTGGAACCTGCGCACGTCGGCCAGGAAGGGCGGGCCGAAAGACGTCAGGAGGTTCCGGCGGAAGGAAAAGAGGAAAGACTTGCGGAAGCGCTCCCCGAAGTGAGGCGAAAGCCCCAGGGGGGGCTCCCGGCCTTCCGCCGGCCCGGGCCCGGCGGCCGCGCCCCTGCGCGGCCCGGCCTCGGATGGCGCGCCCCCGGCCCCCTGGCCGGGGGCGCCGGGCGCGGGCGGGGCCGCGTCAAGGCCTTCCGCCGAGGCCGGCGGCCGGGGAGGGAAGTCCCGCGACGCAAGCCGCGGCATGGCGCGCTTGCCGTCGCCGTCCCTCGAAGGCGCGCCGGGCGCTTCCGAGGGAAGCCCGGCGGAGCCTTCGGCTTCCGCCAGCCCGCCTGCGGGCTGCCGGTCGGCGATCAGGGCCGCGAGCCTGGAGCAGAGCCGCAGGAAGCCGCGGAGCAGGCCTCCCTGCGACTCGGAACCGCCTTCGGGAGACGGGTCAGGCGCGCCTTGCGGGCTTTGCGGCCCATGCGCCCCTTGCGGCCCATGCCGCGGCTGGCCGCCCGGAACTTCCGGAGAGCCTTGCGGGTTACGCCGGAGCAGGCCGCCATGCGGCTCCCGCGGGCCATGATCTCTCTGAGGGCCTTGCAGGCCATGCTCTTCTTGCGGGGCTTGCGGCCCGTGATCGCGCCGCGCGTCTTGGGCCCCCGGCGCGCCGTTTCCGCCGAGCGTGTCAGGGGCAAGGCCGGCGTCAGCGGCCGCCGGGAGATCTTCAGGGCCGGCGGAAGGGTCCCCCGCGCGCGGCTGCCCGGGCGCGGGAAGCGTTTCACGCGGGCCCGGCGCGCCGGCGGCGGGGCGGGGGGCCGCGGGAAGGCCGTCGAGGGAGGGGCCGTCCGCGGCGGCGCCGGGCCGGGCATCCTTCCGGGCGGAGTCTTCCTTCATGGTGTTAAAGTTTCCCTTGGGCTATGGTCTCCGGAAAGCCCCAGTCGTTCTCGCTGTAGGTCGGAGCCTTGTGACCGTAGAAGACTTTGGAGAGGATCATCGTCCGGTAGCCGTAATTGGCCAGATCCGTGAGATAGAACGTGATGTCCGAGGCCTTGAAGGGAGGGTGGAAGCCGGAGTCGTAAAAGTGGATCTCCTTGAAGGGGCTCCTCGCGTCCACTTTGAAGTGCCACTCGAAGCCCTGCTCGGCCTCTTCCCGCGGGAACACTGAAGGGATGAGCCCCACCATGGAAAGATCGACCGGCCTTGCCGCATCCTCGTTCTCCTCGCCCGGCAGGTACCAGGACAGGGAAAGGCTGTCCGCGGGGTAGTCGATGTTCACGAGCTCCGCCCCGGTGACGTACACGGAGCCCGTCGTGGCGATCCCGACCTTGCGGCTGGCGGGCCCTTCAAGGGTCTCCACGGTCTCGTCGCTCACCTCGAATTCCGGGTCGCCTTCGGAACCCAAAGGCAGCTCGCCCGCGCTCAGGAGGATCTCCCTGCGCGCCTGGACTATGATGGCCAGCTGCAGCAAAGGCATGGCCGGGCTCCTTTCCGCGCGGCTTTCCGGCAGGCCCGACCGGGCGGGCCAGGCCGCGGATCGCGGCTCCCCGCGAAGGGCGCAGGGGCGTGGGGCGGCATGGCGTTAAGTTACCACAGCGCCGGAAGGGGAATCAAGCCCGGAAGCGCCGGGATCGCGCCAGGGTTTCCCCGCCCGCGGAGCCGCGCGCATCCGACGGCCCCGAAAACGGCGGGCGCTGCCCTTCCCGCGGCGCGCCTCGCGCGCGGCTGGAATGCGCGCCGCCGGCGCCTCATGTAACGATGAAAAGGGCGCCGCCGGCGCGGCGGCTCAGGCAAGTCCGACAAGGGCCGAGCCCCCGCGCAGCGCCTCACGCGACGGCGAAAGAGGAAAGGGCGCCGAAAAGACGCGCCGCTCGCTCCGGAGAAAGCCTCGGCGCCCCCTCCCGCAAAGCCTCGGCTTCCCTCGGCTTTCCTCCGGCACGGCAAGGCGCCCCGGCGCGCGCCGCCCGGGACTCGGCTTAAGGGAAGGGCCTGGCTTCGCTTTTCGAAAAGAGCCGCTGACGCCGCTTCGGGTGGCGCCGCAGGCGCCGACGCAGGGAAACGCCGCGGGAGCCCGCCTCCGCCCGCCGAATCGCCTGTCACGGAATGGCAGGCCGACTCCGGCTTTCCGGCCTCTGAGCCTCAGGCCCGGACGGGAGGGCGGCTAACCGGTCGGACATGAGTGTTTCGCCCTGCACGGAGCCGAGCCGCCGGCCCGCGGGCCGCCGCGCGGCGCCGGGGCTTGGCGGGTCTCGGGGCCTTTTGCCGGAACCGGGGGGGCGGGCCGGTCGCGCTTGTTGAAATCACGGGGGAAATGGCTATACTTGATCCAAGTCAGCGGCGCGCGGGCCTCGCCGGCCCTTCCCCGGGAAAACCGGAACGCGCATGTCCCGCGCGCCTTCCCCCCCCCACGCCCCGGCAACAGCAACTGCCGGGCGCCGTTCCGGAGGCAAGATGCCCGTCTACGTCTACAGGCACCTGGAGGAGGCCCCTGCCTGCGCCCACTCCCCGGAGTTCAGGTGGGAGCAGCCCATCCGCGACTTCCCCATCGGGAAATGCCCCTGGTGCGGTGCCCGGGTGGAGAGGGTGACGGGGGCCCCGGCCGTGAAGGACAGGAAATTCAACTGCGAGCTCCGCGACATGGGCTTCACCAAGCTCGTGAGGGTGGACGACGGCGTCTTCGAGAACGTGACCAGGCGGGATGGCGAGTCGAAATACTATGATCGCCGCCGTCCCGAGACCTGCCCCGTCCTTGAGAAGACCGTCAAGGACTGACGGGGGCGATGTCGGAGAGGCTTTTAAGGCAGCCCAGGCCCCCTGTGGTGGCCGTCCTGGACGGCCAGGGAGGCGGCATCGGAGCCGCTGTCATCAGGGAGATCCGCAGGGAGCTCCAGGAGAGCGTGGAGATCTGGGCCTTGGGAGCCAACGCCTCGGCCACCGAGGCCATGCTCAAGGCGCGCGCCAACCGCGGGGCCACCGGCGAGAACGCCGTGAGGGTGTCCCTGCCCAGGGCTGATGCCCTGGTCGCCCCGATCGCCGCCGGCTGGCCCAACTCGATGATGGGGGAGATCACCCCCGGCATCGCCGAGGCGGTCATGTCCTCGGACCTGCTCAAGATCTTCATACCCCTTTCGCTGGAAAGGGTCGTGCTCGCCGGCTACGTGAGCGAGCCTCTTCCCCACCTTGTCGCCAAGGCGGTGGAAATCCTGAAGAACAGCCGCTGACGGGCCTGCGGGTCGGGCCGCCCCCCGCCAAGCGGGGCCGGCGGCAGGGAGAAGACTAAAGTGTGTGAGGCCAACGTTTACTTGACCGCGGCGGAGCCTGACGGGGAGCCGGAGCTCTTTCTCGGGGCCGTGGACGAGATTATCCCTGACGGCGAGAACGTCTGGAGGCTCAAGAGCATATTCGGCGAGCAGAAGCTCCTCAGCGGGAGGATAGTCAGCATGCACCTGGTGGAGCACCGTATCCTCTTCAGCCCGCTGGAGAATCCCGCCGGCTGAAGCCGCCGGTGCGCCTCCGCCGCGGCCTGCGCCTGGCCTGTCCGGCCGGAGGCCTTGACCATGCCGGCCGAGCGGGCGGCCTTCGTTTCGCAGGTTCCGCGCCAGGCTGCAGGCGCCACGTGCCCCGCGCCGCTCTTGACCGGCCCCGCCCTGCCGAACCTTTTGGCGATCGGCCTGCGGGGGCGTCGGAGGCAAAGGGCCCCGTGGTCCCTCAAGGATGTTCCGCTCCGGCCCGGCAAGACCCCTGCCCTGTCCTCGCCGCGCTCACGTCACTGAAATTGAACGCCGCGGCCCCGCGCAGGCCCTTGTCCTTGCAGGCGACGGGCCAGGCCCGGCGGCACCGGCGGACGAAGGCTTTTCGGGCAGGCCCAGGCCCTTGAAGCCTTTGCAGAATCCGCGCGCCATTCCTTGAAAGCGGAGCCTGCCCCGGCTGCCGGCTGGGTTCCCCCAAACGGCTGATGTTTCCGGCGAGTGTCCTGAAGCGGCGTTCCCTCAGGCCCTTCATGAAAGATCGCCGTCTCCGCCGCCTTCGGGGCCCGGCGCGAGGATGCCGCGCAGGCGGCCGCCGGAAAGTCCGCGGGGGCGTCTCCCGCTCTCCCGGTTCGCCTTCCCCGCTGAACTGGTCTAAACGCTCCCGGCATCAACTTTTGGTTTTCCGTCAGGCGCCCCGCCTTGAACAGGCCCGGCGCGCTTAAAGCGGCCTGACCCAGGCCTGGCCCGTCGCCCCCCTCCTGGCCGCGCCCTCTGTCCTGTTCCGCAGGAGACTGAACGGCTCCTTGGCGGCCGTGCCGGAGAGGCAGGATAACGGCGGGGCCATATGCGCCCGGCAGCGCCGGAACGCCTGCTCCGCTGAAAGACCATGACCGGCTGCGGGTTCAGGCGCCTGGCCTTACCTGCTTACCCGCTTACCGTCCCTGCTGTACCCGCCTGCCGCCCGAAGGTCAGTTCCAGGGAATCGGCTTCAACTTTCGATTGCAATGAAAAAGTGTGAAGGCTACGAAGGACTCATCATAACATTAAAGCAAAATTAGGATGAACAATTTAATCAATAATTACTAAAATAATTGAAATAAAAATAAAAAAATAATAAAAAAATAAATAAACATAAAGAGATTTATAGCTTTTAATCATTAGTTTTGCTTTTCTGGGCATATAAACTAAAACTTAAAAGATATAGACTCGAAAACTATTATGTTGATGTGCCATAATATACTATATAATTATAAAACTTGATAGTATTTTATATATTATTATACTATTTAATGATTATAAAATATTAAATATCTAATAAAAACAAATTAAAAATAAAATAAATATATATAAATATTATGCCGAAAGGCTCCTGGAAATCGCAGTCGAGGTCTTTCCTTTCTCAGTGAATGCTTGCTTCTCAGAGCGTAACAGAGTATAGAAATCTATACGAGCAGGTCTGGTGGCTGTATGCCCCGGCAGAATACGAAATTTGAAGAGATAACGTAACAGACGGCAATATTGAGACAATGTGGACGTCAAGAGGGAACAGGCGTTCTTTTAAAACTTTAATCAAGCAAGAA
>JAITRL010000246.1 GCA_031288415.1 Deltaproteobacteria bacterium | reverse complement strand
TGGGTGACCTCCGAAAGGGCGCAGCCGTGCCCGAGGAGCACGCTGGAGACCGAATGCACGATGCCGGTGCGGTCGATTCCGACCACTGTCGCGAGGTATCTGGCCATAGGCGGGGGAGTTTTTCGTATCGGGCGCGCGCCGTCGGGCGGCTCCGGGGAAAGCGAGGCAAGGGAAGATCAGGCGGGCGGCGGAAGGACGTGGGGGCCAGGACTTGGTGAAGGCAATGGGCGGAGGGCTTTCCCGGCTGTCGCGCGGGCAGGAGGCATTGTACGCTTTTTTTCGGTAGGCCGAGGGGGGCTTGCCGCAGGCGCGCCCCGCGACAGGGTTGAATTGTCAGGTTTCGCCGCATCTTACAGGAAGAGGCAAGCCGCGATCAAGCTCCTCCGGCGGCGGCTGGGGCCTGAAAGCGGCCGGTCGATCTGCCGCCCGCCGCCGCCGGCCTCCGGTCGGCATAAAACCATGCGGAACAAGGGAAAGCCTGAAGAGCACCGCGCGCCGCGGCCGCAAAGCCCGGCAGCCGCTGCATCCGGCGCCGCCGGCGCCCGGTTCCTGACGGCCGCGGCTGTCCAGGCTGCGGCAGGGAACAGCGGGGAAATCACCCCTGGCCCGCCTGCAAGGCAAATCAGCCCTCCTCCTTAGGCTCCCGCCGGGGCGGAAGGGCGGAAGCGGGCTGAGCGAAACGGCCGCGGCGGAAAAACACGGCTCCGCCGGGCGCCGCCGCTGAATTTGCCAAGGAGCGCTTCGGCAAGTCCGGGGGGGGCGAACAGGGCGCAACGCCGCACGCCGCGCCGCGCGGCGCGGCGCCTGATGGCGCCCGGCCGCGGCGCCGGCAGTTGAGCGTCGCCTGGAACATCCGTCATTATCGGAAACGACCGGCTGCGCCGCGCGCGGCCGTGAGGCGCTCAGGGCGCCGGGCTGTCATTCCCGCCCTGAGCCCGCATCGGCATCCTTGGGAATGCGGCGGAAATCACGCTCAGCCGCCGAAGGCCTCCAGTCGTGACCCGGCTTGCGCGCCTGCGCTTCCGCGATCCCGGTTGCCGGCCTAGCGCGGCCTTAGGGACAGCGCGCGCAGCGGCAAATGCCGGCTGAGGGCGCCTTCGGAAAGCCAGTCCCCCGGGCAGGAGCGCGGATGCGTCGCCTCGTTCCGGAACCGTCATGCCGCCGGCGGAGAGGCTGATTCGGTGCCGGCGCATGCCGTGCGCGGCCGCCTCGCTTTCGGCGGGAGTCCCGCGCGCGTTCCGGCCGCAGCCCGCCAGCAGCCGGCCCGGTTTCGGAGGGAGTCCCGCGCGCGTTCCTTCCTTGAGCCGCCGGCCCGCAGGCGGCATCGGTCAACGCGAAAAAGGGCCGCGGCCCGCTCGGGAAGGCGAGCGGCAGCAGGCCAAGCCGAGATCCGCCTGCCAGCGGACGGCTTGCGGGCGGCCGGCAGGCGGCTCGCGGACATCCCTCAAGCCTCCGGAGAACTGAGGGCAACAGGGGAAAAGCCGCAGGCAGGCTCCAGCGGGGAGGCGCGACGGAGAGCGAGAGTCAAGGCCTGCGCGCGCGAACGGTTCCCCGTCTTTTGCCTGTACAGGGATGCCGGCAGCCGTTCGGGAGCCGCCTTCCCGGCGGCTTGCCCCGGCTTCCAGGCGCCGGCGGCGCCGGCGCCGGAACCTTTCCTGCGGCAGGCCCTTCGCTGTCAGGCCGCCGGGCCGCCTTGACGCGCGCCGCGGCGGAATTCCGCGGCCGCAAAAAAAACGCGTCTCTAGAAGTCTAGATGACTACAGTGAATTTACCCGCAAATCCATACAGGCAAAGCGTTTCATGGACAAATTCCCTGCCTTGCCGCTTCGGCGCAAAAAGCTTTCGCGCTTTCATAACCCTGCGGGTTCAACTATAATATTTCAGTCGGCCATCCGCCTGTCCCACGCGGACGGAGGCGGAGAAAGGGCGGGAGAGCCGTGAACGGTGCCGCTAAAGCCATAAAAGGTCTAGAGGACTTCTTCTTCGATCTCCCCAGGGAGCTGATCGCCCAGGAGCCCCCGAAGCGGCGCGGCGACTCGCGCCTCCTCGTCCTGTCCCGCGACACCGGCCGCATAGAGCTTGACGTTTTCCCTGCGCTGGACCGCCACCTCCCGCCCGGGTCCCTGCTGGTGTTCAACGACGCGAAAGTGACCCCGGCCAGGCTTTACGGCCGCAAGAAAGGCAGGACCGGGCTCCTCGAGGCGCTTGTCCTGAATCCCCCGGCGGAGTCCAAAAGGGAGGGCGTCTACGACCTCTGGTGCATGGGCTCGCCGGGCAAGAGGCTCAAGACGGGGTCCGAGCTGGTCTTCGAGGGAGGCGGCCTCGCGCTCGAGGCCAAAGTCCTGGACATCAATCCCGCCGGCCATCGGCTTTTGCGCTTCAGCTTTCCCGGCCCGCCCGCCGAGGTCCTCGAGCGCGTGGGCCACCTCCCGCTTCCTCCCTACATCAAGAGACCGGACGGCAGGGAAGATCACGTCCGTTACCAGACCGTCTACGCCCGCAGGCCCGGGGCCGTGGCGGCGCCCACCGCGGGTCTGCATTTCACGGCGGATCACCTGAAACGGCTCCGGGAGGGAGGCCACGAGACGGCCAGCCTCCATCTGAGGGTGGGCGCGGGAACCTTCCTGCCGCTTTCCGAGCGTAACCTCGAGACCGGGTCGCTTCACGAGGAGTACGTCGAAGTGGGGCTCGAGACCGCCCGAAAGGTCAAGGACGCCAAAACGCACGCCGTCCCGGTCGTCTCTGTGGGCACTACCAGCCTCAGGGCCCTGGAATGGGCGGCCCTCTCCGGCGAGGTCGAGCCCAAGAGCGGGCTCACGGACATCTTCATCCGCCCCGGCTTCGCCTTCAGGGCGGCCGACGCGCTCCTCACGAATTTCCACCTGCCCGGATCGAGCCTCATCATGCTGGCCGCCGCCTTCGCCGGCCTGCATAACCTGAGGCGCGCCTACGCCGCGGCCGTCAGGGAGGGCTTCAGGTTCTTCAGCTACGGCGACGCCATGCTGATAGTCTGACTCCTTCTCGGCAGACCGCCGCCCCTGAAGCGCCGAAGCCCGCCGGCGGGCTTCCGGCCTCCGGCGGAAACCCCGGGCCCGCGCGGCAACGGCTCCCTCTCAGGAAGCGTTTGCCCGCCTGCCCCCAAGGCCCGCCTGCCCCGTGCGGGAGAGCGCGCCGAAGGGCCCGCGCGCGCCGACGCGCCAAGGAACCCGCAACCTGCCTGCCTGCGGGTCACGCGCGCCGCGGAACACGCGGCCGCCCGGCCGCGCGGGAGCGCCGCCCCGCCTCGACCCGGACCGCATATCCCGTCCCGTTCCTGAGCGGCCCGGCGCTTTCCCGCCGGCAGAGTCGCTCCTGCGGCGCGCCGCGCGGCCCCTTAAGGGCAGGGGGCGCCGGGCCGCGCGCCTGCCGAGAGGGGCCCGGCGCCTGCGGGCGGAGCCGGCAGGAAAAGGACCGCGGCGCGGGAGGCGGCCTGAAAGCTCCG
>JAITRL010000189.1 GCA_031288415.1 Deltaproteobacteria bacterium | reverse complement strand
AGGCCGGAAAACGACCGCTGGCTTGACGTGGGCGGCCTTCCCGAACCTGCCGATCTCCGGGTCAAGGCGATCGGCGCAGCTTCTGTTCTCGCGGTCAAGGCGCGCGCGCCAGCGCCGGGGCTCCCGGCCGGGGTGCTCCCTCGCCCGTTTCCCGTACACGCGACAGCGGCCGCAGGAGATCACGCGCGGGAGCGAGTCCCTCAGGACCGGCTCCAGGACCTCGCCGGGTGCGGGGGCCTTTGCGGAACAGCGCCGCTCCCGCCGTCACGAAGACCCACATCCGGAGCATCTTTCCCATGACGTCGAGGGCGCGTCTCGCAGGCGCCGGCCACAGGCCGCCGTGAAGCTCGAGGAAGGCCGGCGGAAGGGCGGCGGCGGCCCTCTTCAGAGCGTTGTTGACGGCACCCTGGAACATCCTGACCCCGGGCACGTCCTCGAGGAAGGCCGTGATCTGCCTGTTCGAGTTGTGGCCGGCGGCCTTCATGGCGTTCATCCACGACAAGAGCTCGGGCCCCGCGAGGCATGTCCCGGCGATCCGCGAGGGGACGGGCCGGTCAAGCAGCTTCCGGCGCTTGCGGCGGTTACAGGCCTTGTCCTTGCGGATGAACTTCTTGATGATCCTTTCCTTCAGCTCGTACTGGCCGTGGACGCCGTCATTGCTCCGGGGAGCGTTCCGGCCGCCCGCCGCTCCATGGGCGGCCGGCCCTCGTTCGAGTCCTCGCGGTCCGCGACGGCCGCTCCGTCCCCGCCCTCCTTGAACGGCCCGCGGCATGCCGGATCATAGCCGTGCCGAGGCCCCTTCTTCCGGAGGAAAGGGCCGGCTCACCTCTTGCTTTTCCTGGAGCCGCCGCCGATGACCAGGGTGCCGGGCATGCCGGAGTTGGAGGAGTCGGCCCTGGGGGCCCCGCTCCTAATCTTGGCCTCTTTCAGCTTCTCGTCCTTTAGCTTGACGGCGGCCTCAGCGGCAAGAATCCTGGCCTTCAGCCTGCGTTTCTCGCTCTCGAGCTTCCGTATCTGCCCCTGAACCTGTGGGTCGGCCGCTCCCTGCGGCCCCCTGGCCGCCATGGCCTCCGCCTTGCCAAGGATAACCTGCAGGGCGGCGTTGCACTTGCCGACCGTTCCTTTCAGTCGTTTCCTGAAGTCGCATAAGGCGTTCCTGTCGTAGGGGGCTTCGGACAGCCGCCGGAAGTCGGCCACAATGGCTGTTATTCCCTTTTGGACTACTTTTATGAGCTTTCGGTCTGACATGGACACAAACATAACTGATTTTGAACTAAAAATCAATAGTCAGCATTGTCAACATTTTTTATAGATGAATTATGCGACTCTTAGTGACCATTCACTTACCAAGGCCGTCAAGGCTCATCGAGGCGAACCCAGGGTTTAATCCCGCATGCGGGAACTTCACAGGCTTCCCCTGGAATCAGGCCCCTTTAGGGCCTGAGAAACAGCGCGGAAGGTTTCTTTTCCTTTTCGGCCCGTGCCTCTGCGGCCAGGGCGGTTTGAGGGCTGTCAGCCCATATCCGGCCTCCCGGGGGCGGCCCCCTCAGCCGTTGCCGGCCGCGAAAGCGACCGAATCCTGGACGGCGCCCCGGACGGGTTGATCCGAAAGGCCCGGCCGCCCCGTCTCCGGGCGGCGCAAGGGTACCTGAGGGTACCTGAATGGTCACCGATAATTCAGTCATTCGCAGACCCCCGCCCTGTGCTTTCCCTGAAATATCCCAAACGGCCGTCCTTTCCGCTATCATGCACTTCACGCCCTGCACGCTGCCGCGAGAGCCGGTTTCGGCGTTTCCTTCGAAATCTTACCCTCCGCTCTCGAAGGCCTGCCCAAGCCCTTCGGCGCGGATCAGGCCCGCCGCAGGCATGGGCGAAGGAAGCCCCAAGGCTGAACGGGCTGAACGCAAGGCCGGGTGATTTCAGCCGCGCGGCCCCGCCGGGATTGGCGCTTGACGTCTCAGGCTAACCCTGCAGGAGCCTTGACGCCGGGCAGCGCCATCTGCCCGGCTGTCAGTCAAATGGTTTCCGGCGCCGAAAACGTGCTAGCATGGGGGTGTCAGGGTGAGGGCGAATTTTAGCGAAAAGCCTTGGCATGGAGAAAAGGGGGCCTTATGAAAGGCCGGAACGACAGACCTAAGTTTTCTTCCATGAACCCTGGGTGCCGCCAGATGATGCCGGTTCCGTGGGCGAGCGAGGACCCCGGCGAGACCTGGATCTGGGGCGAGTATCTCATGACTTTCCAGAAGAACCCCCCTCCCGTCAAACCGGAGGCCGGGGACCGAATCCTCCACTACGCCATGGCTGTCTTCCCTGTCGGCAGCTTCCGCAGGCCGATCCTGGCAGTCACCGTCGAACGGTTCCCGCCCGAAGTCATGGAACTGTTTGCGGAAAATGAGGGCTTAGACGAGTACGTGCCGTTAATCGGGAAGGACACGACTCTCTCGATGTTGTGCTTGTGGACAACGGAAGGGCACGACAATTTCGGAGCCTTCGATCCCGCCAGCGGCCCGGAAGAGATCAGGCGGAGGTTTTTCGGCATCCTTCGCGAGCATCTCGGTCTCTCCGGCGAGGCAAAGCTGATCGGCACGCTGAGAGAAGCGTTCGGCCATCCGGAGACTGGGCTCCCCCCTCCGGCTGACTCCAGGGAGGGCTGGCTCTTCAGGCCGCTTGAGCCCGTGACCGATACTGAAAAGCTGGCCATCATGCCTGCCCCGTGGACCGGCGCCGACGAGGGGGAGACTTGGGTCTGGGGCGACTTCTTCATGACTTTCCAGACGGCCCCGTCAACGATCTACAGCCACTTCCTTCAGTCAGAGGGGCGGAAAGATGACGGCGCCGAAGCTGACATGACCTTCCTGTTCGCCATGACGGTCTTCTGGCGCCTGGACATAAACCCGCACGGCCCGACCTCATACCCGATCTTGTCCGTGGCCCTCTGGGATCCGGATTCCGGCGGACACGGCCCCAAGATTTTCTGGCCCGAGGACGAGAACGCGAGCGGGCCGCGTCCCCTGCTGGTGTGGCTTTTCGATTCCTGCCCCCAGCCTGAGCTCCGCAGTTACTACAAAGTGGACAGGGACGCGGGGAACGTCAAACGGCTGTTCTTCAAAATCATCGGCAAGGAACTCGGCGTCTCCGGCCAGCCGAAGAAGATCGGCACCATGACGGAGGCGTTCGGGCACCCGGAGACGGGTCTTTCGTTGCGGAAAAGACACTGAAGACGGAAGGCAACAGCATCGGAGCGCGGCCCGAGCCGGGCGCGCCGAGGCCGCAAGGCCGCCGCGAAAAACTCTGCCGCCTGAAACAAGACTGGCCAGAGCCCGTAAAACCGCCCCAGAACGGCCGCGCGATGCCTCCCGGCAAGGAAACAAAGCCTGAAGGCCGCCGCAGGCGCGAAGGAGGCCCGCGACCGGATCACGGGCCATAGCCGCCTGCCGGACTTAAGGGCGGCGCGGGCTCCCAAAAGGACGGGGGCGGCAGCAATGCGCGGCGGGCGAAATCCCCCGCGAAGCCGTTCCTGCGGCCAGGGTCTAATTGATGGTCGGACCCTTCCGCCCCGGCCTTTTCCCGGCGCCATCCCCGTTATCGCCGTCATCTTCCTGGAAAAGGTCATCGGCCTGGGAATCCGGGGGCTCCCCGTCCCTGAAGGAGATGCCGCCGGGATGGTAGTCTCCGGTCTCCACTTTGAGGGACACGGCCTTCAGTATATTCAAGACCTCATCCGGAGGGTTATCCTGACAAAGGCGCAATACCGCTATGGAAAGCACTATGGCGGGAAGGATCTTCCTTACGGACTCCGCCTCGGTCTCGTCCATTTCGGCGAGCTCGCGGTCAATCTCCTCGACGGAGCGGATAACGCCGCGGCTCACCTTGTCAACGAGGCTGTAGAATCTCTCTTTGGACATCGCGAGAATCCGGTGGATCCGCCCCTTTCCGACGTTTGAAAACCGGCGCTCATGGGCTATAATCGCAAGGGCTTGAGATGCCGGTATCGAAGCCGCGGCAACTCGCCCTGCGGGAAGCCGGAACCCCCGCGCCTTCATTCTAGCAAAAAACTCGCTAAGGTTCGCCACTAAATCCTGATGACAGCCAGAGGCCTGCGTATTGGCCCTCCCCCTGCCTGATGCTTAAGACAGGCAACGCCTCCCGCCGAGTCTGGAAGACAGGCTGACTCCTAGCCCGGCCAGGAAGGCCGGCTGTACCCCACAAAGGCGAAAAGGCCGGCCTTCCGCCTCCCGAGCCACGAAGCCCGGCTGGCCCCCTGACGGAGCCATGAAGCCCGGCTGACCCTATGAGCGTGCCATGAAGCCCGGTCGGGCTCTCTGACCGCGCCATGAAGCCGGTCGGCCCTCTGACCGCGCCGTGAAGCCCAGTCAACCCTCTGAGCATGCCTGAAGCCCGGCTGGCACTCTGACAGAGCCATGACGCCCTGCTGGCCTTCTGACCGTGCCATGAAGCCGGTCGGCCCACTGACCGCGCCATAAAGCCCAGTCATCCCTCAGACCATGCCTGATGCCCGGCTGGCTCTCTGACAGAGCCGTGACGCACTGCTGTCCCCCGCCCATGGAATAAGAACCGCTTGAGCACCTGACCCGATCCATGAGGCCCGGCTGACCCCTGCACATGGCATCAGGACCGGCTGAACATCTGACCGGGCCATAAGGCACGGCTGGTTCACTGGCTGCCTCGGCTGGCTCACTGGCCGAAACAAAGCATTATGACCTGCAGAGGCCTCCGCCCGAGGCACGAAGGACGCGCACCAAGGCCATGGAGACCGTGAAGCATCATGTCAGGGATGGCATGCCGAGAGGCCGTTACCCCCGGATACGGGAAAGCCTAAGCTCTGCCGGAACAATACCGTCCTCGTGATGACATCGCCTTGAGCCCCGGCGGACGTTGTTTACCGAAACCCGTACCCCTTCGACAGAGGAACCACGCATGGCAGACCCAGTCGACTCCCGCTCCCTCGCCCTTTTCCATGAGGCCGAAAAACTCATCCCCGGCGGCGTGAACAGCCCTGTCCGGGCCTGCCGCGCCGTAGGTGGCGTCCCCCGCTTCATCGTGAGCGGGAGCGGGCCCCGCCTCAGGGACGCTGACGGAAACGAGCTTCTGGACTTCGTGTGCTCCTGGGGTCCCCTGATCTTCGGCCATGCTCCGGAGGGCCTCTCCGAGGCCATCGCCAGGGCGGCGGAAAAGGGCACGAGCTTCGGCTGCCCCACGGAGGCCGAAACCGAGCTGGCGGGGCTCCTGACCGGCTGCGTGCCTTCCATGGAATC
>JAITRL010000164.1 GCA_031288415.1 Deltaproteobacteria bacterium | reverse complement strand
GACGGCGCCTTCCGCGGTCATTATGCCTTAAGCCTGTATTTCTCAGGAAATTCCAACGAAAAAAAAATTCGGCGTTCCTTCCAAACTGCCCGTTTTGGAAACCTTCAGGAGTTACAGTTAATCATCGAAGGCCGAAGCCGACCTAAGCGCCGCACCCGAGAATACGGAAGCTAAGCCGGAAGAGAGGCGAAACCATTGGCTGAGACGGCTAACCGGCCGACCGCTCATAATGCATGCCCCCTGAGGCCCGGCCCGCGCGACGAAGGCGCCGGGAAAGCCCTGGAAGACCGGCGGTCAGCCTCACCAAGGGGAAACCTGTGGCCGCCGCCGAGCGGGCCTTGAGCAGGAAAGAGCGAGAACGACAGACGCGCCTGAGACGCCCTGCGGAGTCAATACGGCCGGGCGGGTCCTGCCGCCCCGCCCGGCCTGAAGGAGCATCCAAAATGCCCAGACGCCTCTGCCGCCCGCCATAGGCTTCCCGCCATCCTTTTCCCTAACTGAAGCCGAGGAGGACATGTCCGGCGCCTGCCTCGGGATCGGCCGTCAGGCGGCGCCTTTCCCGTAACGCTCCACGTCCGCCACAGAGGCTCTGACAGAGCCGCCATCGAGGCCGCCGCGGAATGCCTGATCCTGGAGGACTACCTGCCGGCAAAACGCCCCGAGGGCTCCTCCTCCCTCACCCAGAGGGAAGCGACAGCCGCCCTGCCCAAAGGCGGCTGCAACATCGGCGAGGCCGCGAAAAGCGATGACGACGACTGCGATGACATCAACAGGCTCATCTTCGAGAACCTGCGCACCGACGGATCCAGGGCCAGGGGCCGTTTCCGCCGTGCCTCCTCCAGGCCCCGCGGGAGCGCTCCGCCGCGACAGGGGGCGCCTGAGCCGCGGAAATTCAGGCATAGTTCCAGCGGGCCGCAGGCGCAATGGGGCTCTCTGCCGGGGAATAGACGCGGTCAGGCTCCTGCTCCGCAAGCAGGCGATGCCAGGCCTGGAGGGCTACTTCTCCGAAGTGCCCTTGGCCTTCAGCCAGCAGGGCCTGAACGTGCTTTCGAAGATCCTGGGTTGCAGCGAGAGGGAGACATGGCGCGTCTTCCGCGGGAGGCTCAGGGACATGGAGCCGGTCTCCGACCTGAGCCTGGGCGGGAAGCGCCCGCCTAGCCTCAAAGGCCTCTTCTACTGACTCATGAACGCCCCCGAGCGCCTGGAGGCGGCGGAGGACACGGGGACCCTCGAGAACTTCTTCGCGCCGGCCCTAAAGCCGCTATTGGGCCTGGAGGACCCACGATGAACGGTACGCGGCCCGGTTGCTGGAGGGTCCTGTCTCGGCGTGGCCCGAGAGTCCCGCGCGCTTCCTTGGCCACGGCCCGGCGGGGGAAAGGCAAGACCCAGTTCGCCAGGGCCATGGCTGAGCGCCTGGGGAGCAGGCCTACGAGGCGACCCCTGGACAGAGCTCCCGCGAACCCAGGGGGCTCCCTCACGGCTAGCGAAGGCGTTGCAAGCCGCGGCCAGGTCACCTCGATCATAATCGACGAGGCCGACGAAGCCCCCGGGTGAGACCGGGAGGCCCTTTTTGCGCCTCCCCTTCGACGGCTGCAAAGGCAGGCGCAGCGAAGGCGACGGGGAGACCAAGCGCCGGGCGGACTCCTTCATGGAAAGGCCCGGCGGCAGTTTCCTGCGGATCGCCACCGATGTCTCGGGCCTTTCCGAGAACATCGTCCTCCGCTTCGCCTTCTTGATGGCCTTCCCGAGCCCGGGGCGCAGGGAGGGTGTCAGGGTCTGGGCTACCGCCCGGGAGGATCTCCCGTCCTCCGGCTCTGGCAAGCCCTCTGACGAGTCCGTAGCCGGGCTCGCCCGCTACCGTCAGCGACAATGCCCGTTTTTAGGCGCCCTGAGCCATTGCATGGCCTCAAGAGCGGGATAATTCAGCTACGCCAACCACCCGGAACCGCTAATGACACCCTGCGGTCCGCCCTGGCCCGGGCGGCGAAAAACTGGCGGCGCAGGCCGCAGGCCAGGAAAACCGAGAGGCCGCCTCAAGGCCGGAACAAGCGGCAGCCGAAAGGCCGGCCGCCTCATGAACTTCGGCGGAAATACGCCCCGGGCACCGCCACGCGAAAGGAGCGCGCAATGAAAGTCGTCATCTTCGGCAGCAGGGCGATCACCGACATGGCCCTCGTCGAGCGGGCCGTCGAAGAGTCAGGCCTGCTCCCGGAAATCACCGAGATCGTCAGCGGCCGCGCCAAGGGCGTGGACACCCTGGGCGAACGGTTCGCCAGCGAGCGGGGGATCCCGCTCAAGCTGTACCCGCCTGACTACAAGACCTTCGGGGGTTCCGCCCCCCTCAAGCGAAACGAGGACATGGCCGCCTACGCCGATTACGGCGTGGCCGTATGGAACGGCGTGAGCAACGGAACCAGGCACATGCTCGGCCTGATGACCGGGCGCTGCCACACGCTCATCGTCCCTGCCGCGACTGGTGCCACTGGCGCGAAGCCCTCCTCCGCAGGGCCTTGCGGTGAACCGCCTGCCTGAAGCCTCTCTGAAGTCAGCACCTCTGTCCGCAGCGTCTCGGGCGGCCCCGCCCGAAACTGTTATGCAGCGGACGGTCGAGCCCGAAGCGATCATGGCGCGGCCGCCCCCGCCAAAGGGGATTATGCCAGGGCGGCCCGGCAGGCAATCCGCTTCTCTGGCCGCGCTCCCCTCACGGCAGAGGTTAAGCCTGAAAAGGCGCGGACCCTCCTGACGACGGGGAGCCGTGCGGCTCAGCCCTGCGGCAGCTAAAGGAAAGCCGCGCCTGCAACGGGCCCGCGCTTGAGCCTGCTGTACAGCCGAGGACGTCGCCAACGCGTGAGGGAAAAGCGCCTTCCCTCTCAATAGCCTCGCACGGTGTCCCGGAAATGCCTCCCTCGCTTTTCTCCAAGACTGAAAAGGTTCGAGAGCCGGACACGGCTTTCCCCGCAACAAGTCAGGCCGGCGGATCTTCAGGCCCCGCTCCAAGTAAGGCCCAAGACGGTCCTTCCGGGCCCGCAAGCGAAAATAATGGGTCGCCGACGGACGCCCAGCGTCCTCCGAAGCCGAGCCGGGCCCCTGCCGCTAAACC
>JAITRL010000141.1 GCA_031288415.1 Deltaproteobacteria bacterium | reverse complement strand
CGCATGTCCCGGAGCCTTTCGGCTCCCCCCCCGCGTCACATGTCCCGGAGCCCCTTAGGCTCCACCGGCGCCCTGCGCGGAGCCCCTTAGGCTCCACCGGCGCGCCCCTGCCCGGAGGGTTTCCCTTCCGGGGCCGTTACCTTCCCGGAGGCCACCCGGCCTTTGGAAACATAGCCGCCTGAGGCCCTAACCTCCGGCGGCCCGCCCGTCCGCGGACCCCCTGACCCGCGGCCGGAGGCCCCCCAGGTACCGCCCCGGAGCCGTCGGCCCCTCCGTCACGGCTACTCCAGGCCGCTCACGCTTTGCCAGCGTCCAAGGGCTATACGGCCCAAGACGCCCTGCCCAACTCGCCGCCCGTATCGCCCCATCGCCTGTCGGCCTTATCCGCCTTCCAGGCCTTCCGGCTTTCCGCTCTTCGGCCTCTTCAGCTTTCAGGCCGTCTCGGCCTCCATCCAATTGCCCTGCCCGAGCCCTGCGGCTTTCCTGAGCCATCCGGCTTTCCGAAGCCTTATGGGTGTAGCAAGCCCGGCGCGGCCGGCCCTGTCTCCTGTCCCGGAGCGGGCCCCGCCGCTTCCCACGGCCGCGTTCCCCGATGCGGCCGGCCCTGCCCGGGCGCCCGCCGGCGAGGCGGGCAAGCGTGAGCGCGCCGGCTCTGCCCCCGGCCGCCCGGTTCCAGAGGCCGGGCCCGCGCGCCCCGGCCCTGCGGCCTTTAAGCGGCCGCTTGGACGCTGTCTCCGGGGTCCCGTTCAGATCCCGCTAAGCGTCCCGGCCCGTCCCGGCCCCAGCTAAAGGCCGGCGCCGGGCGACTCAAGGTTTTTCTTCGCGCGCCCCCGCCTCGACCGCGGGGGCCGACAGGGGAGGTAAAGGTGACCAGGAACTCATTCATCAAAGGCGCGGCATCGGGAGGCGGCGTCAAGGACTCGTTCGAGTTCGAGGACATGGACGAGACCATATCCTCGGGCCTGTCAGAGCCGGACAGGCTTGAGGAGGTCATATCCATCTACGATGACATCGACATGCAGACCTTGGAGGACCCTGACCTCATAGAGGCCGACAAGGGCTACCAGGGCGCCAAGGCCGGCGACCGCGATTTCCACCTCCACCGGGACCAGGGCCACGCCCACTCCAAGGTCACTGACCCGGTGAAGATGTATCTCAAGGAGATGGGTCTCGCGAGCCTTCTCACCAAAGAGGACGAGGTGGAGCTGGCCAAGGCCATCGAGGCGGGCGAGCGCGAGATCATCTCGCTCATCATGAAGACGCCGGTGGCCCTGGACGCCATCGTCGAGCTGGGCCGCAAGCTCAGGGCGGGCGAGATCCGGCTGCGCGATGCCGTCAAGGACGCCCCGGACGAGGATGAGGACGGCGCCTCCTCCGAGCAGAGCGCCCGGCGCCAGAAGGTGCTGGACACCATCGAGATCATCCGCCAGAAGGCCGTCAAGCGCTCCAACTACCTCCGGAAGGTGGAGCGCGAGGCCCGCGACTGCTCTCCTGAGCGCCTCAGGCGCATCAACTCCCAGAAGCAGAAATACCTTGGCGAGCTCGAGGCTCTCCTGGTGTCGCTCAGGCTGGAGAAGCGCCAGTACGATGCCATGGTCGCGCGCCTCAGGGAGTGGGAGAAGGGCTTCCTGAGCTGCAGGGAGACCGTGTCCGCCGCGCTCAAGGCGGTCGGTCACGAGTCGCTCGACGAGCTGACGGACCTCATGGCGGAGAACCCCGGTCTCCTGCCCAAGCCCCTTCAGCGCAAGCGCCGCGCCCTCGTCAAGGCCGTGCCCGACGCCGAGCGTCTGGCGCGGGAGGCCTCCGAGGCCCAGGCCCGCCTCGCGGCCCTGGAGGCCGAGTGCTCCATGAGCTACGACGAGCTCTCCGCCATCATCAGGGGGGTGGCCGCGGCCGAGGGGCGCGCCTCCGCCGCCAAGACCCACCTCATCGAGGCGAACCTGCGGCTCGTCGTCTCCATCGCCAAGAAGTACACCAACCGCGGCCTCCAGTTCCTGGACCTGATCCAGGAGGGCAACATCGGGCTCATGCGGGCGGTGGACAAGTTCGACCACAAGCGCGGCTTCAAGTTCTCCACCTACGCCACCTGGTGGATCCGCCAGGCCATCACGCGGGCCATCGCCGACCAGGCGCGCACCATCCGCATCCCGGTCCACATGATCGAGACCATCAACAAGCTGGTCCGCGTGACACGCTCCCTGGTCCAGACCCTGGGCCGCGAGGCCACCCCGGAGGAGATCGCCGAGGAGATGGGCCTCCCGGTGGAGAAGGTGCGCAAGGTCATGAAGATCGCCAAGGAGCCCATCAGCCTCGAGACCCCCATCGGCGACGACGGGGACTCCTACCTGGGCGACTTCGTGGAGGACCAGAACAACGTCTCCGCCGCCGACGCCGTGATCAAGCTCAACCTCATCGAGCAGGCCACGAAAGTGCTCAACACCCTGACCACCCGCGAGGCCAAGGTGCTCTGCATGCGCTTCGGCATCGGCGAGAAGACCGACCACACCCTCGAGGAGGTGGGCCAGGAGTTCTCGGTCACCCGCGAGCGCATCCGCCAGATCGAGTCCAAGGCCATCAGGAAGCTCAAGCATCCCTCCAGGAGCCGCCACCTGAAGCCCTTCTACGACAACTGAAGCCCATCCGCGGCCGGCACAGCGGGGAGCCTTCCGGACCCTTGACGGTCCGGCGGCGCCCTGCGGCCGGCAGCCCCTCAGGCGGGCGCCTCCCGGTCCGTAAGGGCACTGGGGGGCGCCCGCTTTCTTGCGGAAATCGGGAGGCTGACGGCCTGCGGCCGCGCCCTCCGCCGGCGTTCCCGCCCCGCTTTCGCTTCCGCCTCCCTTTTTCCGGCTTGGCTTCCGCGGCCCGCCTTTTTCAGGCCTTTTAAGGCCCGGGGCGGGCCGCGCGCCATTCAGGTAGGGGAAGCGGCCCCTCCGGAGCGCTCCGCGCACAGGCCAGAGCCACGGCCTGTCCCGGCAAAAGCGGGTCTGAGGACGACCGTTTCGGCAGCTTTTCTCTGCCGGAAGTGCCATGACGCTTAAGATGATTATATAATATTTAATTTTCAATTAATAATTTATTATTATTTAATAATATAAAAATTACCAAAAGCGAATTCGTTGCATGGGAGAGCGAGGGCGCAAAAAAAATATCCAAGAAGCAAGACCAAGAAGGCAAATCATTGGCAATCATGCCTCGTCTTGTGGTATGATCCCAAAGATATTCTGCCGAGCGCCAGCCGTGCCCCTTCAGACGGGCCAACGCGGGCGGCGGCGGGGTGTCACCGGCGGCGCGAGCCTTCCCGGAATCTTAAGCTTGGGGACAACATGGAAAACAGTTCTAACATCAACGACACTGATCTTGCAGCCTCTGGCGCCGCCGGCGCCGGAACCGAATCCTCGGCCGGCGCCGAACACGAATCCGCCGCTCCCGCGGCCGGAACCGAACCCGTCGCCCCCGCGGCCGGAACCGAACCCGCCGCCCCTGCGGCAGGCTCCGAACCCTCCGCTCCCGCAGCCGGGACCGAACCCGCCGCGGCGGAGGCCTCGCCGCCGGCCGAGGCCTCCGCGCCGGATGCGCCCGCATCCGGGGACGCCTCGGGCGAAGGCGAAGGCGAAGGAGCGGCGGAAGCCGCAGGCGCCTCGGACGACCCGGACCAGCTGGACAAGGAGGCCATGGACCGGCTCTACGAGGAGAGCTTCAAGAGCCTCGAGGAAGGCAGGGTCCTCACCGGCACCGTGGTCAAGATCACCAAGGAATACGTCATGCTTGACGTCGGCTCCAAGTCCGAGGGCCGCATCAACATCCGCGAGTTCCAGGACGAGGGCGGCCAGGTGCAGGTCAAGGAGGGCGACACGGTGGAGGCCCTCCTGGTCAAGCGCGGCGACGACGAAGGCGAGATGATCCTGTCCAAGGACAAGGCCGCCCGCCAGAAGCTGTGGGACGAGATCACCCGCTCCTACAACGAGGGCGGGGAGATCGAGGGCGTAGTGACCGGCAAGGTCAAGGGCGGCCTCAACGTCGACATTAACGGCATCCAGGCCTTCCTGCCCGGCTCCCAGCTGGACATCAAGCAGGTCAAGTCCATGGAGCCGTACATCGGCAAGACCTACCGCTTCCTTATCATCAAGATGAACCGCCGCCGCAGCAACGTGGTCCTGAGCCGCCGCGCCGTGCAGCAGAAGGAGATGGAGGAGAAGCGCGCCCTGACCCTGGCCACGCTCGAGGAGGGCTCCGTGGTGGAGGGCGTCGTGAAGAACCTCACCAACTACGGGGCCTTCGTCGACCTGGGCGGCCTGGACGGCCTCCTGCACGTCACCGACGTCACCTGGGGCCGCATCGGGAGGCTCGAGGACCACCTGAAGGTGGGCGAGAAGATCAAGGTGAAGGTGCTCACCTTCGACCGCAACAAGGTCAAGGTGTCCCTGGGAGTCAAGCAGCTCCAGGAGGACCCGTGGGCCGCGGCCGTCCGCACCCTCCAGGCGGGCCAGAAGGTGCAGGGCAAGGTGGTCTCCCTCACCGAGTACGGCGCCTTCGTGGAGATCTGCCCCGGAGTCGAGGGCCTGATCCACATCTCCGAGATGAGCTGGACCCGCAAGGTGCGCAACCCGGCGGCCGTGCTCAAGGTCGACGACATCGTCGAGTGCGTGATCCAGAGCATCAACAGCGAGGGCAAGCGCATCTCCCTGTCCATGAAGCAGGTCGAGCCCAACCCCTGGACGACGGTGGCCGAGCGTTACCCCATCGGGACCATCATCGAGGGCAAGATCAAGAGCATCACGGACTTCGGAGTCTTCATCGGCATCGACGAGGGCATAGACGGCCTGGTCCACATCTCCGACATCTCCTGGAACCGCCGGAACCGTCACCCTTCCGAAATTTACAAGAAGGGCGATTCGGTGCGCGCTCTCATCCTCGCCATCGACACCGAGCAGGAGCGCTTCTCCCTCGGCGTCAAGCAGCTCGAGGACGACCCCTGGCAGTCCGCGGAGCTCAATTACGCCGTGGGCTCCACCGTCACGGGCAAGGTGAGCAGCATCACCGAGTTCGGGGTCTTCATCGAGATTCAGGACGGCATAGACGGCCTCCTGCACTCCTCCCAGGCCAACCTCCCCAAGGGGAAGCCCCTGAGCGACTTCTTCAAGATCGGGGACGAGGTGACCGCCAAGGTCAACTACATCTCCCCCCAGGAGCACAAGATCGGCCTCACCCTGAGGTCGGTGGGCAAGGACGACTCCGATGAGGCCGTCAAGCACTACTCCGACCGGGGCCGCGGCGAGACCTCCAAGGAGGCCGCCTCCGCCGGAGGCACGTCCTTCGGGAGCGGCGCCTTCGGCGACCTCGACAAGCTCCTGGCCCAGAAGACCAAGCAAGACAATTCCCCGTCCGAAGGGGAGGAGTCGTAACCCAGCGAGGCGCGCGGGAGACAGATGGAACCCCCTGACAACCCCCCAGGCCCGGGCAACCCTCCGGGCCCGGGCGGCTTTGCGGGCCCGGGCGACTCGCCGGGCCAGGACGGCCTGTCCGGCCCTGGCGCCCTTCCGGCTCCAGGTGAACTTGCGGGCCCGGGGGATGCCCCGGGCCCGGGCGGCATTTCCGGCCCTGGGGGACCTTCGGTTCCTGGCGGCTTTTCCGGCCCGGGGGAACCGTCTGGCCCGGGCGGCTTTTCCGGCCCTGGGGGACCCTCAGGACCAGGCGTCTTTTCCGGCATTGGCGCCTCACCGGGCCCGGGCGGCTTTTCCGGCCCGGGGGAACCTTCTGGCCCGGGCGGCTTTTCCGGCCCGGGGGAACCTTCTGGCCAGGGCGGCTTTTCCGGCCCTGGGGGACCCTCAGGACCAGGCGGCTTTTCCGGCATTGGAGCCTCACCGGGACCGGGCGGCTTTTTCGGCCCGGGGGACCCTTCCGGCCCAGGCGGGCCTCAAGGCTACCCTCCTCCGGGACGGCCCCCCCTTGATTCCAGGCCTCCCCAGCCCCCAGGCACGGCCGGCTCCGGACGTGTGCCCATCCCCAGGGCAGTGCCTAAGAGGCCTCCCAGTGAAGGCCGCCGCTTTTTTCTGGGAGGTTTTCCCCTGGTCATCCTTATCCTGGGGATCCTGGGGATAGGCTCTTGCCAGTACAATTTAAGCAAGATGACCTCGGCCGTGGGCCAGGCTTCCGATAATACCCTGGCCGAGCCGGGGATCGCCGTGCTCGCCATCCGCGGCGAGATAATCTCCACCGAGTGGGCGGTCAAGGCCGTCAAGAACTGGCAGGCCGACGCTAACGTCAAGGCGCTGCTAATCCGGATAGACTCCCCTGGCGGGCTCGTCGCCCCCTGCCAGGAGCTGTCGGTGGCACTGCGCTCCTTCCGCAAGCCCAAGGTCGCCTCCATGGGTTCTGTCGCCGCCTCTGGCGGCTTTTACATAGCCGTGGCGACGGATACCATCTACGCCAACCCCGGCACCATCACCGGCTCCATCGGCGTGATCATGGAGGCCATTGAGTTCAGCGGGGCCATGGAGAAGCTGGGCGTGCGCTCCGAAGTCATCAAGTCAGGCCGTTACAAGGACTCGGGTTCGCCCTTCCGGGCCATGCGGCCTGACGAGCGCGAAGTGCTCCAGGGCATGCTCATGAACGTCTACGAGCAGTTCGTGGCGGATGTGCTCAAAGGGCGCAGCCTCATGACCGAGGAGGCCGTGCGGGCCCTGGCTGACGGCCGAGTCTATTCCGGCGAGGAGGCCAAGCTCCTGGGGCTCGTCGACGAGATCGGCGGCTACGAGGAGGCGCTCCTGGAGGCCGTGCGCAGGGGCGGGCTCCCTTTGGACAAGGAGCCCGGCATAACCTACGAGGACGGCCAGATCTCTCTGCTGGGCCAGCTCATCTCTGGGGATCTCCCTTTCCTGGATCCCGTCAAGTCGGCGGCCGCCTCCGGCCTCACCATGAAGTACATCTACCGTCCCGGCCTCTTTTGAGCCCGGGCGGCTCCACGGAGCCCCTGATGCCGCGCGAGGCTCTCACCAAAAACGGTCTCCTGGGCCTTGTGGCCGCCCGTCTCCCGGACATTCCGCCCCAGGTGACGAGGCTCGCGGGAGAGCTGATCCTCAAGGCTATCCCGGAAGGCCTGGCCGCAGGCCGCCCTGTCACGCTCCGCGGTTTCGGGAGGCTGATCCCCCGCCGCTACGGCGGAGGCTCCAACAAGAAGCTGGGCCTGCTGTTCCGGCCGAGCCCGCGCCTTGCCGCTCTGGTGGCCGGCTTACCGGACTTCCCGAAAGACGTCTCACCTGACAGCGGGCCCGGAAAATCCCCTCCTTCGGCAGCCGCTTCCGTCCCTGGCGCGGCTTCCGTCCCGGACCCCGCCGGGGCGGCTCCCGAGTTCTCCGGCCGGGAGCCCGCCCCGGCCTCCGTCAACCCCCCCGTCAAGCCCGGCGACAAGGAGTCTTCGGCCTGGGAGGCATCCCCTAAGGCCTCCCGCGCCCGCAGGACCGGCGCCTGACCCCAGGCCCCCGGATCCCTTGCAGGCCTGAAGCCTGAACTCCCCCTGCAGGCCTGAAGCCTGGACCGCCCTGATACGCCCGAACCTCCAGGCGCGTCGCCTGCGCGCTTCGGGCCAGCTCGGCATGACCTGTCTCGCTCCCCTTAGAGTTTCACGGCCCGCGTCTTTTTTCGCGCGCGGGCCTCGGACATTCCACGGTACCGCGCCGCCCCTGCGGTCTTCTCCGGCTTTCTTCGTCGCCGGCCATTTCCTTCCTGCCGGCGCGGCGGCGGCTTGCCGCGCCAGGCGTCTCCGGCCGAAGAAGGCGGCAAACCGGCCGCGCGCTTATCGCTCGGGCGCATCCGCTTCCGCGGACACCCCGCCATGCCGCCGCGCCCCGCCTCAGGCGCCTTCGGCAGGGCGAGGGCCAGGCCTGCGGTCTGCCCTGCCGGGCACTCCAGGGAAAGAGGGCGGCTTCCTCCCCCTGCCAGGCAAACATGTCCTTTGCCCCGCCTGAGCCT
Source organism: Deltaproteobacteria bacterium (assembly GCA_031288415.1). Taxonomy (GTDB): domain Bacteria; phylum Desulfobacterota; class Desulfarculia; order Adiutricales; family Adiutricaceae; genus JAIRZX01. The sequence goes on along the minus strand of JAITRL010000141.1, from coordinate 5,454 downwards.
TCGGCCGCGGACGGGGCGCGCTTCAGCCAGATCGGGCCCGGTTACACCGTGGCCAGTGCCGGGCGGCCCCTGCCGCCCAGCGAGGGTTATCATGACTATCGGCAACGTGAACCGCTACATCGAGGCCGGCGACGTCCTCAAGGCCATGGAGAGCTTCAAGGCCATCACTGTGGAGGGCCAGGGGGTCCCTCCCGACCACGCCAACACCGCACTGCGGCTGGTGGTGGCCCTCCGCAAGCGAGGGTTCTACTCCGAGGCCATGGAGATTTACGCCTCCATGAAGGACATGGGCGTCTCGGACGAGGTCTCGGCGGTAAGGGCCAGGGCCGCCTTCAACCTGTTCGAGTCCTACCGCAAGTCCGGCATGCTCAAGGAGTCCGAGGACATGCTGTCCGCCATGGCCCAGCTCCCCCCCACGGCCGACGTGCTGCTCCTGAGGGCCATGGCTTCCGTGAACCAGGTGGACTCCCTGATCGCCGCCGGAGACGTCACTGGGGCCAGGCGCGTCTTCGAGACTATGGAGCTTCTGGGCGAGTCCGAGGAGCTAAACCTTATCCGGGCCACCGCCGCCCTGAGCCTGCTCAAGGCCTACGACAGGAGCCTTGATTACCGCACGGGCCTGGAGATGTTCCGGGTCATCCAGGGCCTGGGCGACTACGAGGACGTGGCGATAGTGCAGGCCAAAGCGAGCCTCGCGATCGCCCAGCTCGCCGTGAAGGCGGGCGATCCCTCCAAGGCCAAGGCGGTCTTCGCCGATCTGGGCGCCCTGGTCGAGGCTTGGCCCGACCTGTGGACCTACCGCGACGAGGTGTTCAGCGTCATTTACGAGGCGACAGGCGAGACGGCGTTCTGAAGGACTCTGAGGCCGCCTGCCGCCTTCCCCTTGAGCGGCCCCCCGCCGCCTTTTTCCGCAAGCCCCCCGCGCGGCCCCTAGGCGCCGCGCGGGGGCTTTTCCGTCTCCGCCCTCCGGAGGAGGGAGGGGCCCGCCCCGCGAAAATCCCTCCCGGAAGCCGGCGTAAAAATGCAAAGGCTTCTCCCGCCGCAGGGCGCGGGCGCGCCGCGCCGCCAGACCCCCCCAGCCGCGCCCGCCGCCTCGAGAAAAGCAACCGTCTCCAGGCTACTGAGAGCCGGGGCTTCGGCTCCCAGGCGCCCCAGGCCCCGTTTTCGCTCGCCCGTGCGGGGCCGGCCCGGCCTTGCCCGTTTTACAGCTCCGGCTCCGGCATTTCCCGCTCGCCTGGGGGCCGCGCCTGAAGCCCCGGGCTCTGAGGCTGAACCTTCCCCGGCCGGAAGCCGTCTCTGCAGGGACCGCATATCGCCTTCCGCATTTCTGTCGGTTTTCCCGGGGGATTTTTACCTTTTCGGAGATTTTCCTGTGGACCGGCCCGCAGGCCGGCAGGGAACTTAGGTCGCCGTTTCCCTTGCCTCTCCAGGCTTTTGGCAAAAGCCGGGGCAGGCATCCTGAGTTGGTACTCAAAGTGCATTATCAGTTTCCGTCAGTGACGGCCGGCTCCCTAGCACGAGGCGGCCGAGGCCCCGGGGCCGCCGGGGCGCAACGCGGAAAGGTCCCATGACAGACGATACAGGCGAGCAATACGGGCCGGAGGCTCGCGAGGAGGCGGAACGCCTCGGCGGTTGCCTGCCTCTTCTGATAGACGCGACCCTTCCCGTTTTCCGGGCCGGGAATCCCCGCATCGTGAACCTCCACGCCAGGCAGTGGCGTTCCCTCATGCTGGAGATGGGAATCACCGCGGTAAAGGCCCCGGGCAGCTGCCCCTTCTCGACGGACGCCGCCAGGGGCCTGGACGATGCCCTGCTCGGCGACTACAGGACCCTGTTCAGGTCCCTGAGGGAACTCGAGCTCCCTGAGGTGGCCTTCGGGGACGGAGCGGGTTGCGCCACGGCCCTCGCCAAGGCGTACCTCGAGTCCGGAGGCTTCGGGGTGGTGTGCTCCTACGGCGGGGAGGGGGGCCTCCCCGACCTCGAGGAGCTCAGGCAAACCCTGCATGTCCAGGGGACCCTTCCGCTCAAGTCAGGCTCCGAGAAGCTTCGCCGCCTGCGCGAGCTGGGCGGCCTGCTGTCCGGCCGCAGCCTTCCCCCGGCGGGGAAGGCGGAGGGCCCGAAATCGGCCCCGCGCGCGGCTCCCTCCAAAGTATTGGTTTCAGCCCGCGCCGCCTGAACCTGCGGCGCCTCTTCCTCATTCTTCCGCTCTTCAGGCCTTTCAGGTCTCTCCTTTTCCGTTCCTTTCCGCCGATCGTACCCGTCCTTAAGGTTTCATTTTTTTTCGCAGCACCTTTGCTTTTTCCGGCCATCGGCGGCCAGCCGCTAGCGGGCCGCCGCAACCGGTCCTGAACGACTCAACCGTTTAGCCTCGGTCGGGCCTTCGCGCCCGGAACTGGACCAAGGCTCGTAAGCGAGCCTGGCGCTCTGCCTTTCGCGGACCCGTTCCGCCCATAGGATTCAGGGGCTTTTCTTCGGCTTGCCGCCGCTAGAGGCCCCGCGCGAACGTTACGGAAGCCGTCTGCCTTCGGCATGCCGCGACCCGCCCCGGGGGGGGAGGCCGTCGCGGCCGCTTAAGGCCGGCGGAGGACCGTTAACGAACGGCCCCGGGTCTCATCGCTGAGGCCCGGGGTTTTTTTTGCTCCCTTCTCGTGCCGGTGTTGAGGGGGCCTGAGGAGGACCGAAGCTTGGCCGCCGGCTTGCGGCCGGCTCTCCCTTGCCGTTGGGATTGCCGCCAAGAGCCTCATGAGAAGGCATGTCAGCGATTGAGCAAGTTAACTTGCATAATGCAAACGATAAAATGAGTAAAAAAGTAAACCGCAAGCGCCGGGAAGAAACAGGCAAGGGCCGGCAAGGCAGACAGTTGACAGGAATTTTACGAAACTATATGCTCTGGTTTCCAGGAACTTACAGGTTTCAGGTGAATTTCGCATGTAGCCGCGAATTTGTCTCCCTGACGTGAAAATGCCGCCTCAATCGGTTTGCGCCTTGGCCGCCGAGTCATGGCTTTGCGGGTTTCAGCCAGTTTGCGAATGGCGAAACTGTAACATTCAAACGCTTCATGCTCCCATGCATACACATGACACGTACAGGCCTTTTATGAGAGAACGAATCCGCGGCAAGATAATTTTCGCACGGCGTGGCGGATGAAAAGCGTGATTTCACGGTAAAGCAGACGTTTAGCCGTTCGTTTGCGCCACGTTTCAAGAGTTCATTGCCAGGATTGAATGTTGACGGCAAGGCCCGTTGAAATCGCAGAGCCATGTTTCGCCGGCCATGCGCATGAGGGATGAAAATGAAGAGCTTGACCGCTACTCCGCTTACCATCGAGAAAATATTCCAGGAAAAGTACATAATTCCCGAATACCAGCGGCCATACTCATGGGAAAACGAACAGTGTGAAACGCTGTGGAGCGATTTGATTTCATTTTTTGATGATCATTACTTTAACATTACAGATCAGACAGAACAGTATTTTCTTGGAAATATAGTGATTCATCCCGTCGATGACGGGCAATTCGCGATAATAGACGGTCAGCAGCGCCTGACCACCTTATTGCTTTTGATTAAGGCTCTTTTTTTTAATGCCCATACGGCCCGAGCCCTTGAGCGGTGAGGTGAACCCCACTATCTGGGAAGAGTCGTGGTCAAGGAGCACCGGCATCTTTTCCGGGGCAGTCGTGGTCTCCAGATCGAATACCACGCGGTTCCACATGAAGTGGTCGGTGATGACCCCGCCTCCGTAGGCGGTGCCCCTGAACTTCCTTAAGCCTTCGGAAGGCGCGGCGGCCTCCATTTCCGGCTCCATGCGGAAGAAAAACTCTTGATCTGCGGCATCCGTCATGATATTATCCAGTTAGCGGGAATAGAGGCCCGCCGGAAGGAGGCCCGCGATGGCCGACGAGAGAGACTTTCTGGACGAGAACGGCAACGACCTGCGGTACGGCGAGTACATAGGCGGAGACTGGTACCCTGACCCGCCCAAAGTCATAGAGCTGAAAAAATCCGGAGTATGGCAGACGCTGCGCGAAATCGAGCGCCGCTGGATCCTCGACGCGAACCTCCGCCCCAGCGCGGCAGGCAAAGCCATGCTTGATGAGATCGCGGAGGAATCCCTCGAACGACGCAGAAAATATGCTCTGGAAGACAAAATCAACCCGCCAAAGATTGTCAGGCTTTACTGAACCGGCTTCAGGCGGCAAACTCATAGTCCCACTTCTTCTGGTCATCGGATATGACAATATCCACCAGCCATTCTTCCGATTTAGATACCAGCTTCGTAATTTTTTCAGGCGTATATTCAACGCGTTCAATTTCGATAACCGTGCCGTTCATAATCAGCTGTTCAGCCTCATCCCTAAACGCTCTGGCGGCAGCTATGGGAATTCCTTTGTCCGTGACAAGCCTGAACATTATTGGACCGGGAAAATTTTCGGCCTTTCCCCTGACCTCGGAAAATGAAGTCGTTAGCTTGAACCTCAGCCTGGAAGACGGCTTGGATCCGGTTTTCTTCCTGTTCCAGTCCATGAACTCCTTCACCACGTCTAAAAGCTCTCGCTTGCCAGTATCATCCATGTAAGAATCGGTATGCCTGAAAAGCTCCTTTTCCGGACGTACGATGCGCCTGTTAAAACTATTCGCTATCAGGTTCAAAACACGGTAATACTTCCTGCCCAAAGCCATCTTAGCCGGGGATTCCTTTTTTCCCGCCAATATCTTCTTCATCATTTGATCGCCGTACTGGGTATGATAATTGAAGGCCAGGACCTGGTTGAACGTAAGGAACTTAAGCGTGTCGGCGTGACGTAGAAATATCTCATAAAACGGGTGTTTTACGTTTATTTTGCTCCTGTTTTCCAAAAATGTGTCAATAATATTCAGTTTGGAATAGTGTCGGAGAGCGACGTCAGGATCTTTCCATGACAGGCGATAAACGTCCTTCATAAGATCTAAGATGAATCTGTCCATGTCCTCAACTGTTGCGCCAGACTTCAGATATTTAGCCTCGACTAAAGAGGCGCAAATGTCCTTTTGAAGCTCCTTGCGCACCTCCAGCATATCTTTGTCCCAGGTGGGGGTATCCGGCAAGCCAGTAGGCATAGCGAACACCTCCTCAGCCTTCTTGGCCGGCCCAAGCGCCCCCTCAGGCGTGATATTCCCCGCTTCGCCGGGATTGCACCTCAAAATTTCAGCGACCTCGGCGTTCGAAGCCACTGTGCCGCCGTTCGCCTCGATGACATCCCCGATCGGCTGAAGCTCAGGGGCGATACTGTCCCCAATCCCTGACGGCGGCGATCCGTCGAACGGCGGGCCCTCCCAGCCCTTGTCCGGGGGGTTCGCGTCTATCAGGGCTTTGGCCGCCTCCCTTGAAGGTATGCCCAGAGCCTCGGCGCGGTTCCTTGTCAGGCTCCGCATCGTGCATCTGCACTGGAACCCGTTGGGCGGATAGATCCTGTC
>JAITRL010000079.1 GCA_031288415.1 Deltaproteobacteria bacterium | reverse complement strand
CCCTGAGCTTTCCGTATCGTCCGGGGGTTCAGGCCGGCCGGCTTTCAGGCTTTTCCGCCTCCGGTTCTTGCTCCTTCCAGATCTTGCCGCCTCCGAGACTCGCTCTCTCCAGTACTTGTCGCTTCCAGGTTTTCCGGCTCTCTGAGCCGTTTTCGATCTTGGCTGCGCGCCTTCGTTTCCGGCTGCCGGCTTCTCCTGCCGTTATCCGTTATGCAGCCTTGCTGCCTTCCGCCAGCTCAGCATGTCGGCGCCGATGCCTCCTGTCCCGGTATTGCCCCGCGCCATGCGCCAAAGCATGAAAGCGAGTTGAATAAACGTGTAACCTCTTGAGGGTCAATGGCCGTTACGTTTCATTATCCAGCTTTTCCGTAGTGTTACGCCACTGCGGCGGTTCAGGCGCTCAAGAGCCATACTCCTTTGCAGCGGTATGCCTTCTTCGGAATTGTGCCGCTTAACGCGCCCCACAGAAGGCCCGGTCCCCAGAGCCCTGCACAAGTTATCAGCGGCCCGGCCACTTCTGCGCTCATTCCGGCGCCTCCTTCCTGACCTGCTCAAGGGGCCCGCCGCCTGCCGGAACGCCCGTGATCCGCAGCCTGCCGTACCCCGCATGCCTCCTAAACCGCCGCCGCCCTGTTTTCCGCCTTTGCCGCGGCTTACCGCTTCCTGCCTTCCCGGAACCCTCCTTCCTCCGCCGCTTTCCGGGATTCCGCGAATGTCCCGGCCGGCACTTTCCGGCAGAGGCGCCGCGGCGGGCCCTGCCGCGCCCGGACCTGCCTATGGCGGCCCGTCGCCGGGCAAGGTTCCGGAACCGGTTCTTTCCTGGCAATCCGGAGCCTCGGGCGGCGGGTATCCTGACCACTGTGTGTTGAGGCCGGTCAATCTCTCCTTGTCGCCAGGGAAAATCGCTGGGGGTCGCCCTGCGCCTTTCCGCGGCGCTCCGGCACAACTAGCCAGGGGGATGACGGCACGCGCCCGGTTTTCGGACGCTCTCTCAGCCGATGCCTACGGCTCCATGGCCGTGACGAAAGCCTCGGGGGGGCCGGAGAGCCGCTTTGCGTTCACGGCCGGTACGGCGAGTCGCGAACGCCGCTTTGCGCTCGCGGCCGGCGTGGCGAGTCGCGAACGCAGCCCTGCCCTTAAGGGCATCCGCGCCTGGCGGCGGATTATCCTGCAACCGGCCGCGACGGCCGCAGGCCGCCAATCTCGCCTAAGGCTCGAAGTCGGCGTTCCGGGGATGCCTTATCCGTAGCCTGTCCTCCTGGGTGGCCGCCCAGGCCCCTATTCCGCCGCTTCTTTACCCGGGCGAATTGCGGGCGGCTGAGCCGCCCGACGACGGATCATCATCGAATCGTCTTAGGCGACCCCGGGGCTCAAGCTCACGGGAGGGGAGGCTCATGACCGCGCCTGCGGCGTCATTGCCTGGCATTGCCCGTCATTGCCTGGCATTGCCCGTCATTGCCGGGCATTGCCCGTCATTGCCCGGCAAGGGACTGGCCGGGCTCAAGACGAGGCCGCCTCCTCCGCCCTGCCGGGCGGCGCGGCACTGTCCATTACGTTGAGGCTGCCAACCTATTGACAGCACGTATGTTTTGACTATACATATAAAATGTGGCTTCAAGTTTTGCGCCGGGTCACGGACCCTCTCCTCCCATGCCGGACCAGAGGGCAGTTACCGGCTATGTAAGAGGGCTTTTCCCAGAGCCGCTCTGCCGCCCCTGCGCCCTTCTGTCCTTTCGCGCGCCTTGCCCGGCCAGGCTAAGGCCTGCCCCCTCAGGAACCTACGCATGGCAGCCCCTTCCACTTCCCCCGCCGGGAAAAAGATCGCCGCCGCGGCGGCGGTCCTGCTTTTCGCCTTGGCCGCGGTAAGCCTTTTTGCCCTCTGGCCTGAGGCCGAAGGGCAGACCCGATCTCCCTCCGGTCCTCCGGCGAAAGGCGACGCGGTCCCTGCGGCGGCGCAGGCTCTGCGAACCCCCGCCTCTTCCGGTGACGGGGCGGGCGGCGGGCCTTCAGGGGAGGCCTACTCTGGCGCGGCCCCCACGGCGCCGCCCGAAGGCGCGGCCCTCCCCGGGCGAGGGACGGAAGAAGCCCCTTCCGCCGCCTTCCACATCGGCCTCGTTACCCATTCCGATGACCAGGGGACTGACTTTGAGCCTGCCGTCAACGCTATCCTCGAGGAATACGGGGCCGCCCACTCCGGCGGCATCATCCTCCATGCCCTGTTCCCGCAGAACTTCCTGGCCGAATTCGAGGAGACCAAGGCCGTCATCCAGGGAATGGCGGATGATCCCCTGCTCAAGGCGCTTATAGTCTTCGAGGGGGTGCCCGGTACCACCGAGGCCTTCCGGGAAATCAAGGCCAGGCGGCCGGACATCCTCCTTTACGCCGCTGAGAGCCACGAGGAAGCCTCCCGCATAGCCGAGGCGGCGGATCTGGTCACTATGGCGGACTTCGTGTCGCGGGGCTACCTTCTGCCCTGGTCCGCGAAGAAGCTGGGCGCCCAGACCTTCGTGCACGCCTCCTTCCCGCGGCACATGATCAACGAGTCCATCGTCCGCCGCCGCAACATCATGGAAGAATCCTGCAAGGACCTGGGGCTGAGGTTCGCGTACGAGGAGGCCCCTGACCCCCAGAGCGAAGGCGGGGTGGAGGCGGCCAAGGAGTACATCGCGCGCATCTTCCCGCAGTGGCTTAAGCGTTACGGCAAGGAGACGGCCTTCTTCCCCACCAACAACGCCCACACCGGGCCGCTGATCGCCGGCATCATCCGGGAGGGCGGGTACATGCCGGAGTCGGATGAGCCCTCCCCTCTCATGGGCTACCCCGAAGCCCTGGAAATGGACCCTGCCTCGCTTGCAGGAAGCCGGGGGGAGATCTTCGCGCGGATCGAGGAGGCGGTGGTCTCGGCCGGAGGCGGAGGAAGACTCGGCACCTGGACGGAATCCCTGGCAGCCAGCCACTTGAAGGCCCTCACGCGCTTCGCCCACGGCGCCGTGACGGGAAAGCACGCCCCCAACGATGCCCGCGCCCTGCTCGGCTGCTACGACGGCCTCTCGGAAGACGTCCGCTGGAACGGCTCCGCCCTGACCGCCCCCGACGGCCGCGAGTACCCCAACTTCCTGCTCGTGTACCAGGACACCTACATCTTCGGGAGGGGCCACATCGGGTCAACGGACGTGGAAGTGCCGAAAAAGTACAGCAGCCAGCCGCTCTACGGGAGCCCCGGCCGGGGGTCAGGCGCGGCGCAAGGGCAAGTCGTGGCCTTGCTCACCGGCTCCCGGGAACAGGGGAGCGAAGACCCGCTTGGGGCAGAGATGATGGTCCGCCGCCACGGCGCCCCTGGAAGCGGGGCGCTGCTGCGGCATTCCACGTATCCGGACGAGTACATCAACGACCAGGGGGCGGTGTCGGATCTCGTCGAATCACTCGCCGACGACCCCAAGGTACGCGTGATCGTCGTCAACCAGGCCTTCCCCGGCACCGCCGAGGGCTTCAGGAGAGTCAAGGGTAAGCGCCCGGAAGTCTTCTGCCTCTCGGGGGAGCCTCACGAGCCTCCGGAGGCCATAGCCCGCGCCGCAGACCTGGTGGTGGCCTGCGACGACGCGGCCAGGGGGTACCTTCTCCCGTACGCGGCCCGCGAGTTGGGGGCCAAGGCCGTGGTCCACGTCTCGTTCCCGCGCCACATGTCCCACCCCGCTATCCGCCTGCGGGCTGCCGTCATGGAGCGGGCCTGCCGGGACCTCGGGCTCTCCTTCTTCATGGAAAGCGCCCCGGACCCCTTGGGCCCGGAAGGGGCCCAAGGGGCGCGGGCCCACGTGGCCGAGAACTACCCGCGCTGGCTTGCACGATACGGCGCTGACACGCTCTTCTTCCCCACCAACGACGCCATCACCGAACCCGTCATCGCCGGGGCGCTCGGGCACGGCGGCTACTTCCTGGAGTCGGACATCCCCTCGGCCCTTTTGGGCTACCCTGAAGCCCTGGGCCTGGACCCGCTCCCCTTCCTCGGCCGCTGGCCCGAGCTTATCCGGGCGATGGAGCGCGAGGTGGTCGCCCGGGGAGGCTCCGGACGGCTGGGCACCTGGGCCTACCCCATGGGCTTCACCCAGTCGGCAGGCCTGGCGGAGTTCGGGAGGCTCCTGGCCGAAGGCCGCGCGGAAGCGGGCAACGTGGACTCGGTGCTCGAGAGCCTGGGGCTCTTCTCGCCGGGAGCCCGCTGGGCGGGGAATTTCCTGACCGATCCCTCCACCGGGGGCATCGTCCGCAACTACCTGCAGGTCTATCAGGACATCTACGTCTTCGGGAAGGGTTACATCGAGACCACCAAGGTGGATGTCCCCGCGGAGTACCTCGCCATGTCCCTCGGCGAATGAAGCCCCCTCCTGGCCTAAGGCCGCTCATGAACGCGGGCGCCATCGTGAAGCAAGCGCCTGGCCGCTTTCCGGACGTGCCTTGCGGCGTCTCGGGAAAGCCGGATTTTACCTCGACGGGGCCCATGCGGGCCCCTGTGGGCCCAGCGAAGTCGGCCTTGACGGGACCGTTGAAAGCAGCCATGATGGGACATCTGGAAAAGCCTGCGGAAGCGCGGGAAAGGCGCCGCCTGTGACGGCCGTATCGGAAGACTCCGGCGCCGCTGGGCCGCCGGCGGATTCCTCACGGAGGCCCGCTCCCGCCGGAAGCGCCTTTGCGGCCGGAAGGCCCGGCCCCTCACCGCATTGCCTCCGGAGGTACAGGTGAACTTGCGACTCCCCGCCAGATCATGGAAGACTTTCCTTCCCGCGGCGTGCGCCGCGCTCATAACGGCCCTGGGAAGCTACGTCCTGGCGGGGCTCTTCCTGCGCTCCCAGATCGAGCCGCGCCTCGTGAGCGAGCTTTCGGCGTGCAGGGAGTCTCTGGGCTCGCTTCTCCGGGCCAACGAGGACGCCCTGTCGCTCGCGGCGGCTGTCATGGCCCTGGCCTCGGAACGCGGGGAAAGCCAGGAGGAGCGCCAGAACCTCCTGCGCTCCATCTCCAGGGCCTACTCCGGCCAGAAGGACCTGGAGGGCACGTTCCGGTCGCTGTACGGCTTTCTGGAGGGGAGCTTCATCGACGGGGCTGGGCTGGCCTCCGGAACCGCCTTCAGTCCGGAAACCTCCCAGTGGTACCGGGGGGCCCTGGCCACGCGGGGTTTCTGGCACTCCGCGCCCAAAGCGGATTCCGCCTCCGGGCTCGGGGCCGCAACCGTCTCAGTGGAGGTCCGCGATTCCCGCGGCGGCAGGCTCGGGGCCCTGGCGCTTGACTACCTCTTCTCCCCTGCGGCGGGCCGCGTGGCGGCCCTAGCCAGGGCCGGGCCCGGCGTGGCCGTTTTGACCGACCAGTCAGGGACCCTGCTGGCGGGACCGGACCTGCGGCAGCTGGGGAAGGCCCTCAAGGATGACCCTGGGCTCTCCCCCTTCTCCCCGGCCCTCGCGGCCGCTCGACCGGATGCGGTAACGTCCGAGTCCATCGACATCCTGGGGCAGAGGCACGCCGCCTGTTTCACGGCTCTGGACAACGGCTGGCGCCTGGCCCTGGCCGTCCCCGAGGCTTCCTTGCACGGCGGGGCGAAGGACCTGCTCCCGGGCGCCTTGGGCATCGCCCTGGCCGCCGCGGCCCTGACGAGCCTGCTGAGCCTTCGGCTTCAGGGGAGGGAAAGCTCAAGTCCCCGCCCGGAGCCCAAGGACAGCCCGCTCAAGCCATCGTTCATCTCCCGCATGAGCCACAAGCTCCGCACCCCGCTCAACGCCATCATCGGGCTCTCGGATCTGGCGGAGCGCGAGTACGGGTCCGAAGATGCGAAAGGGTACCTGGGCGACATCAGGAAGGCCGGCAAGGACCTGCTGGGGATCATAAAAGACATTTTCGAGTTCTCCAACATCGAGTCAGGGCAGTTCCGCGTGGCCTACGAGCGCTACGATGCCGGAAAGCTCGTGGAGGACCTGATCTCGGACTGCCGGGCCCTCGCCAGGGAAAAGGGCCTGGAGTTCGTCTCCGACGTGGACCCCTTCATCCCGCAGGGCCTCGTGGGGGATGCCCTGAGCATCCAGCAGGTGGTCCTCCACCTGGCCTCCAACGCCGTCAAGTTCACAGGCTCCGGCCGCGTGAAGCTCTCCCTGCGCTGGGACCGCCTTGACCTGCGCTCCGTGGCCCTGTTCTTCACGGTGGAGGACACGGGTACCGGCCTCAGCGAGGAGGAGCTGGCAGACCTCATGGCCCGCCTGGATGAGCCGGGCTCCCAGGCCCGCTCGGCAGGCGCGGGCCTGGGGCTTCCCATCGCCCGGAGCATCTGCCGGATGATGGAAGGGGACGTCACGGCCCGTTCCGTCTTCGGGGAGGGGTCGAGCTTCACGGCATCTTTCGTCCAGGAGGCCTACGACCTCACCCCAATCGGGAAGTCCCGCGCCTCCGGCCGGTCCGGGCCGGAAGATGAAGAGGACTTCCGGACCCCGTTTGCCGCCCCGGCCTGCTCGGTCCTCGTGGTGGATGACAACCGCGCCTCCCTCACGGTGGCCCAGGGGCTTCTCGCCGCCTACGGCATGCAGGTGGAGACCGCCACCGGCGGCGAGGAGGCCGTCGAGGCCGCCAAGGGAAAGAGCTTCGATCTGATCCTCGTCGATCAGCTCATGCCGGGACTGGACGGCTATGCCGCCATGAAGCTGATCCGTTCCCTGTCCGACCACTACCGCGAGGCTCCCGTCATCGCCTTTACCGCCGACGCCCTGACCGGCGCGCGGGAGAGGCTCATCTCCCTGGGCTTCACGGACTACCTCTCCAAGCCCGTCGAAGCCAGGGACATTGCGGCCATCCTGGACAAATGGCTGCCTGAGGCCGCGAAGATCCCCTTCGCGGAAGCGTCTGCCGAAAGCTTATCCGTCGGAGCGGGCGAAGCTTCCGTATCCTCCCAGTCAGGCGGCCAGCCAGGCACCGCCTCCGGCCCAGCCGCCAGCCTGCCCGATGGCCAAGCGAGTTCCCAATCCGGGCAGCCCGGCCGCCCCTCCGGCCCGCCGGGCGACTTTTCCGGCGTTGGCCTAAGTCCAGAGTCCGCTTCCGCCGCTGGCCTGATCCATGAGGCCGCCTCTGAACAAGCCCGTTCCGCCCGGCAGGCGGGATCTTCCGCCTCCTCCTTCCGCCTGCCCGCCGTTCTCAAAGGCCTGGACGGTTACGATCCCGAGGCCGGCCTCGCGCGTTGCGGAGGTTCGCCCGCGCTCTACCGACGCAAGCTGGAAATCTTTCTCGCGGAACTCACCGGCTACCTCCAGTACGCCGAATCCAGGGAGGGAGGGGACGAGTCCGGAAGGCTCGGGCTCCTCGAGGCCAGGGTCCATGCCATCAAGGGCGCCTTGGGCGACATCGGGGCCTTCAGGCTCGCTTCCGACGCGGCGGCTTTGGAGGAGGCCGCCCGCTCCGGCAATATCGGGACCTTCGAGGACGGGCGGCTCGACTCCTTCGATGTCTCTCTTATGGCCCTGCGGGACCGCATAACCCAGGCCCTGCCGATCATGGGCCGGGGCCTCTTTGGAAGCTAGGCCTCCCCAGCGGTCTCCTGCGGCGCGGGTGACAGCTGTTCCTCTGAGGCCTCCGGATCATGGGGATCTTCAAGGACCTCCGGTTCCCGGTGATCTCCGGAAATGCCGGATTTTTCCAGGCGCCACTGAATTTAGCCGTAACTCTTGATTTTTCAAGATAGTGCAAAGCTACAAATATTCATATACTATTATAAATTTTATGGCACATAGAGGTTGCCGATGCCATTGACAGCCGAAAAATCAAACAGAACTGAGGAAAAAGCCGCCATTCTCTGGGGCTGTGCGAACACCAGACCCCATGAAGCCAAAATGATCCAGAGAGCCCGGATTATCCAGAAGACGGTAGCAGGGAATCCGACGTTGCCATAGCCCGCAAGCTGGGGATTACCGTT
>JAITRL010000035.1 GCA_031288415.1 Deltaproteobacteria bacterium | reverse complement strand
GGGGCCTCAAGTCCTCCCTGGCACGGCGGGCCGCCCCAGGGGCCTTTTACCGCTCGTTTTCTTCCCCTTGGGGTGAACAGCCGTGGCAGAGACGCGCCAGCAAAACGCCAAAGACGACCTGGAAAACCAGATCGATGCCCAGGTGGCGCACCGTCTTCCCGACATCGGGAGGCTCGTGAGCCTCCCGCACACCATGTACACCCTCTTGAGCCTTCTCATGGACGAGAAGACCCAGCCCAAGGACCTGGAGAGGGTCCTCGAGCAGGATCCCGCACTGGCGGCCAAGGTCATCAGCCTCAGCAACTCCGCCTTCTACGGGCTCACCACCCCGGTCTCCACCATCGAGCGGGCCATCCTCATCATCGGCTTCAAGGAGCTGGAGTTCATGGCCATGGGGCTGGGGCTCTCCGAGACCTTCGACCTGTCCCAGATCCCCAAGGGCTTCAACGGGGAGGAGCTGTGGCTGCACAGCCTCTCGGTGTCCTGGATAGCCAGGGAGCTGGCCGTCATCACCAAGGTCTGCGAGCCCTCCGAGGCGATGATCACCGGGCTCCTGCACGAGTTGGGCGTCATTATCCTGGTCTCCAAGTTCCCGCAGCAGTTCCAGCAGCTCCTGGAGCTCACTGACGCGGGAGTGCCCTTCCTTGACGCCGAAAAGTCCCTGGGCCTGTCCCATGCCATCATCGGCTACCTTCTGGCCCGCAACTGGAACCTCCCCGAGGTCTTTCAGCAGGGCATCCTCTACCACCATTCCCCCAGGACCTGTCCGGGCCGCAAGGAGATGGCGGCCCTGGTGAACCTGTCCGACAACCTTGCCCACAAGGCGGGAAACCCCATGCGCCTGGAGGACCCGGAGATCGATCTCGCCTACGCGCTGGAGGTCATCAACCTCTCCCCGGCAAATCTCCAGAATTTCGTGAAGGTCCTCATGACCAGCCTCCCCCAGGTCCAGCCCATGTGGATCCAGATGATGAGGGCCGGGGCCCGCAAGCCGGGCCCGGAGACCAAAGGCAGGTTCTCGTCGCTTCTGTCCGGGGGCGCCGCGGCCGGCTTCCACGGAAGGAGTTCCGGCAAATGAGCCTAGCCCCGGTTTCCGGGAGGCACGCCCTTTACGCTGACGGGTCTTCGCTGGGAAACCCAGGCCCCGGAGGGGCCGGGGCCCTGCTCCTGGATCCTTCCGGCCGGGAGGTCTTCCGCCTGGGAGTGTTCCTGGGCGACGTCACCAGCAGCCAGGCCGAGTACCAAGGGCTTATCCTGGGAGTCCGCCGGGCCTTCGCGGCGGGGGCCCGCGTCCTTGACGTGCACATGGACTCCGAGACCGTGGTCTGCCAGATCCAGGGCGCCTACAAGGTGAAGGCAACGGACGTCAAGAACCTTCACGCCCTGGCCCTTGAGGAGCTTTCCCGCCTTGAGGGCTGGACCATAGCCTACGTGTCGCGGAAATCCAACGCCGTGGCCGACCTCATGGCCGGCAGGGCGTCAAGTCTTGGAAAGGCGGGAGTTTTGCGGCCGGGAGGCGAGTTTACCGGGGCTGACTGCCCCTGCGGCGGCTTGGCTCAATCCGGCCCGCAAGACGGGAACTCATGTGCGGCCGCAGGCGGGCCCCTCCAGGCCCCCGAAGCCGAGAAAGCCCAAACCGCCAAGGGCGGGCCCCTCCAGGCCCCCGAAGCCGGGAAAGCCCAAGCCGCCAAGGGCGGGAAGCTCAAGGCGGCCAAGGGCGGGAAAGCCCAGGCCGGCGCAGGCGCGAAGCCCCAAGCGGCTAAGGAAGGGAAAGCCCGGGCCGCCGCAGGCGCGAAGCCCCAAGCCGCTAAGGAAGGGAAAGCCCAGGCCGCCGCGGGCGCGAAAGCCCAGGCCGCCGCGGGAGCGAAAGCCCAGGCCGCCGCAGGCGCGAAGCCCCTGGCCCCCGAGGGCGGGAAGCCCGTAGCGGCCAAAGGCGGGAAAGCCAAGTCTGCCGAAGGCGCGAGGCTCCGGGAGGCCAAAGTGACCGAAGGCCGTGCCCTTCCTAGCGGCGGGGAGCCGCTGACCTTGCCCCGCGAGCCCCGGGGACTTGCCGGAGGCCCCCGGGGACCTGGCGAAGGCGCCCAGGGCGGCCCTTTGCCCGGCCGGCCCTGCCGGCCTCCGGCGCGCGCGGGCGGCCTCGCGGCTCACCCGTCCGCGGGGCCAACGGCTCCGGGCCTTGATCCGGCTCCCGCAAGGCATCTCCTCTTCGCTGACGGGGCCTCCCTGGGCAACCCCGGACCCGGAGGGGCCGGGGCCGTGCTCCTGGATCCTTCAGGCCGCCCGGTCTTCAGGCTCGGGGTCTTCCTCGGGCAAGTCACCAACAACCAGGCCGAGTACCAGGGGCTGAGCCTGGGGGCCGCAAGGGCCTTCGAGGCCGGAGTCCGCTCCCTGGACGTGCGTATGGATTCCGAACTAGTGGTGCGCCAGATCCAGGGCGTCTACAAGGTAAAGGCCGCGCACCTCAAGGGCCTGTTCGCGGAGGCGGCCGAGGCCCTCTCGCGCTTCGAGGGCTGGAGCATCTCCCACGTGCGCCGGAATTTCAACGCCGAGGCCGACCGCATGGCGGGCAAGGCGGCTTTGCTGGGAAAGAAGGGGAGCCTTAGGCCTGGCGGGGAGATCTTGGAGCCGTGCCTTCCCGGGGTTCTTTCCCGCGCTGAGCTTGCCCTGGAGGAGCTTGGCCCCGAGGCCGTCTCCCCAGAGGAGCCTTTCTCGGGGGCGCCTGCCCCTGAGGGCCTTTTCCCCGCGGAGGACTCTTCCGGGGCGGGCTTGCGCGGGGACGGCTTGCCAGAGGGTGATTTTCTCAGCGAAGGCTTTCCCGGCGGCGATTTTCCCGAGGAGGGCCACCCTGGGGGCGATTTCCCCGAGGGCGGCTTTCCCGGCGATGATTTTACCGAGGAGGGCCTCCCTGACGACGACTTCCTCGCGCGGGACTTCCGCAAGTAGAATCGTGATCTGACGGCCCGCTTTTTTTGGAGGCGGGGCTTAAGGAGGGGAGGGCCGCTTCCCCTAAGGGATATCCGGGCAGGCCGGGCAGCCGCCGGGGGCGATCCGTCGCCCCGGGAGGAAAGTCCGGGCTCCACAGGGCGCGGCGCTGGGCAGTTCCCAGCGGGGGAAACCCCGGGCAAGCGCAACAGAAAGGAGACCGCCTGAAAAGGCAAGGGTGAAAGGGTGAGGTAAGAGCTCACCGGCCGCCCGGGCGACCGGGCGGGCCAGGCAAGCCCCGTCGGGAGCAAGACCAAGCAGGGGACCACAAGGCTGCCCGTCTTGTCCTCGGGTTGGTCGCTTGAGCGCAAGGGAAACCTTGCGCCTAGATGAATGGCTGCCGGCCCGGCCCCGCGAGGGGCCGGGCTTACAGAACCCGGCTTACAGGCCTACCCGGATTTTTTTTTAAGGCGCGGGCCTTGAGGGGCCCCCGCCGGCCGCTCCCCGAGGCGGGAGCCGGCCGGGGCGGCGGCGTTCCGGCCCGCCGGAGCCTTGCGGACGGCGCCTCACGGGTGAATTGGCCCGGGAGCCCTTCGGCGGCTGTCCTGGGAACCCTCGGAAGATGCCGCCTGGAAAGGCCGGGCGGGCATGCCGCAGGGAAGGGCGGCGGGCGGCGGGCTTCAGCCGGAAGCCGCGGGAGAGGGGGGTCGGGCTTTTGCTGACAGGGGCCATACTGGCCATGGGAGGATCGGGGACCCGCTTCGGGGAGCCCGGAAGACCCGTCAAGCAGCTCAGGCCATTGGGGGGAATCCCTGTAGCGGCCTGGGCGGCCAGGGCTTTCGCCGGGCACCCGGAGATAAGCTCCGTCGTCTGCGCGGTTCCGGCCTCCCTGACGGGGGCGTTCGAGGAGGCCCTTCTCCCGCTGTCCACCAAGATCAAGATCTGCCCTGGCGGGGCCACCCGCTCGGAGTCGGTCCTGTGCGCCCTCAGGGCCCTGGACAGCTCCTGCGGCATAGTGCTCGTCCACGACGGGGTAAGGCCTTTCGTGACGGCGGAACTCATCTCCAGGGTCAGGAAGGCCGCCATGGCCTTCGGGCCGGCCTTGGCGGCCGTGCCGCTCACTGACACCCTCAAGGCCGGGGCCCCGCTGGCGGAATTAACGGTTCCCCAGGGGGCGGCCCGGCGCCCTGCGGCTGAAGGCCGGGGGGAGCCGGGGGACCTTCCCGGCTTTTACGTCGTGAGCACTGTCCCGCGCCGGGGCTTCTGGCAGGCTCAAACGCCTCAGGGGTTCCCCAGGGAGCTCCTGGAGGAGGCGCTTTCCGGCGCCGGGATCGCGGAAGCCACGGACGAGGCCTCGCTTTCCGAGCGGCTGGGGAGACAGGTTTTCCTGGTCAGAGGCGACGCCTGCAATATTAAGATCACCTCGCGGCGGGATCTTGAGCTCGCTGAACTCATAGCGGCCCAGATCCTGGACAGGAGTCCCGCGCCTACGGCCGCGCTGGATGCCCTGAAAGCCGCCCAAGGCCTCCCGTGCCCGCAAGGCTCTCCGGGCGAAGGCCGCGGCCCGCGCGCCGAGGGGCCTCCGGGAGCCGGGGAGGCATCCCCCGAAGGCCTGTCCGGGCCTCTTTCCTTTCAGGGCCTGAGGGTGGGGCAAGGCTTCGACTTCCATGCCTTCGCCGACGACGGCCGCCCGCTGTGGCTGGGCTGCGTCCAATTCCCCGGCGAACGGGGGCTCCTGGGCCATTCGGATGCCGACGTCCTGGCCCACGCCCTGGCGGATGCCATATTGGGCGCGGCCGGACTTGGCGACATCGGGGGGGTCTTCCCTGACACGGAGCCCGGCTGGAAGGGGGTCTCCGGAGCCGAGATCCTCCGGAGGGTCTGGGCCCTGGCCGGGAGCGGCCTGGAGATCGTGAACGCTGATCTGACCGTCATCGGCGAGCGGCCCAAGGTGGCCCCGAGGCGCGGCGAGATGGCCAGGGCCTTGGCCGGGGCTTTGGGGTCCGAGGCCTGCCGTTTCAACGTGAAGGGGAAGACCACGGAAAGCCTGGGCTTTCTGGGGCGCGGGGAAGGCCTGGCGGCGGCGGCGACGGTGCTTTTGGCCGCGAAGCCCGCTTGAGGGTTACGGACGGCCTGCGGCCGGCCTCTTCCGGGAGGCTGCGGCCTCCTCCCGGAAGGCGCGCCCGGCGGCGGAGGCGAAGAGCCCGGACACGCGGCCGGAGACGGCACGGCAGGAGCGTTCAATCGGCGCCCTTGGAGTCCGGGAAGATCCGGCCCCCTCCTTTTTTTTCGGGACCCGGAGACCGGGGCCGGCCTTCAGGAACCTCCCGGAAGCCTTGCGGGGACGGCCCGTAGGCGCCTGAACCGAGATCGGGTACGGCTGGCGGGGCGCTTTCCCGGCGCCTGAAGAGGCTTCCGGCCCCAGGCGCAGCCGTCCCTTCCCGCCTCCGCGGGCCTGCCGGGAATCGCGGCGGATCCAGGTTTGGCGGGCCCCGCAGGCCCCCTGCGGCCGCTCTTTCCCGCGGGAGACGTCCGCGGGTCAAGGGCGCCGCCGTCACGGCCGGCTTTCGGAGTATTCCGCCGCAGGCGCCTCCGGCGGCCGAAACGTTCGCGGCCGCGCGGGCCTTCGGCGTCCCCGGAAGCTTCAGGCCGCCCGGCGCCGGGCCGGAGCCGAAGGAAAGAAGCGGGGGGCCCCGGCACGCGCGCCGCCTGCGGCGGAGGCGACAGGTCCCCTAAAGGCCGGCGGCCCGTAAGGCAGACGGGGCGGCGGCCCGGCGGCCGCCGCCAGGGATATCAGGCCCGCCGCCGCAAGGCTTGAGATTCTCGCGGCGCGGCCGGGCTTGGCCTGTAGGCCGCGCTTGGGAAGGGGGCCCGGAAGCCGGGCCTGCAAAGAGCGCGGCAATCGGCTATAATGGGCAGAAAAGCGGCGGCCGCAAAAAAAAACGGGACAAAGGGGGCTCCCGGAAGGGGAGTTCCCTTTGTCCCGCCATTTTGCGGAAATCCCGCCGCCGCCGTCCCTGGCTGACGATGCGGGGCCTGGGCCGCCGGAGGGTACGGAGGCCCGGGCGAAAGGCGGCCGTCACCCGTCCGGGGACGTGTTCCCGGCGGCCTCACGCCCTGGCGGGGCGGTAGCCGCAGGGCCGGGGGAGGCCGGCCGGTTGACGCCGATGCCGAGCTTGAGCCGGACCCCGGCCGACTTGTACTTCTCCTCCTCGATGAGCTGCTTTAAGACTCCGACCTTCTCCACCTCCTCAAGGGAATACTGGCGGCGTTTCGTGTCGGTCCTCTCCGGCTTGAGGTATTCCGAGAATTCCTTTTCCCAGTACCTGAGGGTCGTCTTCTTGACGCCCGTCATCTGGGAGACCTGGTCGATGTTCAGGCCTATCTTGTCCAATGCGTTCAAAGGGGCCATCATATTCCCTCCGGAAGTGAGAGTGTGCCGCCCTTCGCGGGCCTCCGGCCGAAGGCGTTCCGCGCAGGGTTCGGCGGGCCGTCCCCGCCTTAGGGGCTCTGCGGCCTTTGGGGCTTGGCCGCCCGCCTCTTCGTGGCCGCGCCGCTTGTCTGGGCAGGCGCGCGCCGCCTCGTCGGAAGGGCCCTCCGGGCTTGCCGGCCCTTCAGGTCCTTGCCGGCATCGCCGGCCTTTGCTCTCTTATCGACAGTACGGCCGGGAAAGTTAAATGGTTTTCGAGAAGAAATTGGCTGGCGTATCATTTTCTTGTAGCGGGAGGCCCGCTCGCGTTCCAAAGGCAGCGGGCCCCCTCCGGGAAGGCCGGGTTTCCGCAGGCCCTCGGCCCGGCCCCGGCCAGAGCGGGCGGAGGTTAGGCCTATGGTACTCAACTGCTTGTAAAGATTGATCTTTTCCGCCCATTGTTTTTTTCCGCGGCTGAGGGCGTCATCGCCGCCGCAGGCCTTGCCTAAAGGCCTGCCCCTGAACGGGAGGGCTTTCCCGTCTCTTGGCCCGTTTTCCGGCCCGGCTCCCGCGCGGGCTGATCGCTCCTTAGCCATGAGCCGCCAGCGGGCGGTTCCGTCCTTTTCCGCCCCAGGGCCCATGCCGCGGCGGCTTTTTCCGCCTGGCGCCCTCCGGCGGCCTGCCGCCTTCCCGCGATGGCGGCTTCAGGCCGCTTGGGCCGGGCGTTTTCCGGTTTCCGCTCCCCGGCCGGGAGATTTCCCCGGCCGGGGCCCCCCGCCGGTCTGCCGGGCGGAGCGCACGGCCAGAAAGGTCCCCGCCTCATGTTGGAGCCTACCGCGAAATCTCAGGGCGGGGCCCTGTCCGCCAACCCGCGGAGGGTGGCCCTGGGCGCCCTGAAAGCCACCTACGAAGGGGCGCATCCGGAGGATGTCCTGGACAGGCTGGGGGTAATGCTCTCGCGCAAGGACATGGCGCTCGCCCAGGCCATCGTCTACGTCTGCCTCAGGCATCAGTCCCGCCTGGACTTCCTGATAGACGGCAAGCTCAGGGCCGGGTCCGTCGCCTCCCGGACGTCGCGCATCCTTCTGCGGATGGGGCTGGCCCAGATCATGTTCCTGAACCGTGTCCCGCACCACGCCGCCGTCAACGAGACCACGGCCTTAGGCAAAAGCTTCGCTCCGGGCCGCGAGGGGCTCATCAACGCGGTCCTGCGGGCCTTCGTGCGGGATAAGGAGGCGAACAGGTTCTGGCCTCAGGAGCGGGATGGGGATGACACCCCCGAGGTCGAGCGCCTCGCCACTTTCTACTCGCACCCGGGGTGGCTGGTGAAAAAGCTCGTCTCGGAGTGGGGCACCCGCGAGACCCGGGCCTACCTGGCCGCCGGCAACCAGCCTGCCCCCGCGGTCCTGCGCCTCAACCCCAGGGCCGGGGACCGCGAGGCCTTCGCGAGGACTCTTCCTTTCCCCGTACGGCCCACCCAATTCTCGCCTTGGGGCCTCGTGCCCGAGGCCCCGCAAGGCCGGCCTGACTCCTGGCCGGGCTTCGCCGAGGGGCTCTTCACTATCCAGGACGAGGCCTCGCAGCTCGTGCCGCTTCTCTCGGCCCCCCCGGGAGGGCCGGCGCCGCGCCGGATCCTGGACTGTTGCGCGGGCAAGGGCGGCAAGTCCTTCGCGCTTCTGGGGGCCTTCCCAGACGCCAGGTGCTCCACCTTGGACAGCTCGCGCCTCAGGCTTGACGATCTTTCCCGCGAGGCCAAGCGTTTAGGGCTGTCCGACCGCGTGAGCGTCGCCAACGCCGATGTCCTGAAGGCCAGCCTTGAGCCGTCCTGGGATCTCGTGCTGGTTGACGCCCCCTGCACGGGCCTGGGCATCCTGCGCCGCCGCCCGGACATCAAGTGGCGGCGCTCGCCTGAGGACATCCCCCGCTTCGCGGAACTCCAGTCGGGCCTTCTCGCCTCGGCGGCGGCCGCCGTGCGGCCCGGCGGAAGGCTCGTCTACTGCGTCTGCACCGTGACCAGGGAGGAAGGCCCGGAGATAGCGGAGCGCTTCCTGGCAGGCAACCCGGACTTCCGGCCGGCGGAATCCGTACCCGATTCGCTGGAGCCGCTGCGGGTCTGTCCGGGCCAGTACCGGACCGTAACCCACCGCCACCGCATGGACGGCTTCTTTTACGGGGTGACGGAGCGGAAGGCGTAGCGGGGAGAGCCAGGAGGCCTTTGGCGGAGGGCCCTGCCCGGAAGCCTTGCCTCCCAGGGAGGGGCCCTCCCGGAAGCCCGCCCGGGGGATGGCCCGCGCGGGTTTCCTCTTGACAGCCCAAGGCGGCGGTGCTATAAACACCGTTCCAGGCCTTTCCGCGCCGATGACGAGCCTCCCCGAAGCGCGGGGCGGGCCCGGCGAGGCCGCCCAAGGGATTCCAGATGAACGCCAACAAGTCTTTCATGGCCAAAGAGCCGCTGGTCGACAAGAAGTGGTTCGTCGTAGACGCCGCCGGCAAGGTGGTGGGGCGCCTGGCCTCCGAGATAGCCCGCCGGCTCCGCGGCAAGCACAAGGCCATCTTCACCCCCCACTGCGACACCGGCGATTTCCTGATCGTGGTCAACGCCGAGAAGGTGCGTTTCACCGGGCGCAAGCTGGAGGACAAGATCTACCGTCATTACACCGGCTTCATCGGCGGCCTCAGGGAGACCCCGGCCAAGACGCTGCTCGAGCGCAAGCCCCGCGACATCCTGATGCGCGCGGTGCGCGGCATGCTCCCCAAGAACTCCTTGGGGCGCAGGCAGCTCAAAAAGCTCAAGGTCTACGTCGGCCCCAAGCACCCCCATTCCGCCCAAAAGCCCGAGCCCATCGAGCTCCTGTAGCCGCCGGGAAAGCCCAAGGTACACCATGCCAATCGACAGGTTCTACGCCACCGGCAAACGCAAGAACGCCATCGCCAGGGTATGGCTCGCCCCCGGGACGGGCACGGTCACGGTGAACAGGCGGCGCAACCTCAAGGAATACTTCGCCCGCGACACCCTGCGCATCATATGCGAGCAGCCTTTGGCCCTCACCAACAACCACGGGAAGTTCGACATCCACATCCTGGCCTCCGGGGGCGGCGTCTCCGGCCAGGCGGGCGCGGTTCGCCACGGCATCGCCAAGGCCCTCGAGGCTTACGACTCCAGCCTGAGGCCCGTTCTGAAGAAGGCCGGGCTCCTCACCAGGGACAGCCGCGAGAAGGAGCGCAAGAAGTACGGCCAGAAGGGCGCCAGGGCCCGCTACCAGTACTCCAAGCGCTAGCCTTACGGGGGGGCGCCCTGAGCGCTTCGCTTTTCCACGGATCCGGGCCCCTTCCGAAAGGGATGGGCCCGGATTTTTTTTGCCCGCCTCGCGCGGCAGGCTCAAGGCGGGCATCGGCCTTGCGCGCCATGCCGCCGGCAGGCGGCCTGAAACCTCCGCCGGGGGCGGGAAAAGGCAGGTGAACTCATGCGGATAGGCGTGATAGGCGCGACCGGCTACACGGGGTCGGCCGTCTTGGGCATCCTGGCGCAGAGGCCCGGAACCGAGGTGACGGTAGTCACTTCCAGGGGGGAGGCGGGCAGGGCCTTGACCGATTCCCTCCCGCACCTTGCGGGGGTGCCGGCCTACGCCGGGCTGGTCCTGGAGGATCCGGCCGATCTGGAGAAAATCAGGGAGACTGACCCCGGCCGTTTCCCGGAAGTCTTCTTCCTCGCGGTCTCCCACCGGGCCTCCATGGCCCTGGCCCCTCGGATCCTCGCCCTGGGGGCCAAGGCCATAGATCTCACGGGCGACTTCAGGCTCAAGAGCGCCGCCCAGTATCCCGTATGGTACAAGGCGGAGCACGAGAGCCCGGAACTTCTTGCCGAGGCCGTCTACGGGCTCCCGGAGCTTCACCGCGCCGAAATCCCCCGGGCCCGCCTGGTGGCCAACCCCGGCTGCTATCCCACCTGCGTGATCCTCTCGCTGGCCCCTCTGGCGGAAAAGGGTCTCCTGGGCCCCGACAGCCCCGTCATCTGCGACTGCAAAAGCGGCGTCTCCGGGGCCGGCAAGTCACCGGTCCCCTCTTCGCTCTTCTCGGAGGCCTCGGACAATTTCCACGCCTACAAGGTGACGGGGCACGCCCACACCCCCGAGATGATTCAGGAGCTCTCGCTCCTGGCGAGAAGGCCCCTGAGGCTCTCCTTCACGCCGCATCTGGTCCCCATGAACCGCGGGATAGAGGCGACGATTTACCTTGACGCCGAGAGGCTTCCGCCGTACCAGGAGATCCGGGGCCTGTACGAGCTCAGGTACGCCTCCGAGCGCTTCGTGAGGGTGCGGCCTGAAGGCAGGGTTCCCGAGACCGCGGACGTGCGGGGCACCAACTTCTGCGACGTCGCGCTTTTCCTGGACGAGGGCGCCGGCATCCTCAAGATCGTCTCGGTGATAGACAACCTGGCCCGGGGCGCGGCCTCCCAGGCGGTCGTGAACCTGAACCTCGTCTCCGGCGAGGACGAGGGCCTGGGGATTCCCCTGGCCGCCCTGCGGCCCTGACCCGGCGCCCTGAGGCTTTATTCTTTAAGGCCTTCCGGGCTCAGGGCAGGGAGGCAAGCGCGGGCGCGGCCTCTCAGGCCCCTGCCTCCGCGCGGCCCGGGGCTTCCGGCGGTTCCGCCTCTCGCGCCGAAACCGCTCCCCCGGCCTGTCCGGAGCGCCGGGCATTTCCTCCGCCTCCCCGCATTATTCCGCGTTGCCCCCTGAACGGCACGGCCGGCCTGCCCCGCCAAGGCCCGCCCGGCCGGCTTTCGAGACGCCTCCCGGCCGGCCTGCCCGGATCTCGCGGCCTGTCCTGAAATCCCCCTGTCCCTGCGGCGCAAAGCCCTGCCCGCAGCCGCGGCTTCCAAGGATCCTCATGCGCGCGACCACTTCGCCCTTCACTCTCAAAGACACGGCCGGAGCGGCCAGGGCAGCCCTCTGGGCGGCCCTCATCGCCGCCGGGGCCTGGCTCTCGATCCCCTTGGGCCCCGTGCCCGTGACCCTGCAGACCTTTTTCGTGCTGCTGTGCGGCTTCACGGAGGGCCCCCGCGCCTGGAAGGCGGTCGCCCTTTACGTGGGCGCGGGCCTGGCGGGCTTCCCTGTCTTCTCAGGCGGGGTCGCGGGGCCCGCGCTCCTTTTCGGGCCCACGGCGGGCTTCGCGCTGTCGTTCCCGCCGGCCGCCGCCCTGGCGGGGATGGGGGCCCGGGCGGGCGGAGGCTTCGCTCGGCTTTTCGCCTTCGGGGCGCTGGCCACGGCGCTCATATACGCCGCGGGAGCCATTGGCATCTGCGTCAACCTCTCGCTTTCCTGGGGAAAATCGTTCCTGGCGGTCTTGCCCTTCGTGCCGGGCGACGCGGTGAAGCTGGCCGCGGCGGCCCTCTGCGCCGCGGGGCCGGCGAGGCGCCTCTTGAGGGCCGGGACGACCCTCGGCCCGAAGTCCGCCGCGCCGCAAAAGACCAGGGACCCTGAGGCAGGCGGCGCCCAAGAGGCGCCGGGACCTGAGCATTCTTCTTCCTCCTCCTCCTCCTCCGCCTCCGCCGCCTCCGCCTCCGCCGCAGGCTCCGCAGGCGGCCTTGCGGAAGGTGACCCCGCGAACGAACGCCGCGAAAGCCAGGAGAGCCCCGCTTGCCTTGACGGCCCCCCGGGCCCTGACGGCGGCGCAGGGCCCTGCTGAAGCTGCCGGCGCGGGATGCCTGCGATGACGCTGAAGGCGGAAGGCTTGAGATTCGCCCGCCCGGGGGGCCGCGAGCTCTTCGGGGGCCTCAGCTTCGGGCTCCCGGAGGGCGGCTTCATGCTCCTGTGCGGCGCCAACGGCTCGGGCAAGAGCACGCTGCTGGACATCCTGGGCGGCCTGGAATCGCCGCTGGAAGGGCGGGTCGAGATCTGCGGGGACTCCTCCCGTGAGGCTCTGAGCCTGGGGACCGCCCTGCTTCCGCAGGAGCCTGACCATTATCTCCTGGGCGCGGATGCCAGAGAGGAGCTGGAACTGGCCATGGCCCGGACAGCTTCCTCCAGGGCGGGGCTTCCTCCCTCAGGGGCCGATGCCGTTGCCGCGGCCTGGGGGCTTGTCGAGATCCTGGAGACTCCGGTGGAGACCCTGTCGCCGGGCCAGAAGAAGCGGCTCGCCATCGCCTCGGCCCTCGCGGGCGGCCCCAGGGCGGTGCTTCTGGACGAGCCGTTCTCGGGCCTGGACTGGCCGGGGTGCCTGGCCCTCCTGGAAGATCTCCGCCGCCTTAAGGGGCGGGGGGCGTCCGCGGTGATCGCCACTCACGAGCCGTACCTGCTCAGGGAACTGGCCGACTGCTGGCTCCTGCTCAAGGGGGAGGAAAGCCTGTTCACGCGCGATCCCGGGGATCTCAAAAGGCTCCCGGAATTCGGCGTGCGGCCCTGCCCCGGGGACTGAACCCGCAGGCAGGAAAGGCGCCGCGGCCTGCGGCGCGTAAATGGGGCCGCTGCCCGCAGGCCGGCCCCTCCAAAGGAAACTCGTGCGCGCCGCCGCTTCGCCTTCACGCCCAAAGACACGGCCGGGGCGGCCAGGGCAGCCCTCCGGGCGGCCAGGGCAGCCCTCCGGGCGGCCCTCACGCCGCCGGGGCCCGGATCTCGTTTCCCCTGGGCCACGCGCCCGTGACCCTGCAGACGTTTTTCGTGCCGCCGCGCGGCTTCACGGAGGGCCCCCGCGCCTGGAAGGCGGCCTCCCTTTACGTGGGGCGGGGCTGGCGGGGTTCCCGGCCTTCTCCGGCGGGGCCGCCGGTCCCGCGCTCCTCTTCGGGCCCGCGGCCGGCTTCGCGCGGTCGTTCCCGCCGGCCGCCGCCGTCGCGGGGCCGGGAGCCCGTGCCGGGGGAGGTTTCACGAGGCTTGCCGCCTGCGGCGCGCCGGCCGCGGCGCTCGTCAATCTCGCGGGAGCCGTAAGGCTCCACGTCAACCTCTGGCTTTCCCGGGAAAGATCCCTATCTCGCGGCGTCGCCCTTCGTTCCGGGCAGCCTCGTGAAGATCGCCGCGGCGGCCCTCTGCGCCTCAGGCCCGGCCGGGCGCCTGTTCAGGCGCGGGAAGGCTTCCCTGCCGCAGGCCTCCCCGGAAGCGGGCGCGGGCTTGCCGGGACCCCGCCTGCCTTGCGCAAGACGGGCGCCGCGCCTGCCGAGGCCTCTCAAGCCTCAGGGCCGGAGAGCCCGGCTTGCCCTGACGACCCTGAGGGCCCTGCGGGTTCCGGCGGCCGCGGAAGCGCCCCTGCCGCGGACGGCGGTGCCGGGCCTGGCCCAGCGGCTGAGCGGCCCGGAACGGTTTTTCCGCCGCCTCCGCCAGGAACGGTTTTCCCCGCGGCTTTCCCAAAAAAAGGGGGAGCTTTGCGCCGGCCCGCGCGGTCGCGAGGGCCGGGGGGAAGCTCCCAGTATTAGCCGGGGTGCCATTTGCGGCCCCCCGGCCGGCCG
>JAITRL010000007.1 GCA_031288415.1 Deltaproteobacteria bacterium | reverse complement strand
CGGGCGCCTGCGGGGCCTCGCCTCCGGGGGAACCCAGAAAGGAGAGGCCCAGCCACAGGGCCGCCGCCGCCGCCGCGGCGACGGCCCCCAGGGCCTTGAGCCTGGGCCCGGGGCGGCCTCCGGGCGGAGGCTGCCGCCTTCCAGGGGGGGGAGCGCCTGCCCGGGGGGCCCTCTGCGCCGGCGCCAGCGGGGGCCCTGCGGCCCCGGCCCTGCGGGCCGGAAGGAGGGCGAGGAGCGCCAGGGGCAAAGCCGCGAGGGCGACGGCGGAAAGGGGGCCTGAGGCCAAGGGGAGCACGGGCTACGCCCCCTGCCCGGGCCCGTCCGCTCCCTGGGGGCCTTCTCCGGATGCGGAGACGCCTTGGGCAGGCGGGCCGTCCGCGGCGCGCGGGGAGGAAGGATCCCCGGCCGGCTCCGCCGGGCCTTCCCTGGAGTCTCCCGCGCCGCCGGGGCCGGTCTCGCGGTCCTGGCTCCCCCCCTCAGATCCGGAAGGCAGGGCCTCGGGCAAGCCCGCAAGCCGCCTCCGGCGGGCGCGGATGAAGGTCGTCACCGGCCCCGAGGCCATGAAGATCAGGCCCAGGGGGAACAGCAGCGTGCGGCCCTTGATGATGAGCAGGGCCAGCACGAGGATTAAGAGCACCAGGGTCTCGAAGGGGCGGGAGTTGCGGGCGATCATCTTGTTCTTGAGGCTGAAGAAGTCGAGGTTCGAGACCATGAGGAAGCTCAGGACCAGGGAAAGCGTAAGCACCAGGGCCGGCTCCGGGGGGATGGGCTTGGCCCCGGGAAAGCGGCTGTGCCACAGCACGGCCGCCGCGACGATGGCCGCGCCCCCGGTGATGGGGAGCCCCTGGAAGAAGCCGGGGTCGCGGTCGCCTGCCGAGACGTTGAAGCGGGCGAGCCTGAGGGCCCCGCAGGCCAGGAACACGAAGGCCACCACGAAGCCCAGGGTCATGGTCTTGTCATCGGAGGGAAGAGTCCTGAGAAAATGGAACTTGTCCGGCCTGAGGGCCCACTGGTAAAGGAGCGCGGCGGGGGCCGCCCCGAAGGACAGGAGGTCGCACAGGGAGTCGTACTCCACCCCGAAGCGCGAGGTGGTCCTGGTCATGCGGGCCACCGTGCCGTCCAGGGTGTCGAAGACGGCAGCGAGGATGATGGCCCAGGCGGCCGCCACGAAACGGCCGTTGACGGAGGAGACGATGGAGTAGAAGCCGGCGAAGAGGCTGAAGGTGGTGAACAGGTTAGGCAGGAGGTATACCGCCCGGCGCTCTTTTGCCCTGTTCTTCCGTTTCTGGGACATGTGGATCGTTCTCCCTGAGGGGGCCGCCGCGGCGCCGGGGAAGCCGCAGGGGGCGGTTTCCCGCCGGAGCGGGGCGGGGAGGCGGGCGGCGCGGCGGCGCGCTGGACCCTCCATATCTAGCACGGGATGAGACCGATCCTCAAATCATGCTCGGGGACAGTGGCCCGTCGGCCGGCCTAAGGGACAGGCGCGCCTCGCGGGGCCGGCCGCCGCCGCCGTTCATGGGGGCGCCGCTGAATAACGCGGGCCATGAGGGCGCCGCCGCAGGGGAGGGCGGCGCCTGCGGCCGGGGGCGGAACCGGCAAGGCCGCGCGGGCGCCGGGACATGGAACGCGGAGAGCCGCGCCGCGGGGACGGGGAGAGACAGCGCAGGGATTCCGATAAGGCGCGGGAGGGGGTTCCGGAATGAACCGGAGGGAGTTCAGGCGAGCCCGCGCCCTGGGCCGGCCGAAGGGCCGCCGGCGCGCCCCGCCCCTTCCGGAGGGCGCGGCTACAAGGTTCCGCGAGGGCGCAAGTTCAGTTAGCGCCGAGAGTTCGTTCATGGTAAGATGAACGCCGTTCCAGTTACCCGGCGGGTCCGGGGCCCCCCGGCTCGCCGCCCGTCTCCAGCCGCTTCAAGGTCCAGCGCATGCCACCCTCTGAATTAGAGGTCATCAAGAACCTGGTCAAGGCGGCCGAGGCCGGCAACGCCGATGCCCAGTGCGTGCTCGGCAAGCTCTACTATCTTGGCGAGGGCGTGCCGCCGGACAAGCAGGAGGCCCTCTCGTGGTTCGAGAGGTCCGCGGAAGGGTTCTGCCTGGATGCCCAGTACATCCTGGGCAAGGTCTACCTGGAGGGCTTCATCACCCCGGTGGACTACCAGAAGGCCCGCCATTGGCTTTCCATGGCGGCCGAGCGCAGGCATTCCCTGGCCGAGGCGGATCTGGGGCGCATGTACCTCAACGGGAGCGGGGTTCCGGAGGACCCCACCGAGGCTTACCGCTGGTTCGAGAAGGCCGCCGTGGACGGGAACGTCTCGGCCCAGTACAACGCGGGGCTCATGTGCCTCGGCGGCTGCGGCACCGAGGCGGATCCTGAGCGGGCCTTCGCGTGGTTCAAGGCCGCGGCGAGGGAGGGCGACGTGCCCTCCCGCTTCAACGTGGGCCTCATGCTGTTCACGGGGGAAGGCACGCGCCAGGACTACCTGGAGGCCAGGGAATGGTTCGAGAAGGCCGCGGGGGACGGGGACGCGGCCTCGGAGTTTTACCTGGGCCTCATGCACGACGAGGGCCGCGGCGTGCCCCGCGACGCCTTCAGGGCGCTGGAGTTTTACAAGAGGGCGTCGCTTAAGGGCTACTCCAAGGCCCAGTACCGCCTGGGCCTGAGGTACCTCAACGGCGACGGCATAGCCAAGGATGAGGAGGAGGCCTTCTACTGGCTGGAGAAGGCCGCGGACTCCGGCAACGGCTACGCCGCTTTCCAGCTGGGGCTCATGCACCTCTACGGCCAGGGGACTCCCGCCGACCCCGAGGCG
Organism: Deltaproteobacteria bacterium; assembly: GCA_031288415.1. GTDB lineage: Bacteria > Desulfobacterota > Desulfarculia > Adiutricales > Adiutricaceae > JAIRZX01. The sequence goes on along the minus strand of JAITRL010000007.1, from coordinate 11,755 downwards.
GCCTTCCGGCGCTTCACCATGGCCGCCGAGGCCGGGCTTCCGGGGGCGGCCGCCAATCTGGGCTCCATGTACCTCAAGGGCCACGGGACTTCCGTTGACTACGCGAAAGCCCTCCACTGGTCCGAGAAGGGGGCGGCCGGCTCCGTGGGCGAGGCCATGCTCAACCTTGGCCTCCTCTATTTTTACGGCAGGGGCGTCAAGAGGGATTACGCCAAGGCCCTGGAATGGTTCCGGAAGGCGGCGGCGGAGGGGTCGAGGGAGGCCTACTACGAGCTGGGGCTGATGTTCTTTCAGGGGACGGGGGTGGCCAGGGACTACGAGCAGGCCTACGAGTATTTCGCGAAGGGCGACGCCGAAGGCGAGCTGCAGTCCTCGCTCTACGCGGGGCTCCTCATGCTCAACGGCTACGGCGCCCCGCTGGATCCCGAGCGGGGCCTCGCCAAGGTGCGCGCCGCCGCCGAGCAGGGGCTGGCTGACGCCGAGTACTTCCTGGGGGTGATTCATCTCCAGGGCCTGGGAGTCGAGCCCTGCGAGGAGGAGGGCATCGCCTGGCTCAGGAAGGCCGCGGACAAGGGCCATGCCAGGGCGGCCGAGGAGCTGGCGGCCAGGGGAGGTCAGGTGAACTGAGGGCGGGAAGGGCCCGCGCGCCGGCCTGAGGGCGAGTCGCGGAGGCCTGCCGCCGCCCGCGGCTCGGGAGGAAGCCCGGGCGCGGGGCCCTGCGCTTCCGGCGCTTCCTGCGCCCGGAGGCCCGGGTCCACAGTCCGCCAGGTCCGCCGCTTTCGTTGTTTCCTTCGGCGGCCCCGGCCGGTTTCTCAAGGCCGAAGGGCCATGCCCGCCGCGAGGATGCGGGCCGCCTCAGGCGCATTCGCCGCTCCGGCCGCGCCCTCGGCCCGGCGCGCGCGGCTTCGCATCCGCGCCGCGCGCCTCGCGCGCGGGCTTCCAAGGCCGGCGCGAGGGCGCGCCCGCCGCGACAAGGAGGCCTCAGTTGAAAGCTCCCCGTCACGTAGCCATAACCGGGGCCTCCGGAGGCCTGGGCCGCGCGCTTTCCCTCGAGTACTCCCGGCCCGGGGCGGTGCTCTCCCTGTGCGGCCGCGACCGCGAGATGCTCGCGGCGACCGCGGCGCTCGCCCGCAGGAAGGGCGCCCAGGCCTTCGAGGCCCTCTTCGACGTGAGGGACCCCGAGGCCCTCTCGGCATGGCTGGCCGCCTCAGACCGCCGGGCCCCCCTGGACCTCGTCATCGCGAACGCGGGCATCTGCCGCGGGGTGGGCGAGGACGGGCTCGAGGCCCCCTGGGACGCCGTGGACACCCTCCGCGTGAACGCCGAGGGGGTCATGCTCACCGCCCTGTTCGCCGCCCGGATCATGCGCGGCCGCGGCCGCGGCCAGATAGCCGTGATCAGCTCGCAGGCCGCCAAGGTGCCGCTCACCTGGACCCCGGCCTACGCGGCCTCCAAGGCCGCGGCCCGCTCCTACGCCCTCTCGCTGAGGGACGGCATGGAGGCCTGCGGGGTGGAAGTGACGGCCGTATGCCCCGGATACCTTAAAAGCCCCATGCAGGAGACTTTCAGCGGGGGGCTGTTCGGCGCGTGGAGCGCCGCCAGGGCGGCCGAGAGGATAGCCTCCGACCTGAGGTCCAACCCCCGTGAGATCCGCTTTCCGTTCCTCATGAGCTTTCTGGCCTGGGCCTTCAATTTCCTCCCGCGCCCTTTCCAGCCGCGGGTCTTAAGGGCCTTCAGCTTCAAGGTGTCGGCCCCCGGGGACGGCGCCCCCGCAGGCGAGGCGGGCGTGGAAAAGGACTTGCCCGGCAAGGCGGAAACGGCAGAGGAGGCCGAAGCGGCCGGCGAGGAACCTGAGTCCGGGCCGGCCGCCGAAACCCGGGCCGCGGCGGCGGGCCGGGCGGCTTCCGGGCCGCGGGAAGGCGGCTCCGCCTGACGGGAGCAGGTTGACCCGAGGCCGCAGGCAGGCAAGGGCCGTCAGGGAATCTTCCGGCAGGCCGGGCCCCGTCAGGGAATCCTCCGGCAGGCCGCCCGCTTTTCCGGCGCCTGCCCGGCGGCGTAGGCAAGGCCCGCCCCGGCGCGCGCCGTTCGCCTTTCCCGTCGGCCTGAGGCCCCCGTCAACGCGCGGGGACTTCAAGTGCCGCGCCCGCGGCGGCAATAGCGGTTTAAGCAGGCGCGCCTTCAGCCGCGCGAAAACTGACCCGAATTAAGGACAACCCCTATGCCCGCAAACGATCCGGCGGCCCTTTGTCTCATCGCGCTGGCGCTTTCCGCCGCTTTCCTGATCCTCGGACCGACCCGTGCCTTTGCCGACGGCAAGAAACCCGGCGGCAAGAAAGGCAAGCCGGCTAAGGTTGCCAAGGGAGGCAGGCCCGCCGCGGAAGCCAAGGCGGGCAGGCCTGTTCCGGAACCCAAGGAAGACAAGGCCTCCAAGGACGGCAAGGCCTCCAAGGCGGCATCTTCCGGCCGGGGGGACAAGGCCCCTGCGGAAGCAGGCGCCGCCGCCTCCCCTGAGCCGGCGGCGGCGGAAAGCGGGCCTGGGAAGGGGGCAGCGGCCGTTCCCGCCGATCTCAGGCTAGTGTCGCCCCGGCAGGAGCGGAAACCCGGCCAGGAGCGGAAGCCCCGGCAGGAGCGGAAGCCCCGTCCGGGTCGGGAGCCGGAGGAGGGGCGGGCCGAGGAGCCTGACTCGGCGGTTTACTCCCGGCAGCTGCTCGCGAAGCGGACACTGAAAGGGGAAGGCCATCCGGAAACCGTAGAGGCGGAATGGCGGCTGGGGTTCGCCTTCATGGATGAAGGCGACCCGGCAAGGGCCGAGCGGCACTTCAGGAACTCCCTGGAGGGCAGGAGGAGGCTCCTGGGGCCGGAGCATCCCGACACGCTCATGTCCCTTAGGGTTCTCGGCCTGGCCTTGTCCGCCCTGGACAGGCCCCGGGAGGCCGCCGAGCTCTGGGGCGAGGTGCTCGCCGCCCTGGAAAAGCGGCCCCGCGAGGAGGCCTTCGAGATCCTCATCGCCAGGCTGCACCGCGCCGTCGCCCTGGCGGGCGCGGAAGGCCTTGTGAAGCACGGCCCCGAGCTTCGCGGCGCGGCCGCGCGCTTCATGAAGAGCCTGGGCGCGGACGACCCGAACACCCTCTTGGCGGCATGCGAGGTAGGACAGGCTCTGCTGGACCTCCACCACTCCGCCGAGGACGAGGACGAGCCGCTCGAGATCTCCAGGAAGATCGTGGAGGCCGCCCTGTCCGGCAACGCGAACACCGTCAAGGACATGCCGGAGCTCGCCGTCCATGCCTTCTCGCTGCTCGCGGAGGCGGCCCTGCAGCTGGGGGACCCCCGCTCGCGCCTGGCTGCCCTCAGGCGGGCCGTCGCCCTGAGCGAGCGGCTCCGCGGCGCCCTTGCCCCCGAGACGCTGTCTTTGAAGCATTTCCGCGCCAGGGCCCTGGCCGACCTGGGCGATCTGGAGGGGGGCAGGCGGGGGCTCGAGCAGGTGCTCAAGGCCCGCCTGAAATCCCTGGGGAAGGAGGCCCCCGAAACGCTGGGCACCATGGCCGCCTTAGGCGACGTGCTCACCGCCGAAGGGGACGTGGAAGACGGCCTGGAACTTATGGACGAGGCCGCGGAGAAGCTCGGGCGGGTCCTCGGCCAGGATGCGCTCGAGACGGTGGAGGCGAAGCTCATGGCGGCCAGGATGCACATGTACTGCGGCGAGCACCTGGAGGCCCTGGCCCTGCTCGGGGGCGTCGTGGAGCCGCTGGAGAAGGCCGCCGGCCAAGACGACGAGGCCCCGCTCCTCGCCCGCGCGCTCCTGAGCGAGGCCTACGCCGGGCTGGGCGACGGGGCCGCCGCCGTACGCGAGGCCGTGGCCGCGCTCAAGATCCGCGAGGCAGGCCGCGGCCTTGACGATCCCTTTTCCCTTAGTCTCATGGCGGCGTTCGTCAACGCCTGCAGGGCCGCAGGCGACATGGCCCGGGCCAGGGAGGCGGCCGAGAAGGCGGCGGCCCTGGCGGAGCGGGTCCTGGACCCGGAGGATCCGGGGATCCTGAACGCCTGGGAAGATCTTGCCCTGACTCTCCGCGAGTCGGGCGACCGCGAGGCCGCGATCCGCGCCTACAGGAAGCTCCTTTCCCTGAGAAGAAAGGCCCTGGGCCCGCGCCATGAGGACACGCTGGCCGCCAAAAGGGAGCTCGAGGCGCTGGAGGGGAAAGCCTGAGCGGCCTGCCGCAAGGCGCCCCGCCGCCCCGGGCGGGCCGTTCGCGGCAGGAGCCGGAAAGGCCCTTGGCCTAAGCCCCCCGCCCGGGAAGGGCCGCCTCTTTTTCCGCTTGTCCGCTGGCTTTCGGTTGACCGGCGCCAGGGGTGCAGTATAATTGAAGCGCAACGCTTAACCTGCCCCTGCAGTGCCCGTCTTACGGGCTCCGGAGATCGAAATGCCTTGTGGAACGTGCACCGCACGCCCTGCGCGCGCCGTTGCCGCCGCCGCGCGTGCCCCTTATGCCCTTTTTGCGGCCTTCCTTGCCGCGGCCCTGCTGGCGGCGGCCCCTTCGCCCGGCCAGGAGGCGGGGCCCGCCGGGAGCCCGGGGGACCCGCCCCAAGTCTCCCCTGCCGCGCCGGAGGCCGCCGCGGCCTGGGCGGCGTGGGACACGCCGGGCTGGCGGCAGGCGCCCCCCGCCCCTGACGCGGAATTTTTCAGGGAGGCAGTGAAATCGGCGGAGGCCCTCGCGGCCTCGCTCCCGCCCGGCTCCCGGAAGGTAGCCGAGGCGCTCCTGGAGGCCGGGGAGACCGGACCCGTCCCGGACGACGCGGACTTCGTCGCGGGCGAGCTTGCCGCCTGGAGGGAGACCCGCGGAGCCGACGCGGGACTCCTCGGCCGCATGGGGATCAGCGGCGACGCCGCCGTCGTCAGGGAGTCCCTCGCGCTCTTCAGGCGCCTCTCCCCGCGGGGGCTCGACCCCCTGGGGCTGGGAGTCCTGGACCGCTGGGAGGGGCGCCCTAGGCCGGCCCCCGGCCCGCTGCGGCTCTCCCTCGCGGGCGCGCCTTCCAGGACCGGCCGCGCCGAAGGCGCGGCGGACTCCTCGCCCGACGGCTCTCTCTTTCTGACGGCCGGGCGCGACGGGCTCGCGCTGTACGCGGCGGAGGGAACGCGCGAGCTGTGGAGCTCCGAACAAGGGGCGGACCAGGCCTTCTTCTGGGACGGCTCGATCCTCTCGGCTTTGGCGGGAGACGACCTCCCCGCCTCGGCCGCGGAGAAGACGTCCCTGGCGGGGGCGAAGGAGGGCCGCCTGGAACTCCCCGGCGGACCCTGGGATCTGGCGGTTTTCGCGGGCTTCTCCCGGGACCGCTCAGGCGCGGTCCTCCTCCTTTACGGCTATGCGGGCGACGCCCCGCAGGCGGCGTTCCTGGACGTCCGCTCCATGAGCCTGGCGGACGGGGGGCGGCTCTTCTCCCTTGACGCCCCGGAGCTGGCGGAGCGCCTGGAGAATTACGCCATGGCATCCCTGGAGAACGCCGACGGGATCCTGGGCTTTGAGGATCTCTCCGGCTTTACCGCCAGGCTGGAGAGCGCCTGGCGCGGGAAGTTCGGCGGCGGCGTTGCCGCGCATGTTCCCTCGCCCGCCCGGGATACGGCGCCTGAGCAGGCCGCCGCCGCTCAGGGACCGGCGAGCGGTCAGAATCCGGCGCCCGGCCGGGAAACGGCCGCCGCACAGGGACCGGCGCCCGCTCAGGATGCGGCCGGCGCCCAGGGCCCGGCCGGCCCTGCCGGGAACGATTCCGCGCTCAGGCTCTATTCCGGGGACGGGCGCTCGCTGCTGGCCTACGGCCCCGGCCGCACGGCGGCCTTCTACAGGATCGGCGAAGCGGGGGCGCCGGAGCCCGCCGGGAACTTTTCCATGGAAGGCTTTGCCGCCTACGACCCCAGGCCCATGGCGTTTTTGGGCGCGCCGCCGGGCCAGGCGCCCAGGGCGCTCTTCCTGTTCACCGTCGGCGCGGGAGACGGCCTACGCCTGGCCCCTTACGACAAGGAACGGGACGTGAGGCTCTGCGTCTTCGGTGAAGGCGGCCCCTCCTGCGCCTCCCTGGCCGCCCGTTCCCTTCCCCTGGCGGCCGCGGCCGCGGATCCCGCCTCAGGCTACTCCGTCCTGGCTTTCCTGGACGGGTCAGTGAGGTCCCTTGACCTCTCCCGCGGCGAGATCCGGACCCTGTCCGGGCCGCGGCCAGTCCGTTGGGCCGTCGCCGCCCTGTGCCCCGGGGCAAGGCTCGCGCTCCTTGCCGATGATGCCGGGGGCCCCTGGTTCCTGGACATGGAGACGGGGGCGCTCGCCTCGGCCCCCGCCCCGGAGGGCGCCGTCCTGGCCTCCTCGGCCTGCGCGGGGGACGGCTCGGCGGTTTTCGCCGGCCTCGCCGACGGGAGGATCCTGCGCGCCTCGCCCGGCAGGGAGCCGGAACGGCTGGCCGCGGCGGAAGGCATCCCTTACGCCATGGTCGCCGGCCCTGCGGGAACAACCATCTGGTGGGCCGAGGACCGCGCTCCGGGCGGCTGGGGCCCCTCCTCGCCGTGGAACGACGACGGCGAACGGGGCCTCCTGCCGCCCCTGCGCCAGGATCCGGCCCGTTCGCGCCTCTGGCGCGAGACCGGGCTGTACTTCGGGTATTACATCCGCGGCTTGAGGGAGCTGCCCGCGACGACGAGGCTGGCGCGCCTGGACTTAGGCGCGGCAGGAGCCTCCTCAGGGGCGGCAGGCGCGCAGGCCGCCCCGGGCGGCGCCCCGCTCGTCTGGGACAGGGCCCTCCCGCCTCTCGAGCTTCACCTGGATCCCGCGACCTCCAGGCCGCTCGCCCTCGCCCTGCGCGTCACGGGCTTGACCGGCGGCTCTTCGGATCCCGATTCGTTCTCCCGCGCCGAGTCGGCGGCCTGGGAGGCAGGCGGGGCCGATCTTCTGATCCTGGACCGCAGGGCTCCGGCGTTTTCGGCCCTGGACCGGGAATTTACCCGCTACCTGCCCGGGCCCGGGATCTTATACCGTCTGGCCTTCAACGGCCAGGACGCCTTCCCCGGGCAGGCCCTGGCCCTGGAGGCGGAGGGACCGGGGAAGGCCTCCGTCTTCTCGCCCTGGGACGCCAAGCCTTTCGCCACTATGGACACGCCCTCCCCCGACGGAGGCCTGACCCTGGCCTACGGCGGAGAGGAGGGGGGAGCCGGCAGCGGCCTTGCCGTCATGAGCCTTCTCAGCGGCAGGATCCTGCAGGAGGGCGTCAACTTTGCCCTCCCGTCCCTGCCTGTCACCGGGGGCGCCGTCGTGGACGGCGGCAGGAAGGCCCTGACATGGTCGTCCTCAGGCTCGGTCACCCTGTGGGATCTCACGGGCCAGGAGGCCGAGGCCAGGCTCAGCGTCTTCTTCACCCCGCAGGGGGGGTGGGTCGCGCTGGGACCGGGGGACCGCTACGACACCGATGACCACGACTTCCTGGATCTCGCCGCCTATTGGATCCGCGACGGAGGTGAGGCCTCCGCCGGCCCCGCCGCAGGCGGCGAGGCTTCCGCCGGCGGCGGGGCCGGGATCTTCCCCTTCTCGGCCTTCATGCGGGACTTCTATCAGCCGCGCCTCGCCGAGTACGTCTGGCACGGGGCCGCTCTACCCCCGGCGGAGTACCGCCTGGGCGAGAACCTCTTCCGGCATTCCGTGGAGATAACGCGGGCGGAAGCGGCGCCCTGCGGCGCCGGGGAGGCCCCGCCCGCCGGAGCCGCGGCGCCGCAGGGGAGCCCCGCCGGAGCCGCGGCCCCGGACTGCGCGGAAGTCACGGCGAAGGTGCGGGGCCTGGACACGGATCCTGGCTTCCGCGACCTGAAGCTTTTCCTGGGAAGAAGGCTCGCCGCCTCCCTTCCGGGGCCATTTCCCGCAGGGCCCGAAGGCGAGGCCGAGATCATGTTCCGGGGGGTGCCCCTCCCCGGCGGCGGGGGGGAGGCCGCGCTCTCCGCCTACGGCTACAGCTCCTGGAACGTCCGCTCGGAGGTGGGGCGGGCGGCGCTGGCCATCCCGGACAGGCCCCGCCTGCCCAAGGCCAGGATCCTAAGCTTCGGGGTCAATGACTTCTCCGACCCCGCCTGGAACCTCTCCTACGCGGACGAGGACGCCCGCGGCCTCTCAGAGGCCCTCCGCGAAGTCCTGGCGGGCGAGCGCCCCGTCGAAGCGGTCAGGCTGTCCACCGCCGAAGGCGACGTGCCCCCCACCAAGGAGGGCCTCAAGGCCGCCCTGGCGGCCCTGGCCGGCGGGGAGGGGGCCTCAGGACCGGACGACATGGTGGTGGTGACGGTTTCCACCCACGGGCTCACCTCGGCGGACGGCGTCTTTCATATACTGCCCGCCGACGCCTCCGGCGACGGCCGGGGGCTCGAGGGCCTGGACTGGGGTAGCCTCGTCTCTTCCGACGAGCTCGCGCGGTGGCTGGCCCCCGTCGCGGCGGGCGAGCTGGTGCTGGTCATGGACACCTGCCAGTCCGGGGCGGCCGTGGGAGGCGGGGGTTTCAGGCCCGGGCCCATGGGGGACAGGGGCCTCGGCCAGCTCGCCTACGACAAGGCCGCCAGGGTCATCTGCGCCGTGGACGAGAACGCCCTGGCCCTGGAGTCCCCCGACCTCCGGAACGGCGTCCTCTCCTACGCGCTCATCGAGTACCTCCGGAAGCCCGGAGCCGAGCCCGCCCGCCGCGGCTTCTCCCCCGTCGGGTGGCTCCGTTACGGGAGGGCGCGGGCGGCGGAGATCTACGCTCTGCTCAGGCGCGGGGCGCCCGTGACGGGGGCGCGGGGAATACCGCTGTCCGCGGCGGGGCCCGCAGGGGAGGCGGCGCCGGAGGTCAGGCCAGGGCAGTCGCCCCTCCTGTACGATTTCGGGGGGCCGGAGCCGGCTGAGCCGCCCCGCCGCTGAGGGCCAGGCGCCCGGAAACGTTTGGCGTGCCGGCGGGCGGCAAGGCGCCATGCCTTCCGCGATTCCGGGGACAGGCCGCGGGAGGCCGAGGGCTCTTCCGGAGCGCGTCGTCTTTCCGCCGCCGCCGGGCGCCGCCTTCGCTCCGGATTATCCCGGAAATTAAGCGCGCGGGCCCGTGTCCCGGCCCCTGACGGGGAACTGTCCGGCGATGCCGCCGAAGAAAACCGCGTCAGGGACGGTTTTGCCGGATCATGAGCTGAACAGGACCGGGCCGTTTACCAGGCAAGGCAGGCGCCTGGAGCCGGCGCCCGCCTGTGAGACACGGGCCTGCGGCGGAACCTTCGGCCGCAGGCGCCGGCGGGACAGCCTACGGGACTGAGGAAGCCCGGGCGGCGCCGCGGCGGCGCCGGCTCCGGGCGCTGACGTTGCCGGCGTCGGCGCGTGAGCCCGGAGCCCGGAGCCCGGAGCCCGGAGACTGATGCCTTCAGGGAAGCGGTTTTAAGCTTCCCGGAAATGAGGGGCCGCCGATCGCCCCTAAGGTCCGGGCCGCCCGCAAAGCTCATCTAAGGAGGTCCGCCTTGCGGCCGACGGCCGCAGGCGGCTGTCCGCGGCTCTCCTTACCCGGCCCCGCGCCTGAGGTGAACGCTCATGACGGAACTTAAGCCCAATCCCGGCCGCGTTGCGGCCGCGCTGGCCGCGCTCGCCATTCTCGCCGCCGTGTTTTTCGCGGTCTCCCGCTCACCTCAGCCGTCATCCGTCCAGGCTCCGGCCGTACCTGCCGAAAGCAGGCTCGCCCGGAACCTGGACACGCCTGCGGCGGAAGCGGCCGCGCCGTCAGAGGGTGCGCCTGCGGCGGAAGCCGCCGCGCCGGCCGGGGACGCGCCTGACTCGGCGTTATTCAGGGAGGCCGCGGAGTCGGCGGAGGCATTGGCCGCCTCGTTGCCGGCCGGTTCCCGGAAGATCGCCGCGGCGCTGGAGGCGGCCGGGGCCGCAGGGCCCTTCCCGGACGACGCGGAGTTCGTGAGGGGGGAACTGGCCTCCTGGAAATCGGACCGAGAGGCCGATGAGGAAGCCTTACGGCGCCTGGGGCTCGACGAGGATGCCGTCACCGTAAGGCGGGCCCTCATGCTCTTCAGGCGCCTCTCCCCGCAGGGGCTCGACCCGCTTGGCCTGGGCGTCGTCAGTCGCTGGGAAGCGAGGCCGGAGCCCGTCCCGGGCCCCCATAGGCCCTTTCCGCTGAAGCCTCCGCCGGGGGAGGGCCGAGCCGTCGGCGCGGCTGACGCCTCCCCCGACGGCTCGCTCTTCCTGACGGCCGGGGCCCGCGGCCTCGCACTCTACGAGGCCGCGGGGGCGCGCGCCCTTTGGCGCTCCGGCAGGCCGGCCGTTCAAGCCGTCTTCTGGGACGGCTCTATCCTCGCGGCCTTCCCGGATGACCCCTTGGTTCCCGCCGCGATCGTCAGGATGTCCCCGGCAGGGGCTGAGGAGGGCCGGGCGCCTCTCCCGCGGGCTCCCTTCGAAAGCTGGTTCGAGATCGTTTTCGCCGGCTTCTCCCGCGACCGCTCGGGGGCCGTCGTCATCCTCTACCCTTCGGCCGGAAGCCCTGAGGCGGCGTTCCTGGATCTCCGGTCCATGACCCTTAGGGAAGGGGGGAGGCTCTACCCGGTCGGGTCCGCGGATTTCAAGGACCGCCTCTCCGGCTACGCTTACGTGCCCTTCGATTACCCGAGGCTGGGGCCGGGCCTGGAGGATCTCTCGGGGGCCACCGCCAGGCTGGAGGCCGCCTGGTGGCGGAAGTTCGGCGGCGCCGCGGAGCTTCCCGAAAAAGATCCGGCCGGCGGGGGGGGCCGGGAGCGCCTGCTTCATTCCGGCGACGGGCGCTCGCTGCTCGTCTACGGCCCCGGCCGCGCGGCCTCCTTCTACAGGATAGGCGAGGACGGCGCGCCGGAGCGCGCCGGGTATTTCTCCCTGGACGATCTTGCGGCCTTCGACCCCAGGCCCATGGCGCTCCTGGGCGCCCCGCCCGGCCGGCCCCCCAGGGCTCTTTTCCTGTTCACCCTGGGCCCTGGGGACGGCTCCTACCCGCGGCCCTACGACAAGGAGAGGGAGGTGAGGCTCTGCTCCTTCGCGGCGGAGGGGCCGGAGTGCGCGCCCCTGCCCGCCCCTCCGCCGCCGTTGCCCGCGCCCCCGCTCCCCAGGGACGTCGGCACTCAGCCGCTGGCCGCCGCCGCGGCGGATCCGGCGACCGGCTTCTCGGTCCTGGCCTTCGGGAACGGGACCGTGATGTCCCTCGACATCCTGCGCAACGGGCTCGTCACTTTGAAGGCGCTCATGCCTGTCAGGTGGTCCGCCGCCGCGCTCTGCCCGGGGGGCAGGCTCGCGCTCCTCGTCGACGATTCCGGCGCCCCCTGGTTCCTGGACATCGGGCAGGGGACTTTTGCTGAGCCCCCGCCGGGCCAAGGGGGCGCGGTCCTGGCCTCCTCGGCCTGCGCTGGTGACGGCTCCGCCCTTTTCGCCGGACTCGCGGACGGGAGGATACTGCGCGCCGCCCCCGGCGGGAAACCGGAGACGCTGGCCGCGGCGGCGGGGATACCGTACTCCATGGCGGCGGACGGCTCGGGCGCTACCCTCTGGTGGGCGGAGGACCGCTCTCCGGGCGGCTGGGGGCCCGCCTCCCCGTGGAACGACGACGGCGAGGAGGGGCTCCTCCCGCCCCTGCGCCAGGATCCCGCCCGCTCGTTCTTTTGGCGCGATACGGGGCTGTACTTCGGGTATCTCCGCCGGGGCCTGAGAGAGCTTCCCCCCGCGATGAGGCTGGCGCGCCTGGACATCGGAGCCGCGGCCGCGCC
>JAITRL010000311.1 GCA_031288415.1 Deltaproteobacteria bacterium | reverse complement strand
GGCTTCCCGCACCGGACGGCGCTGCGGCGGGCGGGGGGGGGCCGTCCTGCGGGCCTTGGGCCGCGCAGGGCTGGGCAAGGCCCAGGGCCAGGCCGGCCGCCAGGGCAAGCGAGATGAAGTTTGAGGGCATGGGTTCTCTCCTTGAGCGGCTGTGTCTCGGTCGGGGAGGCGCCCGCCCGGGGGACGGGCGCCCGGCCGCAGTGCGGGCGCGGATAGGGGTCCGGAGCCTCCTTTTCCCGAAACTGTTAGAAGTTACGGTTTTGGCGAGGGAATGTCAATATGGCTCTTGAGCCTCTTGCGCCAGGGGCCCTTCGCCCTGGGGGCGCAAGGGCGGCCGCCATTTAAGCAACAGCCGTGCCGACGGCGCCCGCCCTGGGCCGCCTGAGACTCCCTTCGCGGCGGAAAGCCTGAGGAGGCATGGCGTTCCGTTCCCCGGCCGCGGCCCTCGGCGCCCCCCGCGCGGCCCGCCCGGCGGCCGCCCTTTGGGGCGACGGCTTCCCGGAAGCGCATAAGGGATATCCGGCCGGGGCGGGTAGGCTTTACCCGTCCGGGGAGGGGGAGGGGAAGCCATATGCCGTGAGGCCGGGGGAAGCCGCGGCGCCGATGCCGGGGAACGCCCGGGAGTTCCTAGGATCCCTCCGGCCCGTGAAGGCTTAGGCTTTGCCGACGGCGCGCCTTAAGTCGCGCGGCCGGCGCCGCCTTGCCTGAACGGGGGATAAGGGGGAACGGCTCCGCCCCGGAACAGTCCAGCCGCCGATGCGAAATCGATCCCGCGGGCGCCCTTGAGCGGTCCCCGTTCATGGGATTTTCAGGCTCCGGCCGGCACTCAGGGACGGCGGAAGTTTCCAGGGTTTTCAGGCTTGTTCGCGGCTGTCGCCGTTTTTGTTTTTCCGCCCTTCAACCTTTCCTCCCGGCCTGTTGCGCGATTCCGCGCCTGACTGTATAATCGTCCGCAACCCCTATCAAGTCGGCTCAAGCGGCGCAGTCATGCGCCATTGCCGCCTCCGTCCCTTGCCCCGCCCGCTTCGCGGCGAATCATGGCCATTTCCGGCTTGTCCCTGTACCTCACCTCATGGCGGTGACCGGGCTGAAACGGTCTTGGGAGCCAGGCGGCGTCGTTTGCCGGGCGGTCCGCGGGACCGCTTGCGTGAACGCGCCGGAAGCGCCTTCGCGGCGCCTGCGCGTGAACCGGCGGCAGGCCATCGGCCGCCGCAAGCCCCGGAAAGCCGCAAGGCTTTCCGGGGCTTGCGGGAGCGGCCCGCGTGACCGGGCGCCTCGCTCCGGCGCCCCCGGCGAGGTCAATCGTTAAGGCCGGAAGAGCCGTTCAGTCGGCAGGCTTTAGGCCAGACGGCCTTTCGATCCCTTCGCCGGCTGCCCTGCCGATCCCTTCGTCGGCTGCCCTGCCGATCCCTTTGCCGGCTGCCTTGCCGTTGCCGCCGCCTGACGTTCCGGCGGGCCGATGACCCGTTGGCCCGGTTCCCTTCGGCCATACGGCCTGCGCCCCTGTTTTCTGTTGACCGGGTGAACCGCCGAATCGATCGAGTGTTGACCTGACGGCTCCTGAGGAAGGCGCGTCGGCCGGTTGTCCCGCAGGCCAGGCGATCGGCCGCCGCGGCATTTGCAAGACGATCTTTCCCGGCCCGGCGGCGATCCCTGCGGCGGCCGGATTCGCGGCCGGCGCCATGCCTTGCCGGCCTTTCGCCCCCAGGAGGCTTATCCATGGAAAATTCCGCGCGGCGCGCATCTCGCCTCTGCCACGCCCTGTGCCTTGCGGCCTTTCTGACAGCGTTTACCCTAGCCCCGGCGGAGATCCAGGCCCAGGAGGCCCAAGGGGCCGGGCCCGCGCAGGAGCAGGCCGCAGGGGCGGCCGCGGACGGCGGGGCGGCGGCGCCGCCGGCCTTCAGGGAAAAGCCTTTCGACCCCCGGAAGGCCTGGAACTTCAAGGACATCGAGGAGGCCTACGGCCCCTTCTCCGATGAGCAGCTGGCAAGGCTCGCGCGGGACAGGCTCCTTCTCCTCCCGCAGCGGCCGGGCTCCCGGCCGGAGGCAAGGCTGGAAAACACGTTGGGCCACGACGAGATGCTCTCCGGGTTCGAGTCTCTGGGCGGCCCCTGGGAACCGTTCGAGCGCCTCCCCCGGCACGCGCGCTTCGTCGGTCCCGACGTGATACTGCACGCCTTCCACAAGTACTTCGAGCAGCGCCAGAAGGAGGCCGAGACAGTCATCCTCTCGCCCCTCCTGCGGCAGATGCTCGAGGGGGCTTACCGGAACGCGCTGGACCTGCGCTCCCGGGCCCCTCAGGAGGCGCGGCCGGCCTGGGACCTGGCCCTGGCCCAGATGGCGGTGCCGCTCACGCTCATCTCGACCGCCGGCCCACCCCCCGAGTACCCGGGAATGCCTGAAGGCGACGAGGACTCGTCGGCCGACACGGCGGAGGCGGCCCTGGCGAATTTCGCCGCCAGGGAGGGAGATCTGCCTGAAGATCTCAGGGCGGAGGCGAGGGCCGCCATCCTGAGCGTCTACGCCAAGCAGGCCCAGGAGGGGGTCCAGGCGGCCTCCGTGCTGGGGCTTGAGCCCTCCTACGCCTCTCAGTCGGTCGACTGGTCACAGTTCACCCCCAGGTCCTACTACGAGGTCAACTCGCGCCTGCGGGCCTACTTCCGGGCGATGATCTGGCTGGGCCAGCTGGGCTGGCGCCGGGACAACCCGGGGGCGTACCCGCAGGCGGTGGCGTGGGCCTTGGCCCTGGCCGGCCCGAGATCCGGGCAGGCCCCGGCGGCCGTCCCCTCCGCGGCAGCGCCGGAGACGGGGGCCGGAGCGGACGGGGCTGACCCGGCAGCGGAAGGCGGCCAGGGCGGTGAAGGGGCCGGCTCCAAGACCCCGCTCCAGGCGTGGACGGAAATCATGGACATAACCTCCTTCTTCGCGGGAGGCTACGATGATCCTTCCCTGAACGAGGTCATCGGGCTTTGCTTGCCGGGCCCGCAGGGCACCCAGGCCCCGCCGGAGGCGCAGGGCGGGCAGGCGCCGCAGGGCGGGCAGGGCACTCAGGCCCCGCAGGGCGGGCAGGGCACTCAGGCCCCGCAAGACGGGCTGGGCGCTCAGGCTCAGCAAGGCGCCCCTCCCGGCCCCGGGGCGCCGGGGGATCAGGAGTACCTCGCCTCCCTCGCCCCGCGCATGGCCCTCCTTGAGGGGTCATTCTCAGGGTTTTCCGAACTCCGCAAGGGCGGCTACGCCGGCAAGGGAGTGATCACGCCGCTTCCCCAGCGCTTCACCGTGCCCTGGTTCATCACCTTCCAGCTCACCGTCGAGCGGGCCATGCTCCGCAATGAGCCGACCCTGATGCCGAAGCGCTTCTCGTCCCTGTACCTTGCCGACGTCCTGGGCTCGGCCTACGCCTCTTCCCTTGTCCCCCGGCAGCTCGCCGAGACCCGCGACACGCCCCCTCCCGCCGATCCCGGCGGGCCTGACCCGGCCCTCGAGGCCGCGGCCGCCGCCTACCAGGCCAAGAAAAGCGAGGTGGGCGAGGCCCTGGGGCGCGTGTCCCCCCCCGACTGGCGCCTGTCCGCCGCCGCCAGCTGGCTGAACGCCCTGCGGACCCTGACCCGCTCGTACGGCGAGGGCTACCCGCTTTACATGCGCGGGCCGGCGTACGGAGCCAAGCAGCTCGAGACCCTCCTGGGAAGCTACACCGAGCTGAGGCACGACACGCTCCTGTACGACAAGCCCAACTACGCCGAGGGCGGGAACGGGTCGGATGAGGAAACCCCCAGGCGCCTCCCCAAGGGCTTCGTGGAGCCGAACCTGGAGTTCTGGGACGCCGTCATCGCCGCGGTGTCCACGCTCGAGGACGGGTTCAGGGAGCTGGGCATTTTCGGGGACGATCTGGGCGAGGGCAATCTCGGCGCCTTCAAGGGCGACCTTGGGCGCCTCGCGTCGATCGCCCGCAGGGAGCTGTCGGGCGAAAGCGTCGGCGAGGAGGACTACGAGTTTATCCGCACCTTCTGGCTCGACTATCTTGCCGCGGAACGGGGAAGCAGCGGCGGCACGCCGAGCGAGAATTCCCTGTCGGGGCTGATCTGCGACATCCAGACGGTTCTCCCCGACCCGAACGGCGGCCCTAACGATCAGGAGGGCATCCTTTACGAGGCCCTGGGCCCGCCCAGCCTGATGCTGGTCCTGGTCGGCAACGACGGGGAAGAGAGGGTGACCGTGGGAATGGCCTTCGATCACTACGAGCTCTTCCTGCCCAGGGGGGCGCGCCTGACGGATTCCGCCTGGAAGGGCATCGCCTACCGGGGGCTCGCCATCGCCGAGGACATTGAGCTGAGGCCCAACCCTGAATTGCTCGGGGAACTCCCGCCCAAGCCCTTCTGGTACGAGCCTCTCCTCCAGTGACAGGCGGGAGGGGGCCTTCAGGCGGCCTTCCCCGGACAAGCCTCGGCACGGCCTTGGCACGGGCCGGAGGCATTCACGCGGTGCGCCCGGAAGGCTTTTCGGCCGGGGCCCTGTCTTCTCTCCGCCTTGTCCTCCGCAGGGCCTGCGGAGGCCCCGCCCCGCTTCCGGGGGGGCGCCTCCAGCCGCCGGGGAGGCCGCGCCCGGGAGGCGTCAGCGCAGGACAGGACCCCGCGCC
>JAITRL010000305.1 GCA_031288415.1 Deltaproteobacteria bacterium | reverse complement strand
ATGAAGGAACAAAGGAACAAAGGAACGAAGGAATGAAGGAATGAAGGCTCGAAGGTATGAAGGAATGAAGGCTCGCAGGCTCGCAGGGTTGAAGGAACGAAGGGACAAAGGCTCTAAGGACTGAGCGGTCAGGTCAGTGGGAGAAGGGCGGTGAGGGCCGCAAAATGCCGCCCGTTCAGGAACGGCTGGAACGGGGTCCTGCAACTGAGCCTGGCCGGCCGCCCTGCAGACCCCGCACCGCGCAGGACAGGCGGCGCCCCGAGCCGCTTCCTGGGGATTCCTGGAGGCTTCAACCGCGCTCCGTCAGGTTTTCGGCGCGATTTCCGGCGGCTAATGGCGCGTCGCCCGGCGGCCCCTTGCCGCGCCGCCCGGCCAGCTAAGCCTCGGAACCTGCGCCGGGGTAACCGCGCCCGTGAAGCCTGAGCCTCCGCCTCCGGCCGGCGGGACTTGGGCCGGATGTCCGGCAGGGGCCGGCAAAACACGCTCAGGCGCCGGGCCCGCCGCCGGGATCCTTCCTAGAAGCGGCAGACAACGGGGACGGGGAGCCGGCGGCCGCGAAAAATCCGTTCGGCTTCCGCGCAGCCGCTTCGGCGGTGACCCTGCGAGGCGCGGCCCCATGTCTTCCAAGTCAGCGGGAGCGGTGCCCTGAACAAGGCCATGCCGGCGCGCTTGAGCGGGCCTGTACGCCGGGCCGGCCAAAGGCATCCCGGGCCGGTCGTCGGGCGGCTTCAGCCGCGAGGAGTGTTTTGCGCGTCGTGGGACCTCGGTTCAAGGCCGGTCAAGGTTCACCGGGGGAATTTCGCCGCGGCGGGACATTTCCGGTTCAAAGGCTGCCGGGGAACCGCAAGAGAATTTCGGCGCCTCGCGGAGCCCGGCCGCGCGGCTGGCCCGGATGCCGCAAGTTGATGTCGGCGCCGCAAGACATGCCGAAGCGAGGCGCCAGAGCGGGCAAGCGCGGGACAGGGGAACCGGCCGAGCCCGAGTTCGGTCCCAGGCCCGTCTCGCCTGGTTCATGAATGAACGCGCTCCGGCGGATGGCGTGAAATATCCCTCAAACCCATGCGGGCAGGGGACTATCAGGATGCAATAATATTCGGTGCGGTTGAAATAATCCGGCAGCGATCAAAAATAAAAAAAACGAACGGCCGTAATTTTTTTTTGAGGTCGGTAAGATTTGTTTTATGCCATATAAATTAAACAATAAAATATAATTAATATACTTAAAATTTTAAGATACATCACAAAGTCTATTGCTTGACTAGTCTCAGGGCACCGAAAATCTCAGCCAGCGGCAGGAAAGCCTCATTTTTTCTTGATTCTCTTTTGCAATTTTTCTTGCAGGTGATACAATCCCTTTGGGTTTGGAGATGACGCCCGTCAAGGCTGCGGTGCCGCAGGGACGGGGCTCCCGTTCCCGGCGGGGGCTTGGCCCCAACGGCAGTCGCCGGCGGAAGGCCGGGGGCATCTGGAGCCGAGGTTGATGTGATGACCGCCGCCGCGGGGACTGGATTCAAGGCGGCGGAGGAATGTCCGGGGGCAAAGGGGATTTACAGGTGAAGCGGGCGGCGCGGGATGGCGCCGCAAGACGGGCTCGGCGGCGGACGGGAAGCGGCAGCGGCCGGTAAAGCCGGGGATGAGGAATTTCGGGACAGCGGCCTGCGGCGTAAGCCCTGGCCAGCGGGCGGGCGGCGCGGTGGGG
Organism: Deltaproteobacteria bacterium; assembly: GCA_031288415.1. GTDB lineage: Bacteria > Desulfobacterota > Desulfarculia > Adiutricales > Adiutricaceae > JAIRZX01. The sequence goes on along the minus strand of JAITRL010000305.1, from coordinate 9,150 downwards.
ATCGCGCGGGCCCGGACAGGAAAGCATGGGCCTGAGCGGCGCAAGTAAGCCGCCATGGCCGGCCGCGCGGCGGTTGAATTTTACCGCGCGGGGTTTTCCGGACATTGTCAGGAAGCGGAAATAAGCGGCGAGCGGGCCGCGGGGGCCCGCCGCGCGCGGTCGGCGAGCCGATCGGGGGAGACTTCAGGCGGTCGCGCGGCGCTGTCGCGCCCTTGACCTTGAAAGGAGAGGAGCGCGGAAGCCTTGCCTCCGTTGCCCTCATCGCCCCTAAGGCGCGGCGACCGCGTCTGCAGGCCTTGGCGGAGGGAAATTCAAAGGGGAGCGCCGCCGGTTCAGGCGGCGGAGGGAAATTCAAGGGGGAGAGCGCCTGTTCAGGCGGCAGAGGGAAGGCGGGCGGAGGCGTCGCCCTGACGACAAAAGCTGATCGGCAGGAACGCGCCTGAGAGACTAGGCGCGGTTGGCGCGGGAAATATCGCCGGTAAGCCGTCGGCACGGCGGCGCCGCGGAAGAATATTTGAGAGCCGCCCGGAAGGCGGAAGCGAGCCGCGAGGAAGCCCGTCAGGCCGGCGGAACGGTTATCAGCCGCCATGCCCCTGAGGCCGGCTCGGGGGCTGGGCCTCTGCCGCAAAGGGAAATTTCAAAGGTAACCGGCCCGCGACGCGCTTAAGGCAAGAGTTTTTGCGCGGACATCCGAAGACGTCTTCCGGTTGCGGGCGAGGGGGCCAGAGCCTGCATGAGGAAGCCGCTGGCGGCGCCTTGACGCCGCGGAGGGAAATTTTACGGAAACTCCCTCTGAAAGACGGCTTTCCGCGGAAATAATTTGCCGTCGCCAGGCAGGCGGCGGGAGTGGAGCGGCAACAAGGCCCGGGCCGCGGCCTTAGGCCGAGGCAGGAGTTTCGCCCTGGCAGTCGCCACGGGCGCCTGCCGTAACCTTGCCCGGGCCGTGGCCCCGGGAGCCTGTGGGGGAGCCGGTTTTGGCTGGGACCGCCGGCCGGCGGCGCCTTTAACGGGCGGGCCGGAAGGCAAGCCTCTCAGGCCTTAGCGGCGGGCCGGCGGGCGGGCCGAGGCGCGCCGTAAGACCGGGCGCCCCGCGCTGGCCGCAGGCGGCCCCCGGCTCTCTGGAGCGCCTGGGCCGGCGCGCCGACGGGACGGAAAGGAACTGAAGGATGAAGAAGATGCACCTTAAGATCTTCGGGATTCTCGCATGCCTGGTCATCGCCATCATCGCCCTAACCGTTATGGCCGGGTTCTTTTTCGTCCGCTCCGGGGTGGAAAGGACGGCGAAGAGCCAGATCGCCATCATCGGGAAAATCGGGGAGAGGCTGGTCTCGGACAGGTTCGAGCTGTTTCGGTCCCAGGCAGACGGCCTGGCCGAGCTTCTGGCCGACGCGCCTCCGGAGAGGCTTGACGGGCTTCTCGGCCAGGAGCTGAACAAACTTCCGGGATTCACGGGAGTCGCTATATTTAAAGGCGGCGAGGCGCTCGCAAGGGCGGGGGAAAACCCGCCGCCCGAGAGCCTCGCCAGGGAGGAATGCACGCGCGCCGCCGCCTCCGGAAGGCGCTACGTCACCACCACGGTGCCCGGCCCGGAGGGCGCCCTCGTCTTCTACTACTGCTCTCCCGCCTCCGGGCGCTCGACCCTGGCCTTCACTCTGCCTGGCATGTTCTTCAGCGACCTGCTCAGGGAGTTCCCGGTCTGGAAGACCGGCTCCCTCTATGTCCTGGACCAGGACGGGACAGTGATCGCCAACGTACGCGAGAGGCTCGTGCTCGAGCGCTACAACGCCGCGCATGACCTCACATACAGCAAGGAAGCCGTGACGTCGGGAGAGCACACCCGCCGGATGATCAGGGGCGGCGAGGGCACCGGCAGCTACTACCTGGAAGGCAAGCTGCGGGTCGCGGCCTGGCGGCCCGTGACCGGCAACGACCGGGGCTGGGTATTCGGGGCGTCGGCGCCGCTCGTCGAGAGCCCCACGGGGCAAATCTACCGGGGGCTCTTCATGATGAGCCTCGTCTTCCTGTGCTTCGGGATCGCGGCCGCCTTCTTCACCTCGCGGGTCATAACGAGGCAGTTCGACCTCATCAACCGCCAGAACGCCCACCTGGAGGAGGCTAACGCGGCTGCCGCGGCCGCCTCCGAGACCAAGACGGTGTTCCTCGCCAACATGAGCCACGAGATGCGGACCCCCCTTAACGCCATCGTGGGCTTCTCGGAACTGATGCTCAACGGCATCGCCGCCCCGGAGGAGACGGAGGACAACCTCAGGCGGATCCGTTCCGCGGGGGTCACGCTTTTGGGCATCGTCAACGACATCCTGGACATCTCCAAGATAGAGTCCGGCAAGTTCGAGATGGTCCCGGTGGAGTACGACGTGGCCAGCGTGATAAACGACACCGTCGCCGTCAACATGATCCGGATAGGGGAGAAGGACATCACCTTCAAGCTCTCCATCGACCCCTGCCTCCCGGCGAGGCTGATGGGGGATGAGCTCAGGATCAAACAGATCTGCAACAATTTCCTCTCCAACGCCTTCAAGTACACGCGCCAGGGCACGGTGGAGCTCGGCGTCTCCTGCACGGTCAACGGGGAGGAGGTCTGGCTCATGCTCAGCGTGAGGGACACCGGCGTCGGCATCCGCCGCGAGGACGTCGCCAAGCTGTTCTCCGCCTACAACCAGGTCGACACCAAGAGCAACCGGCTCATCGAGGGCACCGGCCTGGGGCTCTCCATCGCCCTGCGCATGGCCCAGATGATGGGAGGCACCATCGACGTCGAGTCCGAGTACGGCAAGGGATCGGTCTTCACGGCCACGGTCAGGCAGGGCTGGGTCACCGACGAGACCCTCGCCGCCGAGGAGAGGGCGGCCCTGGAGAGCTTCAAGTACAACGACAAGCACAGCGCCGCAGGGCACCGGCTGGCGGTGCGGCCGCTCCCCTACGCCAGGGTGCTCATCGTCGACGACGTGCAGACCAACCTCGACGTGGCCCGCGGCATGCTGCGCCCTTACCGCATGCGCATAGACTGCGTGACCAGCGGGGCCAGGGCCGTATCCCTCATCCGCAATGCCGAGGCCAAGTACGATGCCGTCTTCATGGATCACATGATGCCCGGGATGGATGGGATCGAGGCGACGAGGATCATCCGCGAGGAGATCGGCACCGACTACGCGCGCAACGTCCCCATCATCGCCTTCACCGCCAACGCCCTCATCGGCAACGACGAGCTGTTCCTCTCCCGGGGCTTCCAGGCCTACCTGTCCAAGCCCATCGACATGGCGGCCATGGGCAGGGTGCTCCAGAAGTACGTGAGGAACAAGGGAAAAGAGCAGAAGCTCGCCCTCGGGGAGGCCCTGGAGGCCTCCGCCGGGGGCGGAGGTCCGGCCGGAGGCGCCGGTCCCGTGAAGCCGGGCGAGGCCGCGAGGCGCCAGCCTGGAAACGGAGCGGAGGCCCCGGAAGCCCCCTCCGAAGACGCGGCGGCCCCGGCGGCCGCCGCGGAAGGCGCGGAAGGCGCGGAGGCGCCCCCCCGCCCGGCCGGCCTTGCCGGCCGGGGCAACGGGGGCCCGACCGCGGCGCCCGGCCCCGCGCCGGCGCCCTCTCAGGCCGCGGGGGCACAGGCGGGCCCTGGGCTGGAGCTGGGCCGGGTCGACGGCCTGGACATCGAGGCCGGAATAACCCGCTTCGGGGGGGACTTCGGGATCTACCGCGACACGCTGAGGTCATTCGCCGTCAACACCAAGGAGCTCCTGGGCCAGATCCGGGAGCCGGACAAGTCAGGCCTCAAGGACTACCTGATCCGCGTCCACGGGATCAAGAGCAGCGCCTACGGGGTCTGCGCGGCCCCCCTGGGCAAGGCGGCGGAGGATCTGGAGGCCGCGGCCAGACAGGGGGATCTCGCCTTCATAGCCGCCCGCAACCCCCCCTTCCTCGCCCAGGCCGGCAAACTGACCGCGGAGCTGGAGGCCTTCCTGGGGGAAAGCGCCGCCGCGAACGGGGAGCGGGAACGCGCGGAGGCCCCGGACCCCGAGCTGGTCAGGCGCATGGTGGGAGCCTGCCGGGCCTGGGACATGGACGGGGTGGACCGGGCGGTGGAGGAGCTCGGCCGCCGCGTCTACGAGAGCGAGCCCGGGCTGGTGGACTGGGTCAAGGAACGGGTGGAGCACATGGAGCTCGACAAGATAGTCGAGCGCTTCGCGGCCGTCGCCTGAGGCCCTCCGCCGGAAGCCAGAGACGCCTGGAGGGCGCGCAGGTTTCCGCGGCCGGCAACCCCGGATTCCCTGAAGGCCGCGTTCTCAGGGCGGATAAAGGAAAGCCGAAGGCTCTCAAGGACCGAAAAGGACCGTACCGGGCCGCGCCGGGCGGATAATTTGCCGTGCAGGAACGAAACAGGCGCGCTAAGGCCGTGACGGGCCGGATAAAGGACCGTTACGGACCGCGCCCGTCAGGAAAGGCCCCCCTGAACCCCGCAAGGGCCGTCAAGGGCCGTCAAGGGACGTCAAGGGCCGCAAGGGCCGTCAAGGGCCGCAAAGGGCCACCCGACTGACTCTCAAGGCGCCTCCGGCCCCTCAAGGCATTTTAAGGCGGCAAAGCCCCTCAAATGCCCTGCGCGGCCCCAACCGGCCGGGAAGCCCTTGAAGGACCGCAGGACCGGCGGTCCTTCAAGGGCCCTCTGGGACAGCAGGCGCCTTCCAGGACTATGAGGCGCCGCCGGGCCCTTGGAGGGTCAGGAGGCGGCCCCGGTCCCGGGGCCGCCAGGCTCGCCCGATGCCCGCGATCAAGAGGTGAAACATGAAACCGCAACGTCATAAGATAATGCTCGTCGACGACAACCTCTCGAACCTTGCCATAGGCCGGTCCATGCTCAAGGACCACTACGAGGTCTATCCGGTCCCTTCGGGCGCCAGGCTCTTCGAGGTGCTGGAGCACGTGACGCCGGCCCTGATCCTCTTGGACGTGCTCATGCCCGGCATGGACGGCTTCGAGGTGATAAGGAGGCTCAAGGCCTCGGGGCGCTGGGAGGAGGTGCCGGTCATTTTCCTCACTTCCCGCAAGGACGAGGGCTCGGAGCTCGAGGGACTCTCCCTGGGGGCCATCGACTACGTGGCCAAGCCCTTCTCGGCGCCCCTGCTCCTTCAGCGCATCCGCAACCAGCTCCTGCTGGAGGCCCACCGCAAGGAGCTCAAGCGCTACAGCGAGGACCTGGAAGGCATCGTCAAAGAGAAGACCGCCCAGGTGATGGACCTTCAGATGACGGTGATCTCCACCCTGGCCGACATGCTGGAGTACCGCGACGACGAGACCGGAGGGCATGTCCTGCGGACCCAGAGGTACCTCGACATCATGGTGGGCAAGCTGCTGGAGACCGGGCTCTACAGCGAGGAGATGGCCCGGCTGGACCTTGACTTCCTGGTGCCCTCGGCACTCCTGCACGACATCGGCAAAATCGCCATCAGCGACAGCATCCTGCGCAAGCCGGGGCCCCTGGACCGCGAGGAGTTCGAGGAGATGAAGAAGCACTCCCGGCTGGGAGCCGACGCCATCGGGAGGATTTCCGACAAGACGGCCGAGCACGCCTTCCTCCGGCACGCCCAGACCATAGCGCTCACGCACCACGAGAAGTGGGACGGCTCGGGCTACCCCGACGGGCTCGCGGGATTCGACATCCCCCTGGAAGGCCGCCTCATGGCTGTCGCGGACGTCTACGACGCCCTCGTCTCTGACCGTCCCTACAAGAAGGCCATGAGCCCCGGGCAGGCCAGGCGGATCATCCTGGAGGGGAGGGGGAAGCACTTCGATCCCGTACTGGTGGACGTTTTCGAGATGGTCTGCGGGGAACTCGAGCAGGTGGTGCAGGAGTTCGCGGGGATTCGCGGGGAGGCGGCCGGCGCCCCCGCCGAGGCGATCGCGCATTTCGCCGCCGGCCGGCCTTCCGCCCGGCCCGCGGCGGCCGGCCTCCAGGCCGGCTGAAGGCCCTGCGGCCCACCGGCGCGCGGCGCCAGAGGGGCCGTTGCCGGAAGCGGCTTGGAGGGGGAGGCGTGCAGGCCCTGTTGCCCTCAGCAAGCAGGGTTTCCCGCAGGGGCCCCGAGGCGCGCCGGAGCTGCGGGAACGGTCGGCGCCAAAGTCGCGGCCTCTGACTGCCGGGAAAAATGCCGTCTCCGCCCTTCCGCTCTTCCGTCCTTTTGGGGCTTTCGGGGCACGCACTCCGGCGCGCCCTGCGGCCGGTTGCCTTCAGGCCCCGCACCTCCGGGAGCGGGGATGCCCGATCGCGCCCGCGCGCCGGGTTTCCTGCCTTCCAGCCTCCCTGGCCATCCCGCGTTCCGGCCTTCCGCCACACTGGCTTTCCGGTATTCCTGCCATCCTCCGCCCGCGATCCGGCCTTCCCGCCTCCAAAGCTTTCCCGCTGGCCGGCCTTCCGCCTCCAGACTTCGGGATTGAGGCCTTCAGACTTTCAGGCCACGCCGCCATGCGGCTTCCTAAAGGCTCTCAGCGCTCCGATGTTCAAGGCTTCCGGCCCTTAGGCCAGCGGGCCGGAGGGGCTCAAAGGCCTGTCAGGCGCCTTGCGGCCCTTTCCGGGGGACAGCTCCTGCCCTGCCGGCACAGGCGACTGGCGCCTTAAGCTTGACAAGGCAAAGGCTCGGCACTAAGCTTCTTAAGAACTGACGCCTCCTCCTCCACCAGATTTTCCGATAGGAGCCTGCGGAGCGCCCTGAAGCGCCGTCTTTTCCCGGGCCTCCCCGGAGTTTCCCGCGCGCTTCCAATTGACGCACTGGAAGTCCCATGCTTCCGGTCCGTTTCCGCCGGCCGGCCTGATCCGGCCTCATTTCACCGCAAAACCGCCATATCTGACCCCATCCGGCAAGGATTAAGCCATGTCCAGACCGAGTGTATCGCCGCCAGCGGTAGCCATGCTCGTTGCCGTTGCCGTTGCCCTGACCCTCTTGCCTGCCCTTCCAGCCGTCGCCCAGAAAGATGTCTTCCAGACAATCACCCCTGACCAGTTCCTTGCCATCATGCGCGCCGAGGGCCAAGACGCTTCCATAGGCCCGCTTGGCGAGGACACTGTCATAAATTGGGAAATATCCGGTTTCAAGGCCGTGATCTACTTCTTCGGCGAAGGGAAGTCCATCCAGTTCTACGGCGGGGTGTCGGGCAACGGCTCGCTGGAGAAGGTGAACGCCTTCAACAGGGATTACCGTTTCGCCCGCACCTACATCAACAACAGAGGGAACCCCTGCCTTGAGCTGGATCTGGACCTGGAAGGCGGCGTCACCCGTGCGCGTATAGTGGACTATCTCACCACGTGCCGGATGATCCTCGCCCGCTGGCTTACCGACGTAATCTCCGCGGATTAGCCCCCGGCCCCCGGCCCGGCGGCCGGGCCCTGGGGCAGCTGAGGTCGGCGGTTGTCGGCCTGTTTTCCGGACGTAAGCGGCTCACTGACGGTTTATGACAGCCTCAGGCCCTGCCCCGGCCTTTCACGGTACGGAAGTCCGCCTTGCCGCGCAAGGCCTGAAGCGCCAGGCTCAACCCCTGAGCTCGTTTCCCGTCTCTTTCGGGCCTGTCCGCCGGGACCGCATTAATTGTTTCCGTGTAAGGCCTGCACCGGCGGATCGCCTGATAATCCGGCGCAAGGAAACGAATGCGATGATGCCCGCAAGGCCGCCGTGCTTTACGGAAGTCTCCGGCGAAGCCGCATGCCATCGCGGCGTTTACGGCCCGCGCGCCTGCTCTCCCTGAAGCAGTGAACCTTCCGGCCGAGCGCCGTCGGGAGAGCGGGCGCCGATCGCGCCGGGCTTCGGCCGTCCCGGCTTCATGGCTTTCAGGCGTTCCGCCCTTCCGCCTTCAGTCGTTCCTGCTTTACAGCCCTGCGGGCCATGCGGCTTTCTAAGGCCTTCAGCCCCGCGGCGTTCAGGACTGCCGGACTTGAGGCCGGCCAAGCCTGCTGACGTCTTTTTTCCTGGATTTCAGGACTTCACGAGACTCAGACATCGCCTGCGGGGGCGCACCGTGGCACGTGACCCAAGCCCTCAGGCGGCAGGAACGTCGAGCCCCGGCGGCGTTTCAGGACCGCCGTCGGCGGCGGGACCTGGTTCAGGCCTCGTCTCGCCGGCCGAAGCGATAATACGGTACGTAACGCACGCCTGCGCAGTTCCGAGGGGCATCAGCCCGCCGGATCCCAGCGGCGATTTCCTGGCGCGGGGGCCGCCCCGCCGGCGCAGGGGGCCGCAATGGCCTTCGCTTGACATGGAAGGGGCACGGCACTAAGCTACAGCGGAACCGAAGCCGCCGTTCGATATCACGGCCGCGCCTTCGGAACGCTCGACGCGAATTTCGTTTTCGTTCTTCCGGAGTTTCCCGCACGCTCCACCTTGTCCCCGACCTGGAAGCCCCACGGCTCCAGACGGTTTCCGGGCCCCTCCCCGCCAGGACTCCGGGCAGTTAACGCCGGTCGGCCAGACTCGGCTTCATTTCGCCGCGAAGCCTCTTTTTTCAAGTCATCAGGCAAGGATTCAGCCATGTCCAGACCGAGATTCTCGCCGCCGACGGTTGCCGTGTTCGTTGCCGTTATCCTGGCTTTGTTTCCTGTCCTTCCCGCCGCCGCCCAGGGGGACGTCTACCAGAAAATCACCCCTGACCAGCTTTTCGCGCTCATGCACGACCAGGGCTACGACGTCTCCTTGGGAGATTCCGTCAACGGGGGCAAGCTGATCAACTGGGAAATTGACGGCTTCACAACCGTGATCCTCTTTTTCGACGGCGGGTTGTCCATCCAGTTCTACGGGGGAGTTGCGGGGGGCGGTCCTTCCCTGGACAAGATAAACGCCTTCAACCGGGATTACCGTTTTTCCCGCACCTATCTCGACTCCAAAGGGGATCCCAACCTTGAGCTGGATCTTGACCTGGAAGGCGGAGTCACTCGCGGACGTATACTCGATTATCTCATTACGTGTCGGCTGGCGCTCGCCAACTGGCTAGCCAACGTAATCGCCAAGGACTAGCCGTCGGCCTCAGGACTCGGAAGCCCCTCAACTGATGTCATCTCGCGTCAACCTGCTTCCACTCTCTTTCCGTTCATGTCCTGCCCTAATGACGGTTCCTTATCCGCCCGCCCCTCACTTGGCCTTTCCTGGTCAGGAAGGACTGCAGCAC
>JAITRL010000065.1 GCA_031288415.1 Deltaproteobacteria bacterium | reverse complement strand
GAGGGAGTCTGAGCGTTCGCGGCGTGTCCCTGCAGCGCGGCTAAACCCGCCTGACAGCCCCCCCGCCCGCCGTCAGGAGCCGCATCTCCCCCGGGGCGGCAAGCGTTCGGCGCAACGGCTCCGGCGGAAAAGCCGGCGCCTGAACCCCGGACCGGATTTCCTGCCCGCGTCCAAGAGGGCGCGGGCGGCTTGTCGGAAGGGCTTTCCTGACCGGCCCGTGAAGTGCGGAGGAACCCCCCCGCGCTGAGACGCGGGCGCCGCCGGCCGGAGGGGGCCGGTTTGCCGCGCTGACAGGGAGCCGCCGCCTCGCGGGAGCATAGGGAGCCGGGTTGCCCCTCAACCTCAGCTCAGGGGAAAAACCCGTTCCCTGCATGTCCGCGCCTTTCCCCGGCGCCGGGGCGCCGAGGCCGCGCAAGAAATCCGCCATGCGCCCCGAAGCCTGAATTATCCCGCAGCCGGGCCGGCGCGGCACGATGCTCCGGAAGCGTTCGGCCGGGGAGGCCGCCTGCCGGTTCACGCGCCATGCCGGCCGCGCGCCCTTGACATGTCCCTGCCGGCGGCTGGGGCCGCCCCCGGATGGATTTCGCCTAAGGCCATGGGAAATGCGCCCCCTGCCGCGACATGCCCGATGCCGGGGACAAGCCGGCCGAGGCGGGGCAGGACAGGAAAATCAGGATCAGCCCGCCTAAACCGTCCCCTGACCGGCGGGCCATGCCTGGCCCGAGGCCGCCGCCGACAGGCCGGAAAAGTTCCCCTTGTCTTCCCGGCGATATGCCGCGGCAAGGCCGGGGCCTGAAATACGGGCCCGCCCGCGCGGAGGGCGGCTGCGGCCGGCCGGGCTAAGGAAGGAGGGGGGCGCGCCGGCAGGCCCCTGCGCCCGCTTCGCGACTGTCCCTCAGCCCGCCGCCGGCCGGAGCCGTGCCTGTGCCCTTTTGCCGGGCGGTCACGCCGCCCGGCCGCCCTGCGGTCACGCCGCTTGGCGGTCACGCGGCCCGGTGACTCGGCGGCCGCCGGAGCGCCGTCCCGCGACATGGCAAGCGCGGCCCCGCTGCGGCGCACCCCCGTCCCCGTGCCGCAGGGAAATCCGTCTAAGGTTCCTCGGAGTATAGCCCCATCGCCTCGCGGATCTGCCGCGCGAAGGACGGGCGGCCCAGCGCCTCCTCGGCCCGCGCCAGGGCTTCGTAGGCCGGCGGCCAGACCGCGGAGGCTTCCGCGCCGAGCCGCGCGGCATCCCGCGCGAGTTCCCTGGCAGCCTCAGGATCCTCGGAGAGGGCCCGGCCGGACCTTTCCACGAGTTCCGCCGCAGCCGCGGCGGCGGCCGCGGCTCCCGGATCCGGCGCCCGGGCGCTCTCGGCGGCCGCGGCCGGGGCTCCCCGCGCGGCCGAAGCCCCCCGCCTGCGCCTCGGGGTGAAAAAGGCGTTGCCCTTGCGTTTTCCCAGGGACTTGCGGAAATAAAACACGCCGCCCCGCTCCTCCAGGGATAGCCCGGGAGGGGGAGCCCAGATCTCGCCGGGGCAGGTGAAGGCCAGCCCCCCGTCGGCCAGAAGGCTCAAGACGAGTTCAGGGACAACGCCGGAAAGCTCGTCCGGGGCCTCGGAGGAGACGTCTGCCGCCAGCAGGAAGTCCACTTTGCCGCGAAAGCCGGGCAGGAGGTTCCTCAGGCCGCCTGCCTGAAGGCCGATGCCGGGCAAACCGGACCCTGAGGCCTCGCCCGCCCCGTTTTCTTCGCCCTCCAGGCAGCCCTCGTCCTCTAAGCCGCCGTCGGCCTCCAGGCCGTCCGCGCCCTCAAGGGCGTAAGAAGCCTCTAAGGGGCGGGGGGGGCGGAGGCCCTTGAAGGCTTCGGAAGCTTCCGCGGAATCTTCGCCGGCGGGCCCGGCTCCCTTCGCGCCGCCGGCCGCTCCCGCGGCGGGCCATGCCTCCCCGTCAGCCGGGAGACCCCAGCCGGCGGGAAGGTAAGGGTCCCCGAAGCCGTAAGCGAGACTGAGCCCTTCGCAACCCTTGAACCGCCTGACCCCTCCGGCCTCGGCCCTGAACCATTTCCCCTGAGGGTACGGGAATCCCTCCAGGTCCCTCTCCCCGAACCCGAGGGAAGCGGCGGCGGCAAGGGAACTTAAGGAAACGTCCAGACCGGTCACTTCCAGCGTCCAGGCCTTTTCGGGGAGCCCGGCCGCCGCCAGCGAGGCCGCGAGCGACACGCAGGGCCAGCCGCGCCCGCACCTGAGGACCAGGGCTGTGAGGCGCCGTTCCGGCGCGAAGGCCGACCACTCCCGCGCGAGGTCCGGGATGACCCTGAAGGCCGCCGGGCCCGGGAAACAGCCGCGTCCCGGGGGCCGCTCCGCGTAACGGGCGTCCAGGACCGCGAGGGCTTCGGAAGGATCCTTCTCCAGGGCTTCCGCGTAGGCCGCCGGCTCCAGGCCCAGGGAGCGGGCCCTGCGGGAGGCCGCGGCCAGTAGCAGCGAAAGGGACCGCGAGGTCCCCGCCCTTCCGATCCTCCTGAAGTACAGGCGAATCCTGGCCTCGGCGTCAGCGGGCAAACCCGTCTCCTCCACGGCCTTAGGCCTTCTTGCGGGAGGCGGGGCGCGGCTCCCGCCTGGAGGGCTCTGAGGCCGACATGAGAAAGTCGCGCAGCCCGAAGAGCTCGCGGCGCACTTCCTCCAAAAGCTTCCGGAGCGCCTCCTCGGACCGGCCGGGGCCCGGCGCCACGTCCGCCGCCGGCTCAGGCCCCTCCAGGCGCCCGGTCTCCAGGTCCGGGAACAGGCGGTTGCGCCTCGGAAGGGCGCTCCGGGCTATGCGGAGCTTGGCTCCTTCGACGGTGAGCCTCTCGACGCGCAAGAGCCTCTTGATCTCGGCGAAAGTGTCCAGATCCCCCTTGCGGTAGAGCCTGCGGCCGGAGTCCAGGCGGATAGGCTTGATGTGCCGCGCGAACTCCTTTTCCCAGTACCGCACCACGCTGGGCTGGATGTCCAGCTGTTCGGCTATCTCGCCTGTCTTGAACAGCAGCTGTCCCTCTGGGAGCTTTTTCGGCATTGATCACCGCCTACAGGCGCGCCGACGGGAAAACGACGAGTTTTCCGGATTTTTCCTGGAACGCGCTTTGAGGTTCCGAATTCATTTTCCGTTGGTTATTGTTCTTCAGTATTGCGGACATGAGTGCGGTCAGCTTCCCACTTTGCTCACTTGTTAAATTCTGTTGCACTTTGTGAAAATTTGCGTTCAGCATCAACAAGCCAAAGCGAATCAGGCAGTCAGGCAAGGCTTCCTTCGGCCGGAAGACGTGCCGCTCAGCCTGGCCGGCCGGGCCTGAGGCCGGGAAAGACAAGCCCGCGCAGGCGCGCCTGTCGCGCAGCCGCGGCCGGCGCTCTCCCCGGAAGAGGCCGGGGCGCGTCTCCGGCGGGCACGCCGTCCTGTATGTTATCAGCATCCGCGACCGGCCGCAACCGCAGCCTTGCCTCGGCCTCGACGCCCCTTGCGCGGCGCGCGGCAGCAGGCGTCCCGGGTTCACGTGGCGTTTGGGCATCCGCCGCGCGCGACAAGCGGCGCGCGCCGTCCTCGCCAGCGGGCATTTCCGCGGGCGCATGCCGCGCGCGCATCGTCCTCTCCGGCGGCATTTCCCCGGCCGCTTTACGCGGAAGGCGTTGACGGGGAAATTGTCCTGAGACGCCGGCCCCCGCGCGCGAACCGGCGCGGCTGCCCCTGAAATGCGCACGGAAAACCGGGGGCGGGAGCGTTCAGCGCGCGGCCGCGGACGGCAGGCGCCTTTGCCTGAAACGCCCCGATGCCCTCAGCCTGGATTTCCTGCGCGCCTGAAAAGCCGCGTCACGGGATAACCCTTATGTTTTCGCGTCAACGGGTAATTCCGTCCGCAACGGCGTTTTCCGGCGGCAAAACCAAAGGAACGAAGTCCTGCCGGGAACCGGAAGGCCCGGGGCCGTATTTTCCGTGATCAAGCCCGCATTTCGCCGTCAGGCCTTGCCGGGAATATGAATGACTGACAAGGCCGGCTGCTGTCTCGCGGTCCAGTGACGGTTCCCCTCTCCAATCCGACGGCAAAAAGGGCAATAGCCCGCGGCCGGCTTTGTCCCGCCTGCCGGGGGCCGGAGGGGAATGCCCTGCTTTTACGGGCGCCCAGATAAATTCAGAAGGGTTTTGAAGTTCCGCTTTCCATGATTCAGGCCCGTATCCGTTCGGGCCCCGGCAGCCGGCCGCAATCGCCGGACACTTGGCGCCGGGACAAGGGTTTTACCCCCGCGCGGGCCCGGCGGCCGCGAAGGGAGGCGGCCGCAAATTTTTCAGTGTCATTATCAGCCTCCGGATTTACCGGCCCTCTGCCGAGCCCGACGGCGTATATCCCGTGCGGTACCGCTTCCGGCGCCGACGGATCAGGATAATCATGCATGATGCCGCGTCCGAAATCATTTTCCCGTATTGTGGCTTTTCGGCGATTTTGTCGCGCGGCGCTTTCCTGAAGGCCGCCTCGATAAACATGAACTGCTTATCGAGGCCGGCGCGTCGAGAGCGTTCTTGGCGGTTCAAGCCGGAACGCGAACTGTATCCCGGTCCCTTCGGCAAACGCGGCGCTTGGGCATGGCCGGTTCGA
>JAITRL010000346.1 GCA_031288415.1 Deltaproteobacteria bacterium | reverse complement strand
ATAGAGTCGCCCGGCCTCACGGTGGCCGCGGGCGCCCTCAGGGTGGTCAGCGGCGAGGCCGACGTGCAGGCGGCGAGCCTGAGCTTCCGCGGGATCGTCGGCAGGCTGGACTTCACGTTCCTCTCGCTCAAAGCGCGCGAGCTGGTGCGCCAGGCCGTCAACTTCCTGGGGCGCTCGCGCTCGCACAGGCAGGAGGCGGAGGAGGCGATGCGCCTGTCCGCGCCGGACGTAAGCCTGGAAGCCGCCGACGCGCTGAGGGCGCGGGCAGGCACGGTGGATCTCAAGGCCGAGGGGGCTGCCCGGCTCGACGGCTCGATCGTGCGGCTGGGCTGAAGGCCTCCGCCCTCAGGCCCGGAGCCTGCCCCGGGCGGGGACTGAGGGCAGGCTCCGCCCTGGCCGACGGGAGTCGAGGAGTCAAGAAGTCAATGAGTCAATGAGGCTTCCGGCGCCCTGCCGGAAGCCGTCAGGGCCGGCGGCCCCGGCCGCCCTCGGAAAGGAGTCAAGGAAATGTTCGCTGTCACGATCACGGGAGGCATGGCCAACAACGCCGCGCCGGACGTCGTGAAGGTGCCCGCCCCGCCTGCCCCCCCCGTGCCCACGCCCCTGGTGAACATCGCCGCCATCAACATGATAATCCCCCTCACCGCCTCCAAAAAGGTCTGGTTCAGCGGCGGCCAGGCGGCGCAGATCACGAGCGTCACCGCGATGTCCAGCGGGGACGAGCCGGGAGTGGCCGGCGGGGTGGTCTCCGGCATGTTCATCCAGGCCATGGGCTTCATGCTTCCCGGCAACTGCCAGAAGGTGTTCGTCGAGAACGTGAACGCGGTGGGCATGGGCTGCCAGACCACCCACAACGGGAACAAGGTGTTCAACACCACCGGATCCTGTTCCCTGGTCGCGAACTTCAAGGTCGACGTCTCCTGAAAAGGGGGCCGGGGCTCCGCCGCGGCCTGCGGCGGAGCCCCGGCCCGCGGCGTTTTTCCTCCGGAGCCCCTGCCTGAACGGAACGCCCCTCAGGACGGGGCCGGCGGATCTCCGGAAAAAAATTCGCGCCGGCGGAGGGCGGGATTCCGCGGGTTTCCGGCGCGGGGCGGGCCTTCCCGCTTGCAAGGGATCGGGTTTTGCTGTAAAACAGCACAAGGCGCCCGGGCGCGGGAGGCCTTTATTCACAAGGCTTCCGCAGGCGCCGTCGCCCGAGGGGCGCGCCTTTCCAGTTCCTGCGCGCAGGCCGTGCCCTTCCGACTAGCCCTTGCGCGCCGGGCTCCCGCCTGATCTTTCCCGTTCCAGCAGGAATCCCAGTCTCGCCCTGATCCCGCCGCGATCCCGCCGCCTTCGCGCCGGGAGCCCTGCGGCCTCCCGCGCCCCGCGCGAGCCTTTCTGCGGGAAAGGCGCCGGCCGCTCCGGGCAGGGCCGTCGGCATCGCCCGGCGCGCCGGGCGCCGCAAACCCACAATCCCGGGGCAGGGAAGCGCCTCGGGCGCCAGGCATACCGGAGGCGAAGGCGCGTGAGGCTGAGGCTCCTGGAGAGGGTGAGGGCCGCCGCGAGCGGCAGGAGGCGCGGGAGATCGAAAAGCGATGATCTCCTCAATTCCCTGGAGAGGCACCTTAGCCTCATCCTCAACACCCGCCAGGGCTCCTCCAAGAGTTCCCCCGACTACGGCATGCCTGACTTCATCAGCCTCATGGGCCGGGGCGATCTGGAGGCCGTCCGCGAGCTCGCCAGGGTGCTCACGGAGGTGGTGCGCAAGTACGAGCCGCGCATAACCGACCCGCAGGTGCGCCACATCCCGGGCCGCGAGGAGACCGGCGTGCTGGAGTTCTCGCTTTCGGGGACCGTCGAGATCGAAAGCCAGAAGCAGAGCATCTTTTTCCAGACGTCCATCAACCCGGACGGGGCCGTGAACGTCAGGAAGTGATCTTTGTCCGCCGAAAGCCGCGGGCGACGCGGTTTTCGGCTTCCGCCGCGCCCCGATTCAGGAACACCGCCGGGCCGCGCGGGAATTCCGGAACGTCGCCCGGCAGTCCAGGAACGCCGGCGCGCCGCGCCGAAGAGGGCGGCGGCCGCCAGGGAGCCCATATTGCTCAAGGACTACTACCAGGAGGAGCTGGCCGCCCTGCGGGAGCTGGGGGCCGAGTTCGCCCGGAACTTCCCGGCCCTGGCCCCCATGCTGGGCTCCAGGGGCGACGACCCCGACGTCGAGAGGCTCCTGGAAGGGGTGGCCTTCCTGTCGGGCCTGGTGCGCGAGAGGCTCGAGGAGGGTTTCCCGGATCTCGTACAGTCGCTCCTGCGGCTCCTGTTCCCCGAGGCCCTGGAGCCCGTGCCCAGCCGCGCCATTATCCAGTTCAGGCCGGTCCAGGGCTTCACGGAGACCATCAGGGTGCCCAAGGGCGCCCTGCTGGGGTCCGTGCCGGTGGACGGCGCCCAGGCCCTGTACTCGACCACCCAGCCGCTGACCGTGATCCCCGCGGCGGTGACGAGGACCCTCCTCGACGACGCGGGTGCCCAGGGCGGGGCGTTCCTGCGCGTTACCCTCACGGGCGACTCCCCGCTGGCCGCCTGGCTGCCCGACTCCCTGCAGCTTTACTTCGCGGGGGAATACCCGGAGGCCAGCGACCGCAGGCGGCTGGTCCTCCAGGGCAACGGGCGCGCGCTCGCCGGGGCGAGGGGGGCCGAGCGGGAGCTCCCCCCGGGCGCGGTCGGCCCCGGCGGGCTCCCGCGCCGCGGCCCCGGGCCTGGCGAGGAGGGGGAGTCCGGCGCCGCCAGGGAAGGATTCAGGCTCCTGCAGGACTATTTCGCGATGCCCCAGCGCTACATGTACGCCGAGGTGTCGGGACTCCGGGACGCGGCCTCGCCGGGGGCGCGGGAACTCACCCTCTCCCTGCCGCTTCCGGACCTCAAGGACTCGCGCCCGGCCTTCCGGCCGGAGCACCTCCTGGTCAACACGGTGCCCGCCGAGAACGTCTTCCCGCAGCCCGCCATCCCCGTCCTCGTGGACCACAAGCGCATCGAGTACCTGGTGCGGCCCGAGGGCTTCGAGGCGGGCAAGACGGCCATAGTCCGCGTGGAGGAAGCCTCGTCGGTGACCCAGGACGGCCGTGTCCGCCGGTACCTGCCCTTCGAGCGGATCTCGGAGCGTTCCGGGGGCAGCGGCATCTATTCCATCCACGCCCGCCGCTCCCCCATCTCGGGCTACCCCGAGCATTTCCTGCGCCTCGTGTACCTGCCGGGGGAAAAGCTCGAGCCGGAAACCATGTCCCTGAGGCTGTCCTGCCACAACCACGGGATCACGGGGCTCCTGCGCACGGGGGAGATCAGGCTGCCCACCGATTCCAGCCCGGCCATGGCGACCTTTGCCAACGTCACGCCCCCCACGCGCCACTGCCCGCCAGCGGACTCCGACCAGGCCCTGTGGCGGATGTTCTCCCACCTCCACGTGAACCTCCTGGGGGCCTTGAGCACCAGGAGCTTCCGCGAGGCCCTCAAGCTCTACGCCTCCCCCGCGGATCCGGACATGGGGCGGCTGCTCGCCAACCAGAAGCGCATCGAGGCCTTCGGGGACTTCGCGGCGCGGGGCGAGGACCATTTCGTCCGCGGGAGGCCCGTGCGCGGGACCCTGCTGGAGATGACCGCCGACGCCAGGGGCTTCGCGTCCATGGGGGATCTCCAGCTTTGCGGGGACGTGCTGGACCGTTTCTTCGCCCTCTTCCACCACGTGAACACTTACACCAGGCTGGTCATCCGCGAGAAAAGCTCCCGCGAGGTGAGCGCCTGGCCGCCCCGGCTGGGCACGAGGCGCCTTGCATGAAGGGGGGCCCCGGCTCCGAGGCGGCCTTGCCCCTGGCGGAGGAGCTCCTCCGGCGCCCCGAGGACTTCTCCTATTTCCAGGCGCTGAGGGTCATCCGCCAAGCCTTGAGCGGCGGGGCGGGCGGCATGGGCTCGCTCATCCGTCGGGGCATCAGGATAAGGGCCGATGCGGCCCTGGGCTTCCCGGGCTCGGATCTGGTGCAGGCGGAGCGGCTTCCCGGCCCGGTTGCCCCGGCCCCCCGGCCCCCCGCCGCCGGTCCGGGAGACGGCCTCCCGCAGGAGGCCGGCCTTCAGGGCGCCTCCGGTCCCGCGGGGGTCCCAGGGCCTGCGGGCGCGGCGGAAGCCCCCGGCGCCGCAGGCCTTCAGGGTGACCCCGGCGCCGCGGGCGTTCAGGGAGCCGCGGGGACGGCGGAGGCCGCGGACCTGAAGGAGACCCCGGACGGATGGCCGCGCCAGGAAGAGGCCTTCGACTTCACGCATCCCCTCTACAGGCTCACCGTCACCTTCATGGGACTGTACGGGGCGGCCAGCCCGCTCCCCCACTTCTACGCCCAGGAGATCCTCCAGGACGAGATCAACGACGAGCATGCGGCAAGAGAGCTTCTGGACCTCATCAGCTTTTCCGGCTACCGCGCGCACGCCCTGTCGTACTTTTATTCCCTCCTGCCTTTCAGGGTGCTGGAACTCAGGGATCCCGCCGCCAGGGGGGCGCTTTTCGCGCTCATGGGGGAGCCGCCGCGGCGCGAGGTCGGCGCCGGCGACTTCACGGACTTCAGCCTGTTCGCCACCAAGGTCCGCTCCGCCGACGGCCTGCTTTCGCTGCTGAGGGCCGCGGCCCCTGAGGCGGGGCTTGAGCTGATCGAGAACGTGCCCCGCTGGGTCACGATCCCCGAAGCCCAGAGGGGCTCGCTGCGGGGCAGCGCCTCCCGGCTGGGCTCCGACGCCGTGCTGGGATCGCGCGCCAAGGATCTCGCCGGGAAGTTCCGGCTGCGCGCGGCGGCCGGGAATCTCGGGGAACTCGAGTCCCTGATGCCCGGCGGGCAGGCCTCCAGGGCCATGGCGAAGGCCGTCGCCCGCTACCTCGAGTCGCCCCTGGTGTGGGACCTGGAGATCCGCCTGCCTCCCGGAGCCGCGGAAGGCATCGTCCTGGGAGCCCGGAAGGGCCGCCTGGGTCTGTCGGCGTTCCTGGCCCCGGACAAGGCCCGGGGCGGCCAGCGGGTCTTCAACAGGAACCCGGAGGCGCCGGGACATGCCTGAGAAGCTTGGGCTGGGCGCCGGGAAAGCCAGGGCCGGCGGCGGCATCCCCCGGGAAGCCTCGCCCGCGGGCGGCCGCCTGCGGGCCTGCCTTTTCGCGCTCGCGCTCGGCCTTGCCGCGCTCGGCCTTGCCGCCTGCGGCAAAAAGCCCCCCCTCACGCCCCCCCAGGGGCCGCCCGCCAAGAGCATCGGGGCCATAGACTGGGTCCTCATGCCGCAGGGGGTGAAGATCGGCGTCATGGCCGACCCGGACCTCAACACCGGTCCCGTCGGCGGAGGCCCCGCCGCGCTCATGGTCTGCGTCTACCAGCTCAGCGACCCCGGCTGGTTCGCTTCCAACATGAAGTCCTCCCAGGGGCTGTCCGCACTGGCCGCCTGCCCCCCCGCCCCCGCCTCGGGCCCCGACGCCGCCGGCGCTGTCCCGGTCAAGGGCCTGGTCAGCGCGGAACGGTACTTCTTCCAGCCGGGGGAGAGGCGGGATCTCCTGATCGACCGCCAGCCCGGAGCCCAGTTCGTGGGGGTGGCGGGAGGCTTCATGACGCTTCCCGCGCAGGGGGGGGCGGCGTACCTGCCCGTTCCCGTCTACCACAAGAAAAAGCTCATCTTCGCCGACACTTACGAGCCCATGGAGCTCAGGGCATGGCTGATCCTGCGGAGCCAGCTCCTGGCCTTCTACCCCAAGTCCGAGGACTCGTATGACCTCACGGTGGACGACGTCAACCCGGACGGCACCCTGAAAAAGCCCAAAAAGGGCTCCAAGGACATCGAGCCGCCCCCGGCGTACCTCCCCTGCCCGGCGGCCTGGCGGCTCAAGCCCGGGGAGGTGCTGGTCTGCCCCGGCGCCGAGGGCGCGGCGCCCACGGCCCCTGTCCCGGCCCCGGCCGCGGCTCCGCAGGGCAAAGGCCCCGCCGGAGCGGCCCCCCAGGCCGTCCCCGCCCAGGCGCCGCCCGGCGCGGCCCCGGGCCAGTCATCCCAGGCTCCGCCCGGCGCGGCCCCGCGGGCCGCTCCCGCACAGGCGCAGCCCGGCGCGGCCCCGGG
>JAITRL010000304.1 GCA_031288415.1 Deltaproteobacteria bacterium | reverse complement strand
CGATGACGACGACGATGATGACGACGATGATGACGACGACGACGATGATGATGATGATGATGATGATGATTACGATGACGATGACGACGACGATTACGATGATGACGATGACGACGATGACGGGGACGGGGACGGGGACGACCTAGAGAACGGAGACGACGGTGACGATGAGGACGGAGGAAACGGCAGGGGCCGGCACTAGGCGCCGCGCCGAGCCGTGCGGGGACCGCCCGTTCGAGCGCTGGCGCGCGGCCGCCTCCGCCAGGGTCACGCGGCTCCTCCAGCTCAGGTTCTCGCGGCTGCGCCGGGGCGCCCCCCCGGAGGTCTCCCGCCTCCTGGATGCCATGGAGTGGACGCTCGCAGGCGGCGGCAAGCGCCTGCGGCCGCTCCTGGCGCTCGCCGCCTCGCACGCCGCCTGCGGGGACGAGCGGCCGGGCCTCCCTGCGGCCCTCGCGGTCGAGCTTATGCACACCTACTCCCTCGTGCATGATGACCTTCCCGAGCTTGACGATGACGCTGTCCGCCGCGGAAGGCCGGCCGTGCACGCCCGCTTCGGCCCGGCCCTGGCCATCCTCGCCGGGGACGCCCTGCAAAGTCTCGCCTTCGAGATCCTGGCCGAGCCTGCGGCGCGCCCTGGCTACGCCGCGGAGGGCGTGGCCAGGGCGGCGAGGATCCTCGCCCGGGCCGCCGGGCCATTGGGCATGGCGGGCGGACAGGCCGAGGACCTGGCCTTCGAAGGGCGCGACCCTTCGGACGGGGAACGCGCCGCCATGGCCCGCCGCAAGACTGCCGAGATGATAGCCGCCTCCCTCCAGGCCGGAGCGGCCCTGGCCGGGCTCGATCCCCGCGGGATCGCCCGCCTGAGGCGCGCGGGCCTGGCGGCCGGGGAGGCTTTCCAGATTCGGGACGATCTCTTGAACCTGGAGGGCGACCCCGCCCTCATGGGCAAGGCCGCAGGCACCGACGCGGGCCGCAAAAAGGCCTCGCTCCTCACCAGCCTCGGGCCCGAGGCGGCACGGGAGCGCCTGTGCGCCCTCTCCCGCGAGGCCGCGCGTTCGGCCGCGCCGTTCCGGTCGCCCCGGCTCGACTCTATCCTGCGGGCCCTGGTCCTGCGGACCTTCTAGGGAGCCGCCCCGTGACCGAAACCCCGAAGTCGCTTCTCGCCAAGACGGCCTCTGACCCCTCGCTCCTGCGCGATCTGGACACCGAGAGCCTCAGGGAACTCTCCTCCGAGATTCGCCGCGAGATCATAAGCACGGTAGGCCGCAACGGGGGACACCTTGCCTCTTCCTTGGGCGCCGTGGAGCTCATAGTCGCCCTCCACCGCGTGTTCGACCCGTATTTCGACCGCCTCATCTTCGACGTGGGCCACCAGGCCTACGCGCACAAGCTCCTCACTCCCCGCGAGCCCGGCTTCCGGACACTCAGGCAGGCCGGCGGCATCTCGGGCTTCCCCAAGATTTCCGAAAGCCCGGCAGACGCCTTCGGGACCGGCCACAGCTCCACCTCCATCTCGGCGGCCCTGGGGCTCGCTCTGGCCCGCGACCTCAAGGGGGAAAGCCGCCGCTGCATCGCGGTCATCGGGGACGGGGCCCTCACCGGCGGCATGGCCCTTGAGGCCCTGAACCACGCCGGCGGCCTCCAGAAGGACATCCTGGTGGTCTTCAACGACAACCGCATGTCCATCAGCCCCAACGTGGGGGCCATCAGCCAGTACCTCTCCCTCAAGCTCAGCTCGCCTGAGCACGTGCTTCTGCGCGAGAAGGTGAAGAACACCCTCACCCGCATCATGCCCCAGCGCGGCAGGCGGGTCATCCGAAGGCTCCAGGAGGCCGAGGAGTCCCTCAAGAGCTTCCTGGTCAGCCCCCGGACCTTCATGGCGGCCTGGGGCTTCAAATACCTTGGCCCCATCGACGGCCACAGCCTGGAAAAGCTCGTCCCCGCCCTGCTCCACGTGAAGCTCCTGCGGCGCCCGGTTTTCCTCCACGTGCTCACCACCAAAGGCAAGGGTTACGCCCCCGCCGAGGACGATCCCCTGTCCTTCCACGGCATGGGCGCCCGCAAGGCCGAAGCGAAGCCCCAGGCCATGCCCTCCGCGGCCGCTCAGGACCGGGCGGCGGAAGCTGAGGGGGCGGGCGTTCAGGACAAGGCGGAGGCGCCGGAGGCGGAACCTTCAGCGGAGGCCGTCCAGGACAAGGCGGCGGCAGCCTCCCCGGCCGGAACTCCCGCCGCTCCCCGCAAGGCCCCTGAGGCCTCCGTAAACGCCCTCCCCGCCGCCTCCGAAGCCAAGACCTACACAGAGGCCTTCGGGCGCTTCATGACGGCCCGCGGCCGCCGGGACCCCCTCCTGTGCGCCGTAACCGCCGCCATGAGCCAAGGGACCGGGCTCACGGATTTCTTCCGGGAGTTCCCTGAACGCTCCTTCGACGTGGGCATAGCCGAGCAGCACGCGGTGACTCTCTCGGCAGGGCTCGCCGCAGGCGGCATGCGGCCCGTGTGCGCCGTCTACTCCACCTTCCTGCAGAGGGCCTTCGACCAGCTCTTCCACGACGTGGCCCTCCAGGGCCTCCCCGTCGTGTTCGCGGTGGACCGGGCCGGGCTGGTGGGCGAGGACGGGCCCACCCACCACGGCGGCCTCGATCTCTCTTACCTGAGGCTCCTGCCGGGCTTCACCGTGATGGCGCCCAAGGACGGGACGGAACTGGAGGCGCTCTTCGATCTCGCGCTCTCTCTCCCCGGCCCCTCAGCCGTGCGCTACCCCCGCGGCGCGTGCCCCCGGCGCCCCGGCTTCCCCGCCCGGCCGGTCTCCCTCGGAAAGGCCGAACTCATGCTTGAGGGCGATGATCTCGCCTTGATCGCGGCGGGGGACTGCGCCTGGCCCGCCTTTGACGCGGCCAGGGCCCTCCGGGCCTCCGGGATCTCCGCCGGCGTGGTGAACGTCCGCTTCATCAAGCCCCTGGACGAGGAGCTGATCCTGGCCCAGGCACGCAGGACCGGCCGCGTGCTCACGGTGGAGGAGAACAGCCGGGCGGGAGGCCTGTACGGCGCCGTGGCGGAACTGCTGCTCCGGCATCCTGGGGGGCTGACAACGTCCGGCGCGCTGGGGCTTTCCGACGCGCCTGCGCCTCACGGCCCACAAGCCTGGCAACGGGGTCTCGCGGGCCTCGACGCCGAAGGCATAAGGCGCGCGGCCCTCGCCCTCCTCCAGGGCGAAGGCGCGCCCTGAAACGGGCCTCAATCACGGGGCCGCCCTGCCGGCGGCCATCCCCTATCCCACGCGGGAGGTTCCAGATGACAGACCACGAAAAGGAAGCTGATTCCCCCCGGCCCGGCGACGAAGCCGGGGCTGAAGGGCCGCCCAGGGAGGAAGCCGCGGAAGGCGCGCCTTCCGCGGCTCCGGCCGAGGGAAAAATCCCTCTGAAAAATGAGGCCGATGACGAGGCCTCCGCCTCAGGCTCCCAAGACGAGCCCTCCGCCTCCGGCGCCAAGGGCACGGCCGCGGCCTCCGGGCCGGAAACAGCGGCCGCCGCGGCCGGGGAGGAAGGGGAGTCGGCCGGGAAGCCCCGGAAGGGCAACGGCGCGGCCGGAAGCCCCGCGGCAGGCCCATCCGAGATCTGGAAGGCTGTCCAGGCCTGGTGGCAGGCCTCGCGCCCCGCTTTCTTCATCGTCACCGTCTACCCGCTCGTCCTGGGCTTCATAGCCGCGGCGCACTACCTGAATGCCCGCCCGTCGGCGTTCAAGTTCATCCTCATCCTCATCGCCTCTTTCCTGGTGCACCTGGCCGCCAACATCGCCAACGACTACTTCGAGCACCTGGGCGGCGTGGACACCAAGGGCACCATAGGCGGCTCCAGGGTCATCCAGCAGGGCAAGATCTCCCCCCAGGCGATCCGCAGGGCGCTGGCGCTCTGCTACGCCGCCGCCTTCGCGCTCGCCGTGTTCATAGTCGGCAGGAACTGGGCCCTGTGGGCCCTGGTGGCCTTCGCCGCGGCCTCAAGCCTCTTCTACGTGGCCCCGCCCGTCAAGTACGGGCACCGGGCCTTGGGGGAGCTCATGGTCTTCCTGAACATGGGCGTGATCATGACAGTCGGCACCTTCATGGCGCTGACAGGGACCCTCGCCTCCCACGTCCTGGCCCTGTCGCTGCCCGGCGCCTTCATGGTGGCGAATATCCTGTATTACCAGAGCCTGCCTGAGATCCTCACGGACGGGGCCGCAGGCAAAATCACCGTCGCGGGCCTCCTGGGCAAGGAGCGGGCGGCCCTAGTCGAACTTCTGTGGTGGCCCCTGATCTGGTTCCTGGCGCTCACCCTCGTATTGTGCGGGGAGCTTTCCGTCCTGGCCCTCCTGTGCCTGCTGGCGGTCCCCGTGCACGCGATCTCCATGCGCCGGATCTGGCGGGCCGACGACTGGATCACCCTGGACGCCTCTGGCTACCTGATCAAGGTCCTGTACGTCTGGACCGGGCTCACGATCCTCGCGGGGGCCTGGTACGAGCCGTTCCCGGACCTGAACCAGGCTCCCCCTCCGGTTACCGCCAGGGCCGCGCCGGCCCCGGCGCCGGCGGAGCCGGCCGCGGCGATCCTCCCTGAAGGCGCGCCTCCCGCACAAGAGGCTCGCCCTCAGGCCGCGACCCCAGAAGCCGCGCCTTCCCGGACCGGGCCTCAGGCGGCGCCTCCAGCGATCCCCGGGCCTGCGGCCGGTCCTCCCGCCGTCGTTGCCCCTCCCCCCTACGCGCCCGGCGGACCGGCGGCCGCGCCGCCCCCGGCCCATACGCCGCCCCCGTCCCCTCCACAGGCGGCGCCTCCCCGCACGCCCCCGTTGCCGCCCAGGTCCGCGCCGCCTCAGGCCGC
>JAITRL010000160.1 GCA_031288415.1 Deltaproteobacteria bacterium | reverse complement strand
CGCTCTTAAGGCCCTCGTAGTTGTCGGCGAGCTCCATGAGGCTCTGGGCTTCGGAAATGTTGAAGCCGCCGACGCTGCGGGAAGCCGTCGGCCCTGGCCCCGGAGCAGGTCCAGGCGGGGGGCCAGGCCTCGGGCCCGGCGAAGGCTCCATCATGGTCATGTCCGCCCCGGCCCCGCCGAAGCCGGGAGGGGGCCCCCCGGCGCCGCCGAAGCCGGGAGGGGGCCCCCCGACGCCTCCGAAGCCCGGGGGCGGGCCCCCTCCCGGCGCAGGAGGCGGGGGAAAGCCGGCCGCCGGCGCCGGAGGCGGGGCAGGCCTTTCCATGGGAGGCGGGGGATCGGGGGACGGCCCGCCGGGGGCGGCCGGGGCCGCCTGCTCGGGCAGGGGGAGGGTCACCGTATTCTTCTGGCCGCAGGAGGGGCAGGAAAAGGTGAACGGCCTCCCCACGGGCAATTTGGCGGTGGGGGGGATGTTCAGCTTTTTCTGGCAGAAGGCGCATTCTATGATCAAGGGGTCACTCCTTGCGCCTCCGGGCGCAACAGGTCACCTGGAGTTCTGGAGCTTGGCGCCCTGCCCATGCTGGGCAGGGTGGAGCTGCTGGGCGGCGGCCTGGGCCGCCGCCTCGGCCTGGGCCGCAGCCTCGGCTGCCGCCTCGGCCTGAAGTTCGGGCTCTGTCTCTTCCACGGGTTCCTCCTCCAGGGAGAGGTCCTTGACGGCGAAGATGGACTCGCCGAACTCGGCCTTGATGGTGTCGATCCCCCTGGCCATGACGGTCTTCTTGGAGCTGTAGGTGAGGGCCACGTCCTCCGTGATCAGCCTGGAGCGGAACAGCTCCATGATGTGCTGGTCGAAGGTCTGCCATCCCAGCGAGGTCAGCCCCCAGATGGAGTTGTAGAAGGTCTTGTCTGAGTCCTCGCCGCTGGTGATGATGTCCTTGATGAGGAGGCTCGATCCCATGATCTCGAACGCGGCCACCCTGCCCCCGCCGATCTTGGGCAGCAGCCTCTGGCTCACCACCCAGCGCAGGGAGTCGGCCAGGCGCACCCTGATCAGCTTTTCCTCGTCCGAGTCGAAGAGGCCGATGATGCGGTTGACGGTGGTGCCGGCGTCCACGGTGTGGAGGGTGGAGAACACCAGGTGGCCGGTCTCGGCCGCCGAGAGGGCCATCTCCACGGTCTCGCGGTCGCGCATCTCGCCCACCAGGATGACCTTGGGGGCCTGCCTCAAGGCCGAACGGAGCCCTTCCGAGAAGGTCTTGAAGTCCTGGCCCAGCTCGCGCTGGTTGAAAGTGGACATCTTGGGCGGGTGGATGAACTCAACAGGGTCCTCCAGGGTCACCACGTGCACGGCCGAGTTGCGGTTGATCTCGTCCAGGATGGCGGCCAGGGTCGTGGTCTTGCCCGTGCCGGTCGCCCCCGTCACGAGGATGATGCCGTTCTTCTCCTTGGCGAGCCGCACCATGATCTCCGGGAGCCCCAGGTCCTCTATGGACTTGATGTAATTCTCGATCTTCCGCATGACTATGCTGTAGCGGCCCTGCTGGGAGAAGATGTTGACGCGGAAGCGGGCCTTGTGCTCCACGTTGAAGGACAGGTCGCAGGCCCCCGTGTCCAGGAGCTGGCTGATGAGCTTGCGGTTCCCGCGCAGGAGGGACAGGGCCAGGGTCTCGGTCTGGTAGGCGGTCAGCGCCTTTATCTCCGGCTCGAAGTAGACCGGGATCAGCTCGCCCCCCGACTCCACCTGTATGGGGTGCCCGACCGTCATGTTGATGTCCGAGACCTCGGAGGCCGCGTTCATGAGCTTGTCTAGTATGAATTCCAGGTGAAATAGGTGCAGCATGCTAGACGTCCGTGAAGTCTTCCGGCGGGGAAGTCAGGTACTGGCGGAACTTCGCCTTGTCAAGGGAATGGTTGTAGGCGTCGGTGGGCGAGATCCTGCCGGCCAGGAGGTGATCCAGGATGGCGTCGTCCAGGCTCTGCATCCCGAACTTCCTGCCGGTCTGGATGGTGGTGGCTATCTGGTGTATCTTCCCCTCCCGGATCAGGTTGCGCACGGCGGGGGTGGCCAGGAGAATCTCCAGGGCCGCCACGCGCCCGGACTGGTCCACCCGCCTGAAGAGGGACTGGGCCACCACCGCCCGCAGGGCGTCGGCCAGGGAGGTGCGGATCTGCGGCTGCTCGTTGGCCGGGAAGATGTCGATGATGCGGTCGATGGTGGAGGCCGCCGAGGTCGTGTGGAGGGTCCCCATGACCAGGTGGCCGGTGTTGGCGGCCTCGAGGGCCAGGGCGATGGTCTCGAGATCCCTCATCTCGCCCACCATGATGATGTCCGGGTCCTCGCGCAGCGCCCCCTTGAGGGCGGAGGAGAAGCTCCGGGTGTGGGTGAAGACCTCCCGGTGGTTGACGATGCACCTGTTGCTGTGGTGCACGAACTCGATGGGGTCCTCGATGGTGAGGATGTGGTCGTAGCGGGTGCGGTTGGCGTGGTCTATGATGGTGGCCAGCGTGGTGGACTTGCCGCTCCCCGTGGGCCCCGTGACCAGGACCAGCCCTTTGGGGAGCGAGGACAGCCTGGCGATGACCAGCGGGAGCCCCAGCTGCTCCACAGTGGGAATCTTGGAGGGGATCTCGCGGAAGACCGCCGCGACCCCCCATTTCTGGTTGAAGAAGTTCGCCCGGTACCGGGCGATGTTGGGGATCTCGTAGCCGAAGTCCACGTCGCCCGTCTCCTCGAAGATCTTCACCTTCTCCTCGGGAGCTATCTCGTAGAGCATCTTCTTAAGTTCGGAATTCTCGAGGACCTTGTACTTGATCTTCTCGATCCTTCCTTTCACGCGCAGAAGCGGCTGGTTGCCGGAACTCAGGTGCAGGTCCGACGCCCCCACGTCGTGCATGAACTTGAAAAACGCGTCGAGAAAAGCCAACTGCGCCTCCCTGGCGGCCCCGCAGCGGGGCCATCAATGAGCCTTGCGCCCGTCCGTCGCCTCCTGCGCCCGCCGACAGCCGCTGCCTTTCCGCGGCCCTGCGGGGCCGGAAGTCAGCGCGCAGGCCGGGACGGGCTTGCGGACCCCCTACCGGCCCTTACGGGCCTGGGCCGCCTGCGGGCCGCGGCCCCCCCTGGCCCAGCCGTCCTTGAGGGACACGATGCGGTTGAAGACCGGGGCCGGACCTCCTGCCCCCGAAACCGGATCCACCATGAAGTAACCCAGCCGCTCGAACTGGAAGCGGTCCCAAGGCGAGAGCCCCGTCAGGGAGGGCTCGAGCCTCGCGTTCGCCCTGACCACCAGGGATTCGGGGTTGAGCTCGGAATCCAGATCCTCCCCCGAAGGACGCGGCACCTTGAAGAGCCGGTCGTAGAGGCGGACAGTCGCCGGCAGGGACAGTCCTGCCGGCACCCAATGGATTATGTTGGGCCGCACGGTCTTGCCTTTGGCGTCAACTCCTGCCGGCTCCTGCGTCAGCTCGCAGCGCAGGAGCGTAACGTTCCCGGCGGAGTCGGTCTCGTAGCCCACGCACTTGAGGTAGGCGGCCCACCTGAGCCTGACCTCGCGGCCGGGGGAGAGCCGCAGGAAGCCCTTGACGGGCTCGATCATGAAGTCTTCCCGTTCGATGAAGATCTCCCGGGTAAGGATGAGCTCGCGGCTTCCCATGCGCTCTGGCTCATCCGGGAAGTAAGGGGCGGGGATCCTCTCCTCATAACCCTCAGGCAGGTTCTCGATCACCGCGCGGACGGGGTCCAGGACCGCCATCACGCGCCGTACGGAGGGGTTGAGGTCGTCCCGGGCGGCCTTCTCCAGCCAGTCGATCTCGATCCAGGAGTCCTTCTTGGCCACCCCGATGCGCTCGCAGAAGAGCCGGATAGACGAGGGCGTGAAGCCCCGGCGGCGGATGGCCGCTACGGTGGGGAGCCGCGGGTCATCCCAGCCCTCCACTCGGCCATCCTTGACGAGCTGCAGGAGCCGCCGCTTGCTCATCATGGTGTACTCGAGATTGAGCCGGGCGAACTCGATCTGCCTGGGCCTGGGCTGGGGCCAGGCGAGCTTTTCCAGGAACCAGTCGTACAGCGGCCTGTGATCCTCGAACTCCAGGGTGCAGATGGAGTGGGTGATGCCCTCTATGGCGTCGGACACGCAGTGGGCGTAATCGTACATGGGGTAGATGACCCACTTGCTCCCCGTGCGGTGGTGTTCCGCCTTCTTGATGCGGTACACCGCCGGGTCCCGCATGTTGATGTTGGGGGAGGCCATGTCGATCCTGGCCCTCAGGCTGCGCGATCCCTCGGGGAACTCGCCCGCCCGCATGCGCCGGAACAGGTCCAGGCTCTCCTGGGCCGAACGGCCGCGGTACGGGCTGTCTTTGCCGGGCTCGGTCAAGGTGCCGCGGTAGGCCCTCATCTCCTCGGGGGAGAGGTCGCACACGAAGGCGTCACCGGAGAGGATGAGCCTCTCCGCGCACTCGTAGAGCCTCTCGAAGTAGTCGGAGGCGTAATAGAGGCGATCATCCCAGCTGAAGCCCAGCCAGCGCACATCCTCCTGGATAGAGTCGACGTACTCGACGTCCTCCTTGGCTGGGTTGGTGTCATCGAAACGCAGGTTGGTGTGCCCGCCGTAGTCCCTGGCCAGCCCGAAGTTGAGGCAGATGCTCTTGGCGTGCCCGATATGGAGGTACCCGTTGGGCTCGGGGGGGAAGCGGGTGGCCACGCCCTTGTACCTCCCGGAGGCCAGGTCCTCATCGATGAAAGTCCTAATGAAGTTCTTGGGACGCTCTTCCGTGTCCATAGGCCTCTTTCGACCGCGCTTTCAGGGTTCGTGGGGGATCGATTCCCGCAGGGCCGGGGACCTGCGTGAGGCTGCCGGGTGAGAGGACATGCCTGTCGCAGGGCCGCAGGGCCCGTCTGTGACGGATAACCTGACCATTTTACGCGCAGGAGGCGTGTCTTGCAACACGCATTTCAGGCCTTCAGGCCTCCTTCAGGCCGCAAGGAACGCAGGACCGGACAACCGGAGGTCGGCAGGCATGAAGGCCGCTGGGACGGGAGGCCGGAAGGCCCTGAGCCGGGATGTGACGGGGCAGCTTGAAGGGGGGGGTTGCCG
Organism: Deltaproteobacteria bacterium; assembly: GCA_031288415.1. Classification (GTDB taxonomy): domain Bacteria; phylum Desulfobacterota; class Desulfarculia; order Adiutricales; family Adiutricaceae; genus JAIRZX01. The sequence goes on along the minus strand of JAITRL010000160.1, from coordinate 7,575 downwards.
CAGCTTTAGCGAGAAGGGAGAAGGTGAGCGGCGCCGGATCGGGGGGTCATTCAAAGAGGCCCGTTGCGGGGCCGAAACGCAAAAAAAGGCTACTATATTATACCCCAAGACGCAAATTTTGAACAGGAAGGCCGAGAAAACCGCGCAGGTCAAGCTACCAGGGCAACAACCGCGCATCCTTCGGGGCTGCGTCGGATTCCTGCAAAGGCTCCCTGAGGGTAAACGGCGGGAAAAGCCGGTCCTTCCGGGGCGCGCGGGGAGGCTGCGGAAAAGGGCCTCAGACCCGAGAGGGGGCCGCGGAAGTATGATGGAGGCCGCGGCCGCCGCATGGGAGGCAGCAAGGCCTCAAGGCCGCATGGGAGGCCTCAAGGCCGCATGGGAGGCCTCAAGGCCGCATGGGAGGCCTCAAGGCCGCATGGGAGGCCGCAAGGCCGCATGGCGGCAAGGGAGGCCGCAGGGCCGCAAGGGAGGCCGCAGGGCCGCAAGGGAGGCCGCAGGGCCGCAAGGGAGTCCGCGGAAGCCGGAACGAACAGGAACTGCCCTCCCGCGGCCCTTGACGTTTGGAGCAAGGTTCAAGGCCTTTGTCAGCAGGCGGCAACCAAGAAATCAGTCAACATGGCCATGCGGCGCGGCAACGGGAAAGTAGCGCGCAGACGGCAAGAAAGCCTGAGACCCTCCTTCAGGCGGCCAGAAGACTGAAAGCTATTGTGACGACGGCCCCCCTCCTGGGAAGGGCTGCCTTTCAGGGAGGCTCTGACCCTTGCCGAAGCCTGCCGCCGCCTGCCCACCGGAACGTGACGAAGGGCTCAAGCCCCCTGAAAACGCAAGACCCTCGCCGCAAAGGGACGAGGGTCGCGTGAAGTCAAGGGAGACTTGAGGACTGCCGGGACAGAAGGCGCTTGCGAAGGGGCGCGTAAAGGCCTTGGGGGCTGTCCGGCGGCGGGTACCGGGCCGGGGCCTGCACTCTCGCGGCTAGGAGTAATCCTGGTTGCGGGCCTTGCGCTGGAGGGAGCGGTACAGGCGCTTGAGGGCCTCCACGCTGGGGGTGTAGAGTCCCAGAACTCCCTTAGTGCTCTCCCAGCGTATCAAAGTGGCCTTGCAGATCTTCATCTTGTATGAGAAAGCCTCAAGCGGGAGGGCGGTGTACTTCCTCAGGGCCCTGATGTCATTGCCGGTAACGCGCCTGAAGTCCAGGGGCGGCAGCTCCATGGGCCTGCGCGGCTGCTTGGAGGTCCGGACCGCCTTGGAAGGCTTGGCGGCCGGCCGGGCCGTTCTGGCGGCCGGCCTGGACGTCTTGGGGGCCGCCTTGACGTTCTTGGGGGCCGCCTTGGCGTTCTTGGGGGCCGCCTTGGCGTTCTTGGGGGCCGCCCTGGCGGTCTTGGCAGCCGCCTTGGCCGGCCGGGCGGCGGCCTTGGCAGTACTGGCAGCCTTGGATACGGTAGCCCGGGGCTTTTGGGCCGGCTTGGCAGCGGCGGCCCTGGACGTCCTGGCGGCGGCCTTGGCAACGGGTTCGGGGGCCGGCTTCAGGGCCGGCTTTGTAGCGGCTGTAGACACGGTACTGACCTCGCTCTTGGGTTCGGAGCCGGCGGCGGACCGGGCGGGGGTGCGGCGGGCTTGGCGCTTCCCGGAGACCGGCTCGTCTTGCGGGGAAACCTCGCCCGCCCCTGAAGGATCGGAGGAAGCTACGGCCTGCGCCGGCCGAAGGCGCTCATAAAGCCCCGAGAACTGGTACTCGTCAGGGATAACCCGACCCCCGCGCCGGGAACGGGGCTTTTCGGGAGGGACGGCGGCGGCTTCGGCGGAAGGCTCGCCGTCCACCGGGACAGGGACCCAGACGCTTTTCTTCCTCCGTGTTGAGGAAGCGCGGGGCAGCCTCCGCTTCCTAGGTTTAAGGAAGTCCTCGGCCGATTCATCGGAAAGCTCCTCGGAAGGCGGCCAGGGGGAATCCGGGCCGCCCCCTTGGCTGTTGCTGGAAGGGCCGCCCCCGAAGGGGTGCGGGGCCGGGGTCCCGTAGGGGCGGGTGACCTGGCTCCCGTAGGGAGGCAGGACCTCTCCCCCGAAATGCGGGGGCTCAGGGGCGCCGCGGTCCGGACCGTCAGGTTCAGGGGCGGCTGAAGGGGCGGCGGCCCCCGCTTCCCTGCCGGAGCGGCGCCGGACCACGACGGTGGGCGCGCCCTCACCGGACTGCTCGAAAAGAGGAAGCGGTAACTGCGCCGGAAGGTCGGAATGGGTCAGCCGTTCGCTGGGGATCGGCTCGGGGAGGCCCGCCAGGCCCGAGACCAGCTCCTCGGGGTCCACCCCGAGCAGGAGGAAAAAAAGCCGCGGCTGGGAGTCGATGCGCACGGCCGCCGCGCACATGGCCGCCGCCGCGTGAATGCAGAACGGGCCGTCCCCGCAGTCGCAGACGGAACTCACCGCATCCTTGCCGGGCAGGAAGGCGGTCTCGGAGTCCCTGAGGTAGCCGGCGGCGGCGGCAGGGAGCCTCCCGGAGAGAAGCTCGCTGACCGTATGGACCCGGGACTGGAAGTAATCCTTGGCCTTCTGCCAGGTCGCCAGCGGCACGGGGCTCAATTCGACGGTCACGGTGAACACTCTCGCCATGTCGCCCCAAACGCCGGAGACGAGGGCCTTCAGGCGCCTCTCGGAGGCCTCGAAATGCACCACCGCGTTGTTGCGCAGGCAGCTAAGGCCCTTGTTCATGCGTTTGGAGGTGAGCTCGTGGCCCTCGAAATGGCTGTGCCACAGCCTGGCCCAGAAGGTTCGGGCGAAGGGGGCCCCCTCCAGGAGAACGGGGCTCACCTCGGAGGTGGTTGACAGCTCCTTGAGCTGGCGCGCGGCCGCCTGTCTGCGCTGGGCGACGGTCACGTAAGTTTTGACGGGTTCAGTCATCTGTCTCTCCTCGCGACCGCCTTGAAAAAGGACGCGAGCGCGCGGGCCGCGCATCTCTGGGCGCGGATTTGCAGGCGGCCCCGGAGCCTTCGCCAGGCCGCTGGGACCGGTTCGCCCGCGCGGAGTTCCGGGCGGGGCGCGGACGGGAGGGGCCGGCGGAAGGCGGAATGTTCATTCCGGTCCGGTGGCCATAAGGGGCGCAAGGCGCCTGAGGGCGCGCGCCGCGCGCCCGCCGCAGGACCTGGCGCCCGCGGGGAAACCTGTGGGGAAAACGGGATTGCCCTCCTGCTTAGGCGGCAGGGAAGCGGGATAACCGGCGGCCCGCGCTTGGCAAGGCGCGGCGGGCTGCTTTAAGGAAACACTTTGCGAAGGGCCGGGCCGAAGGGGCGTCTGGCCGCTTCAGTCACCGTCAACAGGAAATATAACACGCCTTGCCGGAAAATGCAACACAAATTTCCGAAAAATGAGAATTTGTTTTTTTCGGTGAATCCGCATGGTTATGGAGCCGCCCCATCAAGGCGGGACTTTCCTGAAGAACTGCGGGCCGCAAAATTATCATGATCCGCGCCAAAAGCGCATCCGGGCTGCAACCGGCGGACGAGCCTCGGCGAGTTAAGCCTTGAACGCCTGCCGGACCGGAAAAGGCCGACGGGACGGTTCTTGCCCCGTTCACGGCGCAAGGGCGGTCAATTTAAGTCTGAATTGGCTATGAAGCCCAGGCGCCGTCTCGCGGCTACTCCGCCGGTCAGCGCCTGACCGCCCGCCTCAGTTCCTGTAAGGCATGAAACAAACGCATGGTTCGGGGCAAACGCCGGCGCGCGTCGCCTGAGCTGCCCTGCCCCGCTTTGCGCAGGCCCCAAGCCTGCTTGGAGCGCGCCGGGAGCCGCTCCGCGGCTCAGCCTTGAATCCTTGCATCAACCTTGGCTCCGGGGCTCGCCTTTGGCCCCGGGGAACCTCCTTTGAGCAAGGGATAATCTTTGCGTCAGCGGAACATCAATGAGTCCGGGGACACGGCCCTCCTGCCGGCCGCTCATGGCTGAAAGGGACGGATCCGGTTCGCCGCGGCCAGGTGCCGCTCAAAAGCGGGGCGGGAGCCGGAACTGCTCTTGCGGCGGACGGCCGTGCCGGCGCTAAGAATCAGCGGACAGGTACGGCGGGAAAGGAAAATTTGGCGCGGGTTCAGCCGGAACGGCCGCCGGGCGCGTTTCGGACAAGGGCTTGAGGCGCGCGGCCCAATCCGTTGACGCGCGGCGGCCTGATCCCTTGGCGCGCGGCAGCCTGATCCCTTGGCGCGCGGCAGCCAAAGCCCCGGGCGAGGATGCGATTTTCCTCCCGCTGATTCCCAGGCGAAAGCCGAGAAGGACCGGAAGCCAAAGCTTGAACGGCGGAAGCCGGGTAAAACCGGACTTTAGCCCGTAAACCGGAAAATGAACGCGGCATCACGGATAACCGATTCCCCTGGACTTGTGAGCCCATCCCCGCGACGGTGAAATGGCGCGGAGCCTCGGCCGCATTGATCGCCGGCGCGCTTTGGCGCGCCGCCTCGTCAAACGGCCCGAGCGGCCAGGCGGCCGCGTTCGCGGCTCCGGAGCGGCCCTCAAAATATGCAACGTTGAATCAGGATTCCCTCAACATGGGGAAAACTTTGAAATTATCGCCATAAAAAAAGGGCTATGGCCTCAGCTGAATCTCCAGTGGGGAACATTTCCTGTGGGCATGAGCCTACTCAAGCCTGGCGGCCGCTGCCGCGGGAAGAAGCGGAAGAGGGCATGAGATCAGCCCGTACGTTCAATCGCCGACGCCTGCAGGAACCTGAGGCAAAGACAAGTTCCTGCGGCCGGCTGAATTCCTGGGCCGGCTCCCGTCAATGCCAGAGGCGCTTTCGCGCGCGATGACCCACAGTGGCGCTCCTGGTGGCGAGTGACTGCATGGACTCTGAATCTTGACCGCATGCCCCGGAACAATCGAATCAGGCCTTGCCATTTCCGGTTCGGTCAAGGCAACGTGGCGTTTTGACGGCCTTCCCGGCGAAAGCGGAGGATTGCCGACTGGGCTCAGGCTGCCCGGCCGGCCGCTCCCGCCTTACGCGCGGCATGTGCACGGAAAGATCCTGGCATTCCTAAGCGCGCCCGCGCGACAGTGCCCTTCGGTAAAAGACGTCTAAACCCAGGCGCGGGGAAATTGCCCCGCCGGACAAGGCCGGCGCGCGGCCCTGGACGGCTGGACCGCTCCGGGAAAAGGCCTCAGCCGTGCCGCAGCCCTGATGCGGCGGCCGGCATGTCTGCGATACCGCCCGGCGCTTCAGTTCCAGTCCCGACTGACACGGTCTGCCGCGACATCCGCCTCCCAGCGGACCGGACGGAAAGCGCTCCGCCTGGCAAGACCTGGAGGCGGAACCGGGATTGTTTTCTGTTTTGCCGCGGACAGGGCTGTCAGCCTGGCGCCGCAGAACGCCAGATTAGCTTTTGCATTCAGGCTTTATACCAAACATACGGTTTATGAAATATTTTTTTACATTTGGCAATAAATTCAGTCCCCGCGACAAGACACGGAAAGACACCGGCAACCGTTGCGGTTATCCGGCGTTGAGTCGCAATTTACATATACATGTCTATGATTGATGAATTGATTAATTGATTGATTGAGTGACGTTTCCTTTGTCTATTTGCTGATTACATGGATATTTGTTGAAACTTCTCATGAGTTTCCTGACAAGTCTTCCGCATGTTGCCTTGCCTGGCCCAGACGGCTTGAAGCCGCGGAAAACCCGCCGTCAAGGGAGGGCAGGCCGCCAGACGGCTTCGCCAGGGGCACAGACGGCATCGTCAAGGGTCCCTCATGCCGCAGGCATGGCCGCTGCCGTAAGCTAAACACGAACTCGGCGGGGGTACGGGCCGCCGCGACAGCGGGAAAATCCGGAGACATGTTCTTTCCCTCTCCCTCTCACGCTCCGCAAGCGGCTCCTTCCCGCCGGGAGGCTTGACGAAGCCGCTTGCGCGAGTCCCCGCCGCGCCTCAGCATGCCTGTCCGAAGAGCCGGCCGCCGCCGCTGGCCGCCGCCGCAATCGTTTGCTCGCCGTCATTACGCGCCGTGATGAACGTGAGTCTGAACCCCGCAGATGGCGAAATCAGCGGGCGCAACCTCCAGCCGGGCGGCTCGCGGCATCCCGGTAAAGTCAGGAACCTCATGCGCAAGCGGATCGGCGGGGATCCGCCCAGTCAAACGGACCGGCGCCTGACCGCATCTTAAGCGTCGCCGGCGGCGCGGCTCCCGCGCGCCGCGGACGGGAAGGTAAAGCGCCCTCTAACACGGCCGCGAGGGGCTTGCGGCAGGCGGAGATCGTCCCTGAAATTTTCCGCGCGGCAGGGGCGGCAGGCCCGGGCTTGTTCAAGCAAGTCAGCGCTCCTCTGAGCGAGCGCGGAAAAGGCCTCTCGCCATGCAGGCTGGCCTGATGGTCCACGCCAGGCTGTCAGGCGACGGGCGGCTGCCGGTATTATGCGGATATCCGTTTGGCTCATGGGCCCTGGAGAGAGAGACAGTAACGCAAATCACGGCCGTCCATGCCCGCCTGTCTCGGGCCTCAGGTTCTGACGGCTGTCCAGGCTTCAGACTTCGGCCGGCTGGCTCCAACCTGCAACCAGACTCCAGCCGGCGGCTCTCAGGCTCCAACAGCCTCCCGCCGGCGTACCACTGGCTCCATCCGGTAGCCAGGCTCACGCCAGCGGACCACTGGCTCCATACGGCACCCAGGCAGCCGCCCGAGGCCTCTGGCTCCAAACGTCACCCAGTCTTATCCAAGAGGTCCACAGGCTTCTAAAGGCTCCCCGGGCCCCGGCCAGAGGCTACGCCGGCCGCGCGCTGGCCTCTCCCAGCCTGCGCTGCCGCTAAACCGGTAAAAGGCTTTGGCGTTCCCTTCAGCCGAACCAGCGGAGGCCTCCGCTATACGCTCAGGAAGACTTCCGCAGCCTTTAGCACTTCCAGTAGTCGGGCATCTCCTCGCCGGCCCGGGCGCTGCAGCGGCCGGAACTGCCGTCCACCTTCACCATGAAGAGGGGCGAGCGCTCCGGGGTCTGGCTGAACCTCTCGGCGGCGCGGGCGTAATCCTCGCCCATCACCTCGCCCAGGGCCGCCCAGCCTTTGACGATGGTCTCAGGGTCGGCCGAGAACGACCCCGTCCCCTCCAGGGACACCCCGGCCCACAGGGACAGATCCCTGGAGGCGAAGGTGATCTTCAGGAGCACCCTGTCAAGGCGGTCGATGTTCCGGCGGGTGCCGCCGTTGGGGTTTATCATGAAGCAGACGGCGTCTCCCAGGAAAAACGGCGTGGCCTCTATGGCGTAGGGGCTCCCGTCGGGGCTCACGGTCACTATGGTGGCCCACTTGGCCTTGCGGGCCAGCTTGTCGATCTCCTCCGGCGTAAGAGCCCTCATCGGGTACCTCCTTGTTGCGGGGCTGTAAGTGTGATCGGAGGCCGGGTCCTCCGGTCCTGCGGAGGCAGGCGCGGGCTCCTCTCAGGCGCCCGCGCCTGCGGCCAGGGCGAACGGGCCAGTCTCAGGCGGCGGCCTTCCTGAGGAGTTCCTCCCCGAACTCTCCGGCCTTCCTCAAGTCCGTCTCATCGGGGTGCTTGGCTGCCTCTTCCAGAAGGGCCTTGCGCTCCTCGGTCATCTGGGAGTGGGGGTGATCGGG
>JAITRL010000115.1 GCA_031288415.1 Deltaproteobacteria bacterium | reverse complement strand
TTGCTGGTGAGCTGTTTCTAAAATTCAATGTTGACGTGATGTATAAATTGAACGTGGAGGAGGGCGGGTAGTTGTGCCGGGAGGAGGGCCGGGAGGAGGGCCGGGAGGCCCTGTTGAATGTAGCCAGAAAGCTGCTGGCCAGAAACACGCCCGTGGCGGACGTGGCGGAACTCACCGGTCTGGAAGCGGCCGCCATCGAGAATATCACGTAGGCATCCGCGCCAGCCGCGCCTCCGCCGCCGGCAGCGTCGACGGTTTTCAAAAAAGCCGGCACCGGACCAGGACCTCCCTCAAATGCGTTTTCGTTTTTATCAGGTTCCGCCTGGATGACCCTGATCTGGAGATTTGCCCCGAGCTGTTGGAAGTTTTCAAAATAGCTGGACTGACCTATCTCACCGATCACGGTGACCCGCTGACAAAATTCACCGTCGACGAGATCGCGAAAATGAACCGGGAGGAGGGGCCGGGAGAAGGGCTTGGAGAAGGGCCGGGAGGAGGGCCGGGAGGCCCTGTTGAATGTCGCCAGAAAGCTGCTGGCCAGAAACACGCCCGTCGCGGACGGGCGGAGCTCACCGGTCTGGAAGCGGCCGCCATCGAGAATATCACGTAGACATCCGCGCCAGCCGCGCCTCCGCCGCCGGCAACGTCGACGGTTTTCCTAAAGCCGGCTCCGGGCCAGGACCTCCCTCAAAGGCGTTTTAGTTTTTATCAGGTTCTGCCTGGATGACCCTGATCTGGAGATTTGACCCGAGCTGTTGGAGGTTTTCAAAATGGCTGGACTGACCTATCTCACCGATAACGGCGACCTGCTGAAAAAATTCACCGTCGACGAGATCGCGAAAATGAACCGGGAGGAGGGCCTGGAGAAGGGCCTGAAGAAGGGCCGGGAGGAGGGCCGGGAGGAGGGCCGGGAGAAGGGCCGGGAGGAGGGCCGGGAGGAGGGCCGGGAGGAGGGCCGGGAGGCCCTGTTGAATGTCGCCAGAAAGCTGCTGGCCAGAAACACGCCCGTCGCGGACGTGGCGGAGCTCACCGGTCTGGAAGCGGCCGCCATCGAGAATATCACGTAGGCAGCCGCGCCAGCCGAGCCTCCGCCGCCGGCAGCGTCGACGGTTTTCCAAAAGCCGGCGCCGGGCCAGGACCTCCCTCAAAGGCGTTGCCGACATGCCTCCGGGAGGGCCGAGCGGCCCTGGCCTTGGTTTCCGTCGGCGGATGCCCCGGGCGGTCATGGCCATTCGCCTGCCGAGGCCGTCAAGGCCCGCCGAGGCGAACACGGGGCTAATACCGCTCGCGGGAACGTCGCGCAAGCTTCCCCTGTAATCCGGCCCCTTCAGGGCCCGAGGAACAGCGCGGAGGGTTTCTTTCCCCTGTCAGGCCCGTGCCTCCGCGGCCAGGGCGGCTTCACCCGTCCAGTACATATCCAGCCTCTCGGGGGGCGGCCCCCCGCAACCGCCAATGGCTGCGGAAGCGGCCGGAATCCGAGACGGCGCCCCGGACGGGTTGATGCGAATGGCCTGTCCGCCCCGTCTCCGGGCGGCGCCCGGCCGGTTGACGCCGCATCGGCGGGTCTTGGCCTTCAGGCGCGCGGCGGCTCCCTGAATCAGTCCCCGATCCCGGCGGGCGGGATCAGGGGGCCTCCGGGGAAAGCCCTTCGCCGGGGCCGGCCGCGGGGGCCGTGGCCGGGGAAGGGGGGGAGAAGGGCTCATCAAGTGTCCGGGCTTCCCCGGATCCCGTTCGCGCCGAGGGCCGCCTTGAGGGCCGGGATGAGACGGGCGCGGACCTTGACGGCCGCTTCCCTGCGGCGCTCGCGGGCAGTCAGGCGCATGGGGCCGGCATCCGCCGATCCGCTTGGCGGGTCACGGGCCGTTCAGCACGGAAAACATGAGGGCCGCCCCCCTGCCGTCGCCTGAGAAGGAGAACGTCCCCGCAGGCAGTCAAACCCTCCCGTCGGGGGCCGTCGCGAGCGGCAGGCCCGCCTCCCGCTTGCGCCGGACGAGGACGCCCTTGGCCTTGACCTCGCCCGTGGAGGGGTCCGCGGGGATGCCGCGCCAGGCGGCGGGGCGTCGGGGGGGGTGAAGGCGAGGAGGGCTACGGAGACGGCGGCGTTCACGTCGGCCCCCAGGCCTTTGGCGGCGGGGGAGCCGCCGTCCCCGGACATGAACAGGGGGCCGCCCGGGGCGGGCAGGGCCGCGGCTGCCGCGAGGCCCTTGAGGTCGCCCGCCTTCCGGCCCTTGACGATTTCCCAAAGCCTGGCGAGGCACGCGTCCCCGGCCCGTCTCTTCCCGGCGGCGAGCCTTTCCGCGGCCTCGCGGAGGCGTTTCCGGCGCCGGAACCCCGTCAGCCCGTGAAGCGGCAGGGCTTCGGCCCTGATCCCCCAGGCGCCCGTCCGGGAGCCGGTCACTAAGGCATAGGCCGGATAGGCCTTGTAGAGAAGCAAGCCGCTGATCCGCGCCGCCCGGGTTAATTCCCTCGTCCGGGACATGGGCGACAGGTCCCTGACGACGCTGTTCCCGCGCCTGGCCCTCGCGCCGCTTTGGGCGAGGCCGGCGAGGTTTATGGCGACGATGCCCGCGCGGGGCAGGCGCCGGAGGAAGGCGGGGGTGCCGGGCCTCTCCGGGCCTTTCATCCGCGGGGACAGGCCCAGGGCGGCGTCGGCCGCGCGGCCGGCCGGGAGGCGGCGGCGCCCCGTTTTCATGCGGCCGTCGGCCGCGAGGAGGCCCGCCACCTCGGGGGACGGCCCGGCGGCGTTCCCCGCGCCGCCCGCGCCGTCGCGGCCGCGAAGCCCGCCCTGCCGCCGCGGAGCCTACTTTCCTGAGCGGGGCCCCTCCTCATCGCTTTTCCCCTTTCCCCGGGGCTTCCCCTGCCCCTTGCCCTCCCCCGCGCGAAGCGGCGGGGGCATCGGGGTCGGGAGGACAGCCTTGACGATGGACTCCGGGATCGGGGTGCGGGTGAGGCGCAGGGCGTGGACCGCGGGAAGCGCCCCGTCGGCGCTTATCCGCACGTTGATGAAGGTCACGCCCAGGGCGGAGAGGGCGCCCTCGTGCAGCGGGAAGTCTTTCGGGGCGAGGGTGAAGCCGCCGGAGGCGACGTCGCTGACGAAGTCCGGAAAGCCTTCGGGGCCTTCGTAGTTCACGTAGAGGGACAGGCTGGGGAACTGGATCTCTATGGCCACTGCGGCGGGGACCCCTGGCTTCCAGTCGAAGCGCGCAGAGACCGGGTAGTTGTAGTTGACCAGTGACTGGACCTCGCCTTGGGAAGAGACGGTGAGCGAGGTGCGCAGCGGCTTCTCCAGGGCGCCGGGATCCGTCTCGGTCGAGACGATCGACACCGTGACCGGGTAAGAGCCCTGGAGGGCGGCGGAGTCGTCCGCGGCCGCGCCGGAAGAACCGGGCCCGCCGATCCCGCCGCCAGGGCCTGCTCCGTAAGCGCCCGCCGCCTCGGGCGAGGCGCCGGCAAGCCCGCCTGCCGCGGCAGGCTCTCCGGCGGCGGCCCCGGCGGCCGGCTTTCCCTTGACGGCGGCGGCCATGCGCAGGAAGTCATCCGTGAAGGGGAAGGCTATCCCCCTCCAGGTCCTGGCCTTGCAAGCCCCTGCGCACTTGTCCTCCATGAAAGGGCCGGCCCATTCGCTTAAGAAGGCCGCGAGCAGGCCGTTTTCCCCGTAGAGCCCCTGGCGGGCCTGGGCGTTGCTCATGAACTGCAGCTTTTCCGCCACTTCCGTTGACCAGTGGGCGTCCAAGGCCGCCGCCGCCGACTCCACCAGGAGCCTCTCCATGGAGTCGAGAGTCATCAGGCGCACCGCGTAAAAAAGGTCGTCCGGAGGCTCGCCGTCCGGTTCCTGGAACAGGCACCTCCGGAAGGTCTCGATGGACTGCCGGGCCTGGGCGTAATGGGAGCTGTCGCTCGGGGCCTGCCCCCCGCCGGAGGCGTCGGCCGCGGCTTTCGGGGCGAAAGCCGCCCCGGCCTTGGCCACCGCGGCTGCCGCCTTGGCCCCTGCGCCTGCCGCCTTGGCTCCTGCGGACTTGGGCCTTGCGGCCCCGGAAGGCCCGGAACCGGCCGCCCCAGGAACGAGCGAGGCGCGGCCGACTGAGGCGGTCGGGCCCCCGAAGTACCTGCCGGCCAGAAACAGCACGTCATCGGGTTCCTGCTTGAGATCCTCCAGGATCAAGGCAGTCTCATCCAGGTAGCGGGAGTAGGCCGCTTCGGCGGCATAAACCTTCTCCATGAATTCGGCGCGCCCGCCGGCCGCCGTAAGCCAGGCGGAAATGTCCTCCGCCTGACCCGACGCGGTCGGGTGCGCGAGCAGGCTCCGGATGCCTCCGCCGCTCTTTTCCTGCCTCCACATGGCCACGTAACGGTCCAGGGCGATGTTGAGGAGCCAGGGCTCGGCCTCTTCCTTCCAGGCGAACCCGGAGAGGTTGTCGTAAAGGAGTTCCGCGAACCTGACGTAAGGCGATATCCCGCCCACGTTGTGCTGGCCGTCGAGGCCGGCGACCGTGACCGTGTCGTAAATGCCGCGCGCCACCGCCTCGAACGACGCCTTGTAGGAGCGCCAGGCCTCCTGGAACTCCCGCTCGTAACCCTCCAGGAAGCTTCGCTCCAGCCTGAGCGCCTCAGCCAGGGCCTGGACGTCGGAGCGCTCCTCCGCCGTGGCCCCGGGCCTTGCGGCCGCCTCCGCCGCCCCGGCCAGGGAGTCCTTGAGCATGTCTATGGCATCCAGGATCTCCTCGTGCCCTCTTTTCGTGTAAGCTGCGGGCACGGCCAGGGAAGCCCCCTCCGGGACGGCCTCCTTGACCTCGACGGCGGCATCGTAACGCCTCCAGAATGTCTCCAGATCCTCCTGGCCCGTTTCAGGAAGGGCGTCGCACCACTTTACGAGCCAGTCGAGCCCCTTCCCGGACTGGCTCGCGGCGGCGCGGGCGACCGCCAGGGCCAGCCGTCCCCTGAAGTGGCCGGAAGCGATCTGCGCCCGGTCCCTCCCCTGCTCCTTGGACAGGTAGTAATACAGAAGCCTGGTCAGGCCGATGTTCCAGTAAGGCGCCGTCTCGCCCTGGAAGCCCTGGGGAAGCGCGGGGAAGGCGGCGGCCGGCCCGCCGTCGCCGCTGCTGAAGTTCTGCCAATAGGAATGGAACCACTGGAGCTGCCGGAAGGTGAACGAGAACATGGCCCAGTCGCCCTCCTCCCCGGCGTTTTCCTCAGCGGGCCCGGCTCCCCCTTCGCCGCGGGCCTGCGCCCCCTGCCGGCGGTGCCGCCCCCCCGCAGCGGCCCCCGCGCCGGCCCCTGCGGCGGTCGGCGCGGTACCGAAGGCGCGCGAGCCTGGAGGGAAGCCCCCCGCCGCGGCCCGCGGCATGATGCCCCCGCCTGGCAGCGCCCGGTCGAGCTGGGCCGAAAGCGCCTGGCCGAGATCGCTTATCGTCCTCTCGACGCTCTCCCGGAACCGCTCGTTCAGGCGCTCCTTGAACCCGGTCGCCCGGTCAGGGCCGATCCCCCTGAAGCGGCGCGACTTCTCGTAGAACTCCAAACGCGTGAGAAGCCGCAGGGACCGGTAGGCCCCCGCCAGCGAGGTGCCTCCCCCCAGTCCTTCAGACCCGTCCATGCGCTCGCTGGACCTGAGCTCGTCTTCCATGGCCTCCCAGAGGCCCTTATGATAAGAGACGTTCAGGGAGGCGAGGGCCGCCGCCGCCAGGAGCGCCAGGTAAAACAACCCGAGCCCCGCGACCAGCCCCTTCTGCCGCCCGCTCCAGGCGAAGTTCAGGGGCCGCGCCAGCCTTGCGCCGCGGGGGATGACCGTCCCCAGGATCTCCCTGAGGCCCTTGGCCTCGCCGTCGCGCGCCAAAGGCGCCCGGCCCCGGCGCCTCCGGAAAAGGCCGCGCGGCCTGAAGGCCCCGGAGTCCCTCGCGGAGGCCTTGCCGGCTTCCGCTTCCCTGCGGGCGCCTCGGGCCGCCCCCGGGGAAGGCCCGTCTTGCGCCAGTCCCGAGAGACGGGCGACGTCCAGGTCGCCGGGGCCGTTCCCGCCGGGAAATTCCGGGGATTCCGCGGCCAGCCGAGGCGCCGGCGGGGGGGCCGCCGCCCCGGCTGGCGACAGCCGGGCCGGGGACGGCACTGGCCCGGCGGGGGCGGCCTCTTCCGCCCAAAGCCCGGCATCCATTTTTTCCGCCGCCGGATCATCCTCGGCCCCGCCCGCCCCGTTCCGGGGGATGCGCGCCGCGAACACCCCCTGGATCCGCTGGGGAGGGCTCGCCGGGGAAGGGCTCGCGACCGCCTCGCAGAAGACCGCGAGCGGCCTTCTCAGGCCGCCCGCCGAGGCCAGGGCCGTCAGGCAGGGGCCGATGGCCTCAGGCTCCTCTTCCAGCAGGTCGTCCAGAAGCCCCAGCAGCTGCCCCTTCATGGCCTCAGCGGCCCGGCCGGCGAAGGCGGCCCCCGAGAGCGGGCGGCGGGCCGCAGGCGCGGCATACCCCAGGGGCTCCCCTCCCCGCTCCTTGCGTTCCATAAGCGCGGCCCAGCCGGGGTCATCGTCCAGGAGGGTGACCAGCACGTAGACCGGCGCCGAGAAGTCCAGCTCGCCCGACAGCCTGTTGAGCAGGCTCCAGGTCTCCAGGCCGTAGGCCTGGAGCTCCTTCTCGCGCTCAGGCCGCAGGAGCCTGGAAGGCACAATGGCCAGGAACCCCTGGAGGGGGATCCGGCTGCGCATGCCCGCCAGGAGTTCCATGAGCGCGGAGCGCTCCTTTTCCGGATCCCCCCGGGGGCTTGACGCCGCAGGCGCCTGACCGGGAAAAACGGCCCCGCCCTGAACAGGCGCCGCCAGGGCCTCCCCTTCCGGCCGCGAGAAAAGCCCTTGGACCGCCACGTAGACGGCCTTCTCGAAAAAGTACCAGTCGCAGCCCTCGCCCGGGACCCTGGCGCCGGGCTGATCCGCCTGGCTCACGGCGAGCCCCGATTCCCCCAGGGCCATGGTCATGCCTGACCGGTCCGGACCCGCCGCCAGGAACAGGGGCAGGGCGCCTTTGCCTTCCAGGGGGCTTCCGCCCCTGCCGCGCAGGCCGATGAGGCCCCGCTGCCATTCCTGGCGGAGGATGCTGAAGTCCCGCCCGCGCGCGCGGGGAGCCTCCTTATGGGGGGCCCCCGTTTTTTTCGAGTAGCGGCGGCGGGCGATACCCCCCGCGGCCAGCCTTATGAGGCCCCACAGGAGAGGCAGCCCCAGGAAGATCGCGGGGCCGAGCAACGCCAGCTGCGGGGGCCACTGCCTGTACCAGGCGAAAATCAGGATGGCCCCGGCGGAGGCCGCCGCCAGGAACATGAGGAGCAAGAGGAGCATCAGCTTCTTGATCACGCCCTTGTCCTCCTGTCCCCGGCCGCCGCTCCAGGCCGGCCCCTGGCGGGCTTGTCCGCCGCCCTGGCCCGCGCGGACTTTTCCCCTGCATGGCCGCGCCGCGGTTTCACGGGCCCTGATACTCCGGCCCCATCCGCCCCGTGCCGGGGGAAAGCCCCCGCCGGGCGCGGCGGGCCCTTTCCCCCGCCGCCGGCCTGTACCCTCGGGCCTGCCCGGCGCGCCGCGCCGGCTTCCTGCGGCGCCTCGGCCCCGCGCGCGCGCCGCAGGAAGCCGGGGCGGGCTTTTGCCTCTCGCCCCCCGGCCCGTCCCCTGCGGCGGGCAGGCGGGCCGGGGGGGCGCGCCTGCCCCGCCCGCGCGGCAGCCCGGGAATCCCCGTGCCGCGCGGGGCGCCGCGGCTCAGCCCGGCTTGGCTGCCGGGCGGATCGGCCTGCGGGCCTCAGGCCGTCCCTTGCACGGCGACAGCCTCCGGCCCCGGCGGGCGCTTCCCGGCGCCGGGGCCCGGCCGGGCCCCGGCTCAGGAAGGCCGCCCCTGCGGCGCCGGCTCAGAACGGCAGGGCCTCGACAATCGCCGCCCCGTGGAAATAAAAAGCCGCGAGGGCCAAAAGCGGTATGATCACGTGAAGGAAGATCCAGTCGTAATCCCGCCAGAAGTCCGCAAGCCATGCCCACAGCCCCCGTTTCCCGGCGTCGAGCGGCTTTGGCGCGCCTTTGGAGCTCCAGGAGCGCATCTGCCGGCGGGCGATGGCCTTCAGGAGTTCCCGGTCATCGGAAGGCTCAGGCGGGGCGCCGGTACCGGGCGCGGCGTTCCGGCCCTCCTGCCCGCCGGGGGAGGCGGGGCCGCCCAGGAGCTCCTCCAGGGGGGCCGCGGGGGCGCCTTCCCCGGCTTCCCCCTTCTCCCCGCCGGGTAAGGGTTCCCGCGCCGCGGGCGACCGGTCCGCCGGGGGCGAGAACTGCCCCTTGAAGCCCAGGATTATGCACATGGCATACGTGTCCAAAACGCTTTCCAGGGGTTCCGGGCCGCTTCCGGGCGACTCCCAGAGGGCCTCGAGATCCTGGGCTGTCACAGGGTCCTCACGTTCCCACTGATACTCCGTCATGTACGGGTCTTCAGGCAGGTAGTCCGCCGCGCTCTCGGGCAGATCCGCGCCGAACCCTTCCGGGGCGCGCATCCCGGAGCCGCCGGGCCCGGAGGGGCCGGGCGCCCCTGCGGAAATGCCGCGGCGGCCGAGCTCGCGCGAGAGGGCAGAGGCCGAAAGCGGCTCGTCCGAGCCGCCGGCCGGGCGCCCGCCGCGCAGGTCCAGGAGCGCCTTGAGCCTCCGGTAGAAGAGCTCGCCGCCGCGGTTGGTGTCCAACAGGGCCCTCTGGAGGCTGTATCCGTACCACTCGGCGGCATCCTTCCTGCCGGAGGTGAGGAAGGTCTCGTCTATCCAGGCCAGGACCGGCCAGAGGGCCTCGCGCCGTTCCGCAGGCCCGAAGCCGGGGGGAAGGGGAAGCGCCCGCTCCTCTTCCAGGAGGCCGGCGAGCTCCCTTGAGACCGAGGGCCAGTCGGGCCAGCGCCTCTCGTCCCCCGCGGCTTCCAGGACCAGCCTGAAGATCCTGAAGAACCTGGACGCGAACCTCACCTTCCCTCCTCCTCAGAGCCTGGCGCCGACCAGGGCGACCTCGGCCGACTCGGGGGCCGCGTCCCAGAAAAAGCCCAGGCGCCCGGCCTTGATGGCCTCGTCCCAGAGCTGATCCTTCTGCCTCACCGCGAAATACGCGGTGTCGGGCCGCTTGGGAAGCCCCACCGGGGCTTCCCGCAGGGGGGTCAGGGTGACCCCCGGCAGGTTGTAGGAGATGATGTTCCTGAGCCGTTCCGGGGAGGCGAGCTTGGCGTAGGCGGTGACGCTGGACTTGGCGTCGTCTTGGGAGAGGCCGGTCCTGACCGCGAGCCAGAAGATGCAGCCGCCCTCGGGCAGCGGCGGGAGGGTGAGGGAGAAGCTCCGGCCGGCCTGGTCCCGCTGGAAGGCGAGGTTCAGGTCCGGTCCGGGGCTCATGGTGTCCAGGAGCCTCCCTATGAGGGCGCGCGTCTCCCGGTACGACGGGAGCGGGTCCTTGTGGTCGTACGGCGGCAGGGCAGACCCCTCGCCGGTCAGGGACTCCCCCAGGGCGGATAGCCCCGGCGCGAAGACCGTGAGTTCCGCCGCCAGCTCCCTCAGGGCGGAGAACACCGCGTACGGGTGCGCGGCAGGGCCGCTTACCGCGCAGTGGAGCCTGGCCGTGTGGCGCAGGAC
This sequence comes from Deltaproteobacteria bacterium, assembly GCA_031288415.1. Classification (GTDB taxonomy): domain Bacteria; phylum Desulfobacterota; class Desulfarculia; order Adiutricales; family Adiutricaceae; genus JAIRZX01. Next base: position 11,055 of record JAITRL010000115.1, on the reverse strand, counting down.
TATGCCCAGGGCGGTGACCAGGGCCAGGCTGTTGGAGGCGAGGGTCTCCAGGCGCGACTGGGCCGGGGTGATCTTGTACTCCTCCAGCTCGCGGCCCTTGGCCTTCAGCAGCTCCAGGACGTCAAGGGCGAGCTCGCGCAACGGGCTTCCCTCGTAGAGCCTGAGGGCCGCGGGCGCGAAGGGGGCGCGCTTCACGTTCTCCCCCTGGCGCGCCAGCCGGGCTATGGGGATAACCGTGAGACCCCCCGCCTCCTGGGCCTCCTCCCCGAAAAGCAGGAAGGCGTTGTAAAGGAGGGTGTCCACCTGGGCCGCAGGGCCCTCCCCCAGCAGATCCGGGACAGCCCCCCCCGCCATGGAGGGGGAAAAGAGCCTTCTGGCCGCCGCCGGGGCGCCCGCCTGGCCCTGCTGGAGGATCTCCACGTTGGGGCTTTCCAGGGAGAACTCCGGGACGGCGAGGCAAACCTCCAGAAGCTCGTCGGGGTTTGTCCAGGCTTTCCTGAACGAGGCCGCCGGAGCCTGGACGTTTCCGGGCACGATGAGGCGGTAGCCCCCCGGGAGCCAGAGGTCCATCTCCAGGATCTCCAAGGTGAAGGAGGCCAGCGCGTCCTCGTTGAACTTCAGGGAGGAAAAGCCCCAGGGCCACGGATGAAGCGCCTCGAGAATGAAGCTCAGGTCCGCCCTTCTCTGGTATTCCAGCAGCTGGAAGTGCTGCGGCTCCAGGAAGGTGCCCTGCTGCCAGAAAATCGGGCGTTTGTGGATCATCTTGAGACTCTCTCCGTGAGGGCCGTTCAAGCGAGGTTCAGGCCGGCAGGCGGGAAGGGGGCGGCGCGGGTCAGGATCGCCGACGGCGGGCGGCCTCCCGCGGGAACGTCCGGTCCCGGAAGGCCGCCGGATCTTCCTCCCGGACAGGGCAGGGAAAGCCGGCAGGGCGCCGGACTAAACAGGGACAAGCGAAGCGGAAGGATAAGGAAGGATAAGGCGGCAGGGCCGGGACCGGCCCTGCGGCCGCCGGCGCCCTCAGGCCGCGCCGCCGCAGGGACGGCGGCGGCTATGGCGGGCAAGCTCCCCTGACTGAGGGGTCAAGGCTGCCGGGAGCCCAACAATATGACTAACATTGTCTCAAATTCTGCTGAAAAAAGCCATATTCGCGCCAATTAATTTGGCTGTCGAAAAAAAAGAGGCCTCCCGCCTCCTTCTGACCGCCGCCTTCAACCAGGCATCCCTCAGGAAGCCCCCGGACCGGCTAGACCTGCACCTTCACTTCCGACGAGTCCTCGAGCCTCCCCATGAGGGTCAGGGTGAAGCTGGCCCCCATGAACTTCAGGTGTGGCCTCACGCGGATGATCATCTGGTGCCAGCCGGGGCTGTCGGGCAGATCGGTCACCTCCACCTGGGCGCTCCTGAGCGGCCTTTTGGACCTGACCGAGGGGGAAGGGCTGTCCATGTCCGTCACGTACTGGTTCAGCCACTGGTTTATCTCGCGCTGCAGGGTCAGCGCATCCTTCCATGTGCCGATGTTCTCGCGCTGAAGGACTTTTATGTAGTGGGCCAGGCGGTATATGACCATCATGTAGGGAAGCATGGTGGAGACGCGCTGGTTCATGTTCTCCTGAAAGCTGCCGCCGGGGCGCGGCGGCAGGATCCTCAGGACGGACTGGGCGCTGTTGAAGCTGGCCCTGCCGGTGCTCCCCATTGCCGTGAGAGGCACGAAGCCGTTGGAGAAAAGCTGGTTCTCGAGCCTCTCTCCGATGATGGCGTGGGTGGAGATCCTGGACTGGACCGTGCCCATGGACTCGAACTCCAGGCTGGGAAGATCGTCTATGAGGCCTCCCCCCTCCGTGCCGGTGAAGTCCGAGTACCAGCGGTACTTCGCGAAGCTCGCCGCCATGCGGGTAGCCAGCAGGAAGGCGGAGTAGCCCCAGACGTAGTCGCGGTCGGGGTCGGTCACGTTCTCCCTGTAGTTGAAGCTCCCCACGGGGCGGGAAAAGGGGGTGTAGGGGAGCCTGGCCAGGAATCCCGGAAGCACCAGGGCCAGGGCCCGGGAGTTCTCGCGGGCGCGCAGGTCCCGGTACGGGGCGTACCTGGGCTCATCCAGGATAGTGGACAGGTCGGCCACCCCGGACAGCTCGCTCCATTTCTTGAGCCCGAAAAAGGAGATGCCCGCGTCGGTGATGAAAGGCGCGTGCGCCATGGCCCCCACGGCGGAAATCTGCCGCAGGACGGCGTAGTCCGCAGGGGAGTTCCCGAACTCGTAGGCCCCTAGGAGTATGGCGTAAGGCTTGCCGCCGAACTGGCCGTACTCGGCGGTGTAGGCGACGCGGTAAATCGAAGACCTGACGACCTCGGGGCTGTCCGTGAGGTCGTAGTAGAGTTCCTCCTTGGTGACGTTCAGGATCCGCAGCTGGATATTCTCCTGGAAATCCACCCTGTCCACCAGGTACTTGAGGGACAGCCAGGTCCGCTCCAGCCTGGAGAAGTCGGGATGGTGGAGCACCTCGTCCAGCTGCCCGCTCATGAGCGCATCCAGGCGGCTGATGACCTCGTCTATCACGTTTACGTTGAGGCCCGCCTCAGGCTCCATCGTCTGGAGGATGGCCTCCAGGCAGGTCAGTATCCCTTCCCGGGCGGCGTCGTTGCCGGGGAGGTGGCGGTCAAGGATTCCCATGAGCCGGCCCAAGAGGCTGTCCTCCGCGGCCTGCTCACCGGCGGCCGCCGCCGGGGGCGAACTGCGCGGGGAGGAAGGCCCGGGGGAAGCCGATGTTCCCTGGCCGTCGGCCAAGGCAGGCCCGTAAGCCCCCGCCGCGGGGAGGGGCCCGTCAGGGCCGGCCGGGAGGGCAGGCTGAGCCGCGGCTCTTTGCTCTCCGAAAGCCTCCTGGCCGCCAACGGGCGGGGCGTTCACGGCCTCGGCCGAGGAGGCGGCCTGCCGCGGCGCCGCGGCCTCGCCCGGCAAAGGCGCGGCAGGCGTAGGCGGCTCCGGGTCCAAAAGCCGGCCGGCCTGCCGGCTCGATTCCCCGTCAACGGCAAAGAGTATCCTGGTCTCCAGCTCCGGGCCCAGGAAAAGATCGCCGGAGGGCTCGGGGGCGGCGCCTTCCCGGACGGGTCCCGTCTCTCGCGCTCCCAGGGAGCCCTGGGAGCCCTGGGACGCCGCCGAGTAAGAAGGCTCCCCCTGGAGCGGAGGCGAAGGCGCGGCCGTGCCGGACCGGCCCTGATCAAGTCCGAGGGCGGGCGGAAGGCCCTCTGCGGGGGCTTGCGGGGCCGCAATCCCCTGGGCGCGGGAAAAGCCCTGCGCAGTCGTCGGATCTAAAAGATCCAGGCCGGCCTTGACGCCGTCCGCGCCGTCATGGCCGCCCGGATCATGCGCCGCTGCGGCCTCCGCCTCCGGGGACAGCGGCTTCCGGGCCGCTTCGGAAGGCGCTCCCTGCGGCGGGCGCTCCTGAAACGGGAATTCCTGCGGCGCGGCCGGGGCGCCCTCCGGCGCCTCGGCAGGGACAGCCTCTCTCCCTGTCGGCGTGAGGGCTAGAGGCGAAGCCGTTTCCCCCGGCGGAAGCGGAGCCGGAGAAGGGCCTGCGGCCTGAGGCCCTGCGGCGGGGGAAGCCGCTTCTTGCGCCGGAAGCGGAGGCGCGGCCGCCTCTTCCGGCGGCCGCCGGGAGAGGGGAGGCGAGGCGGGGACCGGGGAAGACCGGGAAGGCGAGGACAAGGCCGCTGCCGGGAAGGCGCCCCAGGGCCTGCCGTCCCCGTCAAATTCCGGGACCTCCAGCTCGTGATGCTCGATGTCGGACTCGTCAAGGACTATCGGGATCTCCTCCGGCTCCGGCGGATCATGCCCGCCCTCGAAAGGGGCGTCATAGTCCTCGTCGCCGGCGAACAGGTGTGCCGGCACCTCGCCTCCGAGCGACTCCAGGCCGTTCCTGACCTCGTTCGGGAGGGAAGGGGCCGCGGCCCCGCTGTCTTTGTCGTCCTTAAGCGTCAACTTCAATGTGGCTTTCGGCCGACGCCGAGGCAGACAGCGCGGCCATTCAGGCTGGTCCGGCCCGCGGCATGAAGGAACCGGGAAAAGGGAAGTTCGGGGAAATCGCCGGAAGCGCGGGGATCGGGCACGGGCTTTCCGGGGACTTCAGGGTCATCGAGGGTCATCGGGGGTCACGGCGTAACGCCGCGCATCTCGCGGGCTGGAGAGCCCGTGAGCCGCCGGCCGCCCCGGGGGCGGCTCCGGGAGGGCCGGAATTCTCGGCCGGCCGGGGACAAAAAAGGCTTTCGGGCGGGAAGGCTCCTAGGCTCAGGCGAAGCCGAAGGAGAATTTCCCGTCAGGGCCGACTCCAAGGGTGATTACGCGGCGCTCCTTCCCGCCGGAGGACATGAGGCTCAATATCTCCCTGGCCAGGGGAGGCATCACTCCCGCGGCCAGGACCGTGTCGATGTTGCGGGCGCCCGTCTCGGCATCCCGGCACTGGCTCACGATGCTGGAGACGAGCTCGTCCCCGTACTCGAGAGTGAGCCCGTTGTTTTTCTTGACCCTGTTTTTCAGGGCCTCCAGCTTGACACGGGCGATCTCCCCCAAAGCCTCAGGGCCGAGAGCCCGGTAAGGCACGACGGTCATGCGGGCGAGCAGGGCCGGCTTGAAATGGCTTATGAGCGCGGGCCTTACGGCATCGTAAAGGTCCTCACCGGCCACCGGAGGATCCTGCCGGGCCGCGCTCTCGATGACGTCGGTCGCCAGGTTGGAGGTAAGCATAATCAGGGTGTTCCGGAAGTTGACGATCTTGCCTTCGCCATCCGCCAGCTCCCCCTTCTCGAAGACCTGGTAGAAGAGGTTCATGACGTCCAGGCTGGCCTTTTCCGCCTCATCCAGCAGGATCACTGAGTAGGGGCGCTGGCGCACGGCCTCGGTGAGCACCCCTCCCTCCCCGTAGCCGACGTAGCCGGGCGGGCTACCGATCAGGCGGGTGACCGTGAACTTCTCCTGGTACTCGCTCATGTTGATGGTGACGGCGCAGCTCTCGTCGCCGAAGAGCAGCGAGGCCAGGGCGAGCCCGGTCTCGGTCTTGCCGACCCCTGACGGCCCTACCAGCAGGAATACGCCCATGGGGGAGGCGGGGTCCTTCAGGCCGGCCTTGGAGGCCTGGATCACCTTGGTTATGGCCGCCAGAGCCTCGCCCTGCCCCTTGATCCGCTCCTGGAGACGGCCGGCCAGGCCGGCCACGAGACCCGCCTGCTCCGCCGCGATGCGGCCTACGGGGATGCCGGTCCAGTCGGAGACCACCTTGGCCACCACGTCAGGAGACACTTCCACGTCCAGGAGAGGCTCCTCCCCTCCTGCCGCCTTGAAGGCTTCCCGCGCCTCTTTGTAGGCCTTCTCCAGGCTTTCCGCGTCCGCGGTCACCTCGCCGCCGCCCGCGGCGGCGATGTCGGACGGGGCGTCTGCCGCAGGGGAGGGGCCGGAAGGGGCTCCGGCCGCGCCGCCCTCGGAGGAAGGCGCCTCGGAGGAAGGCGCCTCGGAAGCCTGGGCGGCCGGGGAAGCCGGGGCGGCGGGAGGCCCGGCGGAAGCGGCATCGGAGGCGGGAGAAGCCGCGACGTCCCCGGCGCCTGCGGGGGCGGCCGCGGCCTCCCCCTTGAGCGCCTTAAGGTACGCGGCGCGGGCGGCAATAAGGTCCTGGGCGGCCTTCCGCTGCTCCAGCCACCGGGCGCGGACGGCATCGGCCTCTAGGGTCTTGCTCTCTTCCTCCGCCCTCAGGCCGGCGAGCAGGTCCTCGTCTGTCTCGTTGCCGTCGCCGCGGTCGCGTTCCATTCCCGCGATCTGGCGGCCCAGGGCCTGGACCGAGCGCTCGGCGTCCTCAAGCTCCGCGGGCTTGGCGGCCAGTCCCACCTTGACCCGCGCGCAGGCGGTGTCCAGGAGGTCGAAGGCCTTGTCGGGAAGGTAGCGCCCGGAGATGTAGCGGGCGCTCATCTCGGCCGCCGCCCTGAGCGCGTCGTCGCGGATCAGGACCCCGTGGCTCTTCTCGTAGGAGTCCCGCGATCCTCTGAGGATAAGCGCCGCGGCGTCGGCGGAGGGCTCCTCCAGGGTGACCAGCTGAAAGCGGCGGGCCAGGGCCGCATCCTTTTCGAAGTATTTCTTGTACTCCTTCCAGGTGGTGGCGGCGCAGGTCTTGAGCTCGCCCCTGGCCAGGGCCGGCTTGAGCAGGTTGGCGGCGTCCGAGCCGCCTGCGGAGCCGCCCGCCCCCACCAGGGTATGCGCCTCGTCTATGAAAAGGATCATAGGCTTGGGGCTGCCCTTGATCTCGTCGATCACCCCCTTGAGCCTCCGCTCGAACTCGCCCTTCATGCTGGCCCCGGCCTCGAGCAGCCCCATGTCCAGGCCCACCAGCGAGACGTTCCTGATGACGTCGGGCACATCCCCTTCCACGATGCGCACGGCCAGGCCCTCGAGCACCGCGGTCTTGCCCACGCCCGGCTCCCCCACCAGGATAGGGTTGTTCTTGCGGCGGCGGGCCAGGATATTGATGATCTGACGGATCTCGCCGTCCCTGCCGAAGACGGGATCGATCTTGCCTTTCCTGGCCTTGGCGGTGAAGTCCTCGCAGAACTGCGCGATGAAGCCGCCTCCCGCGCCGGCCTCGGCCGCCTCCCCGGACTCCTGGGCGGCGGCGGGCTCCAGAGCCATGTCCTCCTTGGAGCCCGCCGTCCTCTCCTTGAAGGTCTTCTCCAGGTCTTCCCTGGGGATCCTGGAGAGCTCGGGCAGAGCGCCGCCCTGGCTGTAGATTCCGGGGCGCTTGAGGTAGGCTATCAGGACAGATCCCGTGCGTATCCAGGGGCAGCCCTGATCCACCGAGGCGGTTATCCACGCCGACTCCAACAGATCCAGAAGCACCGGCGAAAAGGTGGGCCGGCCGGTGTTGCCCCTGGAAAAGCTCTCGAGGGCCTGGTTGAGGTGCTGGGCCAGCCTGGGGATTTCCAGGCTGTAGGCGGAAGCCGCGAGGAAAATGTCGGTCTCCTTGTCCTCCAGGGCCTTGAAGAGGAAATGTTCGACCGCCACCTCGTAGTTGGTCCGTGACACGGCCAGGCCCCCTGCCTCGTACAGTATGCGCGTGGAGGCGGAGTTGAGCTTGGAGATCAGGGCCCTGATGTCGCTTCCGAGCATTTTTCCTCCCTGGCGGCGGCTCATGCCTCAAGGATAAGGCGGTTTGGCCTGAAGGCTCGCCGCTTCCGGCGGGCTAATCGCGCCTCATGCCTTGAGGCCTTGAGGCCTTGTTCCCGACGGGCAGGCGGAGCCCTGAACGCCATGCCTCTGGCCCGGGCCCGGCCGCCTTGTCCAGAAGGGGTTTGCGGCATGGCGCCGGCCTCGGGCAAGGCAGGCAAGGCCGCCCCCCGCGCGCCTGCCCGGCGGGCGGGGGGCCGTGAAGCCTGCCGGGCAGTGACGGTACCGCCGGCTAGGCCTTCCAGTCGTCGGTGAACTCGATGTTGCCGTCGTTGTAGGTCCAGGTGATCTTGGAGTAGGTGAAGGAGACCTCCTCCATGTCGTGGTAGGGCTTGTTTTCCGGGAGGAAGGTGATGGGCGTGTACTCCCTGAGGTTCACGATGATGCCTTCCTCGATCTTGACGGTGAAGTACTTCTCCTCGGTGCCGTCGGCCTTGATGCGGTAGAAGTCGAGCGTCACGTCGACGTTTTCCCCGGTGGAGCAGGCCTTGAAGAGCTTGGGGCTCGACTGGTCCTTGTGCTTGGTCACGACCAGGGGCTTGTGGATCCTCTGGCCCGTGGGGAGGCCGGTGTGCGTGTCGCGGGGAATCTCCACGGCGTGATCCACCCCGTAGACGAGGATCTTGTCCTTCTTGTCGCCGCCCTGCGGGCAGTCGCCCTTGATGTCGCCCTGAGACTTGCCTTTCACCGCCAGATAAGCTGTAAGAGCCATAATAGCTTTCCTCGTTTTCCGGGGCCCGGCGCCTGGCGCCGCGCCCCTGGCCTTCTTTGATAGGCCGGTGCCTTAGCCCCTCCGAAGCCGCCCGGGGCGGCCTGAGGCAAGGGGCATTCCCAACAACGCTTTGCCTGTCTGTCGCCGGAGTGTTTCTGAAACCGTCCTGTCCTGGCGGAAACCCGCTCCGCGGCGCCCCTCCCGTCCGGAGCCGGCGCCGGCAGCCCGCAAAGGCCGGGCCGGCCGGTCTTCACCGGGATCGCCGGAGCGGGGACGGCCTGAACCGCAGGCCGGCGGCCGGCCTGAGGCCCTGGCGCGCGGGCCAGGGGAAAGAGGCGGCCGCAGGCTTACCGCAGGGGCCCCGGATCCCCCGGCGCGCCGCTCACGCCTTGTCGAGCTTGCCGGTGAGCGAGAGGGTGAAGTTGGCCCCCATGTACTTGAAGTGCGGGGTGGCCTTGATGCTGACGGCGTACCAGCCCGGATCGCCTTCCACGTCGCTGACGTCTATCTGTGCGTAGCGGAGCGGGCGTTTGGAGCGGGTCACGGGGTCCGGGTCATCCATCTGGGTCACGTACTGGGAAAGCCAGGTGTTGAGCTCGCGCTCCAGGTCGGTGCGGCTCTTCCAGGTGCCGATGTTCTCGCGCTGCATGACCTTCACGTAGTGCGCGAGACGGTTCATGATCATCATGTAGGGAAGCTCGCAGGAGAGCTTGTAGTTGGTCTCCGCCGCCTTGCCTTCGGGGGTGTTGGGGTAGATCTTGGGAGCCAGCGCCGAGTTGGCGGAGAAGAAGGCCGCGTTGTCGGAGTCCTTGCGCATGGTCAGGGCGATGAAGCCCTCCTGGGCGAGCTCGTACTCCCTGCGCTCGGAGATCATCACCTGGGTCGGGATGCGGGTCTGGATGGAGCCTTTGTCCTCGAACTGGTACAGGGGGAGGTTCTCGACCGCGCCGCCTCCCTGGGGCCCGATGATGTTCGTGCACCAGCGGTATTTGGCGAAGCTGTCGTTGAGCCGCGCCCCGAAGGCGAAGGAGGTGTTGCCCCAGCAGAAGTCCCCTGTCCTGTCCGCCTCCTCCACGAAGTTGAAGGATTTGGCCGGCACCGTGTCGGGGCCGTAGGGGAGCCGCAGGAGGTAGCTGGGCATGGTAAGGCCCACGTAACGGGCGTCCTCGTTCTCCCTGAAGGAGCGCCAGGCCGCGTACTGGGGGCCCTCGAAAATGGAGTGCAGGTCCTTGAGGTTCGGGAGATCGGCCCACGAGTCGACGCCGAAGAACTTCTTGTCGGCCGCGGCCACGAACGGGGCATGCGACATGGCGGAAACCGAGGCCACGTTGCGCAGAAGCTCCAGGTCCTGAGGTCCGGGCCCGAACTCGTAATTGGCGATGACGGCGGAGAAGGGCTTGCCCCCGAACTGGCCGTACTCGGCCTGGTAGATCTGCTTGTAGAGCCCGCTCTTGACCACTTCCGGGCTGTCCTGGAAGTCGGCCAGGAGATCCTCCTTGGAGGCGTTCATGAACTCTATGCGGTTGTTCTGCCTGAAGTCGGTCTGGTCCACCAGGTACTTGAGGCTCCTCCAGGAGGACTCGAGCTTCTGGAACGACCCGTCGTGCATGATCTCGTTGACTTGGAGCGACAGCTTCTTGTCGAGCTCCTCTATCATGCCGTCGACCAGGGCGCTGGAGATTTTGGCGTCGGGATCCGTCGAGATCAGCTCCGACAGGAAAGCCTGGAGGCCCGCCTTGGTGGCGGAATAGCCCGACTCCCCCGGCTTCAGCCTCGAGGCCTCCACTATCTGATCCAAGAGATCGCCTTCCGCCTCCGCGGCGGCCGCTCCCGCCTCCGCGGCGGCCTTTTCTTCCTCTGCCATATGCTTGCTCTCCACCATCGGTGAATTATCAGGTTCCCGCCTGGCCTTTGCCGTCAAGGCCCTGTCAAGTCCCTGTCAAGGCCATGTCAAGGCAACGTGAACCGGGACGGCTCCCTCACTCTTTCTTGTCCAGGCCCAGCGCCTCGTTGAGCTTGGCGCGGGCGTTGTCGTCCTTGACGATCTCCTCGATCTTCCTGCGGAAGGCGGGCACGTTGGCCAGCGGCCCCTTGAGGGTCTTGAGGGCCTCGCGGAGCTCCAGGAGCTGGTTGAGCTCGGGGACCGCCCTGGCTATCTCGTCCGGCGTGAAATCCTTGAGGGACTTGACGTCCAGGTGCACGGCCATCTTTTCCTCGGGGTCTTCCGCGAGCCTGTTCCTGACGCTCATGTCGAGCTTGAGGCCCTGGCCCTTGAGCACGTCGTCGAAATTGTCCTTGTCCACCGATATGGGGGCCCGGTCCTCCACCTGGCGCTCGTCAGCCTGCCCGGTGAAATCCCCCAGGACCAGGAGCTTGTTGGGGAGCTCGATCTCGGCCTTGGCGTCGCCGGTGGCCGGCTTGTAGACTATGTTCACTCTTTCCTTGGGGGCGACTGACGTTTCCTTGCCCATGGCTCGTCTCCTTATTGAGGCTTCATGCCCGCGCCCTTAGGAAGCCCCGGGCGGGCTGCGGGAAAATTCGCGGCGGGGCTGCGCCGCCCTGGCCTTATGCCTTCGTCGGCCGCCGCTGCCCTGAGGACTGGCCGCCACCTGCGGGCGCCTTTCCGCTTTTGAGCGCCTCCAGCAGCCTTCCGCGGGCGCCTTGCCCGGAGAGCAGGCCGTTAACTTCGCCGGCAAGGCCCGGATTTTCCTCCACGGCCTTGCGGGCGGCCAGCAGTCTCCCCCTGAGGTCCAGCGCCTCCCGGAGGGGCTCTATGCTCTCCGAGAGCCTTTTGGGGGCCAGGTCTGCCAGGCTCCCGAACCGGAGCGTCACGGGGATGCGCGAGTCTTCCTCCCCCGTCAGCATGTCCCTCACGGATATCTCCACCCGCGGCGCGACAGCCCTCATCACCGCGTCGAAATTGCCGGCGTTGATCGGGATGGCCTCGCGCTCGGAAAGGGGCGCGGCGTCCTCGGCCCCGATGAAATCCCCCAAAACAAGCGCCTTGAAGGGGAGCTCTACCTCGAACTTGTCGTCGCGGGAACTGTTGTAGACGATGTTGACGCGGTTGGAAACCGTCTTGCCGGTGTCCTGGGCCATATTTTCTCCGGTCAGGGCAGGCGGCGGGGCCTGGGGGTGGCCCTAGTCCCGG
>JAITRL010000377.1 GCA_031288415.1 Deltaproteobacteria bacterium | reverse complement strand
GCCAGCGCCGTCGCCGTGGAGGCGACTAAGCTGTATTCCCGGAGCTTTACCCCGGAGGCCTGGAAAAAGGTAATAAGAGGTACGCGCATGGAAGAGTACTTGGACGAGTATGACCATAGGATCATACAAGAGGCTACACAGAAGAATAACGCTAAGTTGGCCTTGAACCTCTTGAAGAAGGGGATCCCTCGCCAGGTCATCATAGAAAGCTTTGACGTCACCGAACGGTGGCTGCAGGAGGTGGAAGAGAGGCTGAAAGAGGGGCCTTCCTCCGAGTGAATCCTCCGAACCTTGAGCGGCGCCAGGAGACCGGTCGCCTTCAAGGCCCGGGCGTGGTTCAGGCCGCAGGCTTTGCTTAGCCTGCCGCAAGGCCGCAGTCCCGTCCCCCGTGCCGATGCCGAAGGGGACAAGCCCTTGTTGCAGCCTGGCTTGGGCTGCGGCGGAGCCGCGCTCCGGCTTCGCTTAGGCTTAACCCTTACAGCCCGCCGGCAATTTCGTGGCGCTCCCCGCTCCGGCCCGGCCAAGGTCCCCGGCCTCGAGTTCAGGATTTCCTCCTTTGGCGAGGCGGAAGCCATAGCGCTTATCCGCCGCGTGACGCCCTTCCCTGAGTTCCCTCCGGAATGCCTGTCCCGCCATGGCCCGCGCCGCGCCCCTCAAGTTCAGGGGCCGCTGACGGGCGGCCTTAAGCCGACATGCGGTACAGGCGCGCCTGGGCCAGCCTGTGCGCGGCTTATAGCCGGGACGGGCCAACGGGCTCAGCTTGCCGCAGTCCTGGTCACGCGCGAGGGCCATCGCGACCGCCTGAGGCCAGTCTGGCCACGGAAATGCAAAGGCCGGGTAAGCCCTTGCCTTTCCGCGACTTGTCCGCCCTATCAAGCACAAGCCTTCGGCGGCGCGCCCGCAACGCCACCGTCGCCGCTGGCATGTTTCGGCCTGGTCGAGCCCAGTTCCATCCTTAAAGCCGACGGCTCGCCGACGAGACGCCCCTCGGCGCCTGATCTCCCGTGGGTTCCTGCCTTCATGCCGGATCGCGGTCGGGAGCCTTTCAGGGCCCGACGGCTCGGCTCCCGCAAGGACAGGCGTTTTCCGCAGGGACCGGAAGGTCTTCGGATTCAGCCCGCTTAAGGCGGCCGAGAAGGCATCCTACGGCTACCTCGCGGCCGGCGGAATAGGCCCAGTGCCTGGCATCCTGACTGCCATAAGGGCAAAAACCAGTACTCGCCGGACAGGGGCCGCCTTCCTGGGCGCGTAACTCCGCTTGCCCCTTCCCGGATCCCGTCTCGCGGCATCCGGCATTTAGGATGCATCCCCGCAGCGGCGCCGGGACCCGCCGCTGCCGCCCGGAATCAGCCTTCCTTTGCCGGGCTGAAATCCATGAAGAAATGCAGATCGCCGAGTTTAAAGAAAGTGACGTCCGTTCTCCCGTATTTCCCGAGATCATGCCTACGGACTAACGCTCCCCGCCTGACCCCGATGCGATCGCGGAGGTATCTTCCGAGACACGCGTTATCGCGCGGAGTCGTAATGGCCTTATCGTTCTGCTGCTCGACGCAAAGCTCGAGGGATATTCCATCATCGGTATCCGCTATAAAGCGGATTCTTTTCTTGGGAAAAAATCCGGACCTTGCGATCCCGATCTGAACGCGGACATAAGCCTCATTGGGATCTCGTTTTCCTCGCTGGCCCCAATTAATCGATGACCTGAGTCCCACCTCACCGGATATCGTCAAAAAAGACAAGGTGACGCTCTCGCGTTTATCCGGGAAAATGCCGTAAAGATTTTTTCACGTAAGAAATCATATGTTCTTTCTCCTTGCCGCAGGACTGCGGCAGTCCTCGTAATGAAATGAAATCATGCCGCGCGCGTTACCTCCCTGGAAAACGCGCGCGGCCGGAAAGATCCGCCGGAAAGAACCCGCGGCTTTCGCCGAAATTTGCCGAACTCGAATTTCCGCTGGACTATCCCTGCGTCAAATCAAAGCGAATCGCCGGTTCCAATCGAATCTTCGCCTCGTTACGCGGCCCGCAAGCAAACCTTCAAAATTCAAGCCCCCGGTTCCGCCGATGCGGCCCCGCCGGGCTTGCCGCAAAGTCCGCTAAGCCGGTCGGCAGGCCTGATTGAGGGGCGCGCCGCCCCCGGGCGGCGATAGCGGCGGCCGAGGACGGCGGGAGGCCTCCCGCCTTTCTCCGCCGCAAGACACCCCGCCGCAAGGCCCGCGGCCGCGGGCCTCGGCCTTCCGCCGCCCCGTCAGCAGGTGGAATAGCCGCAGTTGTCGCACTTGCGGCAGGACCCCTCGCGCCTGAGGGACAGCTTCTGGCACTCCGGGCAGATGTCGCAGCTCCCCTGGTCGTGGGGAACGGGCACCTGGCAGCCCTTTTCCAGGTACTCCCTGCGCTGGCGCATGAGGAGCCCTATGGCCTGGGGGAGGCTGTAGCCCACGATGGGGTCCTTGGACATCTGGGTGCGGATGACCACGCGCTGGTCCATCTTCACCTTGCAGAGGACCTTCACCAGGGGCTCGAAAAGCGAGGGGGCGCGCCTGAGGGCCACCGACAGGATCATGCCGAAGGCCGTGAAGATGGCGTTGATGTCCGCGCCCACGTCCCCCGCCGACACGAAGACCTCGCGGATGTTGTTGCGGGAGTCGTGGGAGAGCGTGATGTGGGCGCTGAGGGACGAGCTCCGGGCGCGGTAGATGCGGCCCGGCCTGTCGTCGCCGATGTCCTCGGCGTCGCGGAAGTCCTCCCCTTCCCCGCAGGCGTCGCCGTCCCCCGCCCCTTCGGCGCGCCCGGCGGGCGTCACGGAGATGACTCCCTCCAGGCTCGTGTCCCTGTAGACCGTGAAGCCCTTCAGGCGCCTGTCCCGCGACTCGGCTATGAGGGCCTCGACGTCCTCCGGGGAGGCGGAGGCCGGGAGGTTCACGGTCTTGGAGACGCCGGTGTGGCAGTGGTACTGGAAGGCCGCGAGCATGCCCAGCTGCTCGGAAGGGGCGAGCCTGAGCGCGGTCTGGGCCTCGGCCCGCTCCCGGAACCCCCCGTCCTCCGCCAGGATGTCGGCGAGCTCCGCCGGGCGCAGGGTGAAGGTCACCCAGCCCTCCTTGGGGTCCCGGACCCTCCTGTCCACGGACAGCGCGAAGAAGGGCTCGATCCCGGTGTCGATGTTCCGCAGGAACGCCGAGACGCTTCCGGTGGGGGCCTGGCTGGTGGTCAGGCAGTTGTAGAAGCCGCCTTTCTCGGAGATCAGGTTTTCCAGGTCATCCGCGATATGGGAGGTCGCGTCCTCAAGTCCGCAGTCCCGGAAGGTCTCCCGCAGCTCAGCCAGGTGCCCGGACCAGTAGCGGGAGTTCTCGTAGACGTGCCCCGCGCGGCGGGCGAGCTGCGCGCTCATGGCGAGCGTGCCCAAGGCCAGGGACGCCTGGGTGGCCCGGGCGAAGCGCTCGGCCTCGGCCGAGCCGTAGGCCTCGAATCCCCAGTAGGCCAGGAGGAGGGCCGTGTGGAAGCCGGAGAGCCCGACCCCCACGGGCTTCTTGGCCTGGGTCTTCTCCCGGATCTCGGGGAGGGGGTAGCCTTCCGAGAACTCGAGGATGAGGCTCCCCAGGTAGGCGGCCAGCCCCGCCGTGCGCCCCAGCACCGCCCAGAACTGCCGCGAGAAGGCCCGGCTCCAGGCCTGGGGATCGGCGGAGGGGTCCATGCCCTCCCGCCGCAGGCGGTCGCATGCGGCCCTGGCCAGCCTCGCGGCGTTCACGGTGACGAGGTTGCAGGCCGTGCCGGCGCTCGCCAGGTACTCCCCGCAGGGGTTGGAGAAGCGGGGCTCATCCTCCTCCCGCAGCGGGGAGAACCTGAGCATGTTGTCGACGAACAGGAGCCCCGGATCCCCGGTGGCCCACATGTTCCGGGCGATCTCGGAGACGAGTCCGCGGTTCTCCCAGAAGGCCCCGTAGGCGTTGACCGAGATGTTCATGTTGGCCAGGTGCGAGCCCTGGACCGGCCGCTCCTCCGGCGGCAGGGAGGCCACGAAGCGGTTGAGGGCCGAGTTGAAGTTCTTGGCCCGCACGAAGTCGAGAATGTCCGGGTGCTCCCAGTCCATCTGGACCAGGAGGGCCCCGCGCCTCCTGCCTCCCTGGTTGGTGGTACCGGTGACCGCGTCGAAGTCCGGCAGGAAACCCACCGGCCCCGAGGCGATGCCCTGGCCGCAGTCCACCGGGGAGCCCTTGGGCCGCAGGAGGGAAAGATCTATGCCCGCGCCTCCCCCGGCCATGTAGATGGTGCGCATCTTCTGGCGCATCTCCTCGATCTCGGCCAGGGAGTCGCCCACGAAGCCCAGGGGGTAGCACGAGAAATAGCCGGGCCTGCGGGTATGCGGGTTCCCGAAGGACATGAGCAGCGGGGAGGCGGGGATCAGGTGGCGGTTGAGCAGGGCCAAGGCGAGCTCGTCCGTGAGCTCCGGGGAGCTGATCGGGGTTTCGGCCTTCAGGAGCTTGGGGATAATCCTCCCCGTGAGCACGTCCTGGTAGGAGACCTCCTGCGGGGTCCCGTCCCGGGGGTCGCGCACCGCGTAGCGGGTGGCGGTCAGGTATCGGTCGAGGGTCTGCCAGGCCTCGTGGACCTCGCGGAGGGCGGGATCCATGCTTCGAGCTTCGCTGTTTTCCATGGCTGCCGGGTAATCCTTGCTTTCAGGGCGATGTTTTGCGCGGGGAACGGGCGGCTCCGGGCTCACCGGAAGCCCTGAGGGCCCAAGGAGCCGGACAGGCCGCGCGGCCTTGCCGGGGCGCCTCAGGCCGGCGGGCAATTTCCCCGCAGGGAAGACGGACAGGGAACCTGGCCGGCAAGGAGGCGGAAAAAGAACCCCCGATGCCGGAAACAGCCCTTCCTTTAAGAAGGGCTCCCTCCCGTGAGGCCCCGGAACCGCCCGCTGAGCCAGAGCCGGAAAAAGACGCCAAAGCCCTTTTGATAGGGCCTTGTTCATTGGAAGCCGTAATATATAGTACCCTTGCAGAAAATGCAAGACAGAGAGCCGGAAAGCCGGAAAGACCCGGAGGGACCCTGAGAGGCCCGAAGGGACCGGAGAGCCGGAGGGCAGGCGTGGCCTTCAGGCCTCCCGCCGGGAACGGCCGCAAGGCGGCGCCCTGCCGGCAGGCCTGCGCCAGGCCATTGCCGGGGCGGCTTGGCCAGCGACCGGCCCCGGGCCTGTTCGCCGGCCGGCCCTGACGTTCCCTGCGGCGCGCAACCCTCCCTGCCGGCCCTGACGTTCCCTGCGGCGCGAAACAGTCCCCTCCCGGCGGAGCCGGGCCGTTTTCCGCTTCGCCAGCCCCTCACAGCCGCTTTTCAGGTATAATGGGGCCGTGAACGCCTTATCGGAAACCCGCGCCCCTGAGGGTGCCCCGGGACGGCCTCCCGCCGCGGACGGCCCGCCCGTCGTCGAGCTCTCGCTTCCGGTGTTCAAGGCCGCCTCCCTCATCGTGATCCTCGCGGTGTTCTCCGGGCTGGCCATGAGCTTCGCCCGGCCCGCGCCCTTCCCGGCGGCGGGCGCCCGCGGCGCCGCCTGGGAGAGGTTCTCGGACTTCGGGAGGCTGGATGAGCTCATGCGCGATCCCGCCGTCGTCCTCTTGGACGCCCGGATCAGGGAATCCTACGCCCTGGGGAGAATCCCAGGCGCGAGAAGCCTCCCCGCTGACCTGGCGGCCTCCGGCGACCCGCAGGCCATGCGGGAACTGCGCTCCCTGCCCAGGGACGCGCCCGTCGTCGCCTACTGCTCGGAACCCCTCTGCCCGCTGGCGGAAAGGCTCGCGGGCATCCTCGCGGCCGAGGGGTTCCGGAGGGTGTCGGTCTTCGCCCCCGGCTTCGACGGCTACCTTGATTCCGGAAGGCCGGTCGAGGAGGCTCCGGATGGCTTCTGAGTCCCCTCAGGCGGGCGCGTCGCCCGGGCTCCTCCGGAAGGGCCCCGCCTTCAGGAAGGCGGCCTTCGCCGTGAACCTCGCCGCTTCCCTCATTTTGGGGCTGGTCTTCATCTGGGCCGCCGTCCAAAAGATCCGCGACCCCGGAGGCACGCTCGACGCCGTGCTCTCCTACCGCGTGCTCCCAGTCGCCCTGGCCCCCGGGGTCGCCATTATCCTGCCCTGGCTCGAGTTCTGGGCCGGGATCTTCACCGTCACCGGCCCCGGCTACTTCCGCAGGGCAGGGGCCCTGATCCTCTCCGGGCTCCTGGCGCTCTTCATCGTCTTTACCGCCTTCAACCTCGCCAGGGGCCTGGACTTCGAATGCGGCTGCTTCGGGGCCGGCTCAGGCAGGCCGGGCGCCCTTTTCTTCCTGAGGGACGCGGCCCTGCTGGCGCTGGGCCTCGAGATAGTCTTCCACCGGAAGATCTTCGGCCGCATCCGCCGCCCGGCCTTCCTGTCAGGCCGGACCGGGCTCCCTGCCGGGCCCGCCGCCCCGCCTGACGGCTCCGGAACCGCCTCGCCCGGCGAGCCTTCCGGGAAACCCTCCGGGACCTCCGCGCCCGGCGGGCCTTCAGGAACCGCCTCGCCAGGCGTGCCTTCCGGGTACTCCGGGTAGGGCCGAAGCTTCCTTGCCAAGCGCCGCCCCCGGGCAAGACCTTCGCCGACGCTCCCCGCAAAGCCCATGTCTTCAGCCGCCCTCAGCCGTCTCCGCGCTCCCCGCCCCCGCCGCCCGAAGACCTTGCGGCCATTCGATGCCTCCGGCGCCCCTGGGCGGGCGTCATCGCGGTTTCCTGCCCACCCGACGGCCCGCCTCGCCGTCTCCCCGCCATGCTGAGCGGCCCGCCGCGCCGGCTCCCTGCCCGACGGAGCGGCCCCCCCGCTGATCCCCTGCCCACCCGACGGCCCGCCTCGCCCCGGCGCGTTTCCTGGAGCGCGAAGGGGCGCCTGTCCGGGAACGCCCGGAATATCCCCGCACCCCCACCGGAAAGGCTTCCCTCTCATGACCCGTAACGCAGAGCGGCCCGTAGGCCCCGCCGTCTTCGCCCCCGTGCCCGGCTTCAGGGCGGCCTCGGCCGCCTCCGGCATGCGCTACCGCGGCCGCCCGGACCTGGGCCTCCTGGTGGCCGACCCCTGCCGCGGGGCGGCGGGGGTCTTCACCCGGAACCTGTGCCCCGCGGCCCCGGTCATCTGGTCCAGAGGGATAACCGGGGGGCGCGCCGTGCTCGTCAACGCCGGCCAGGCCAACGCCCAGACCGGGAAGAAGGGCCTTGAGGACTCGAGGGCCTGCGCCGAGGCGGCGGCGGGGCGCTGCGGCCTTAAGCCCTCAGAGATCCTGCTGGCCTCCACGGGGGTGATCGGGGATCCCCTGAACATGGGGGCCCTTCTCGAAGCCCTGCCCGGCCTGTGCGCGGGCCTCTCCCCTGAAGGGCTGGAAGGCTTCGCGAGGGCCATCCTCACGACCGACACCGTCGTCAAGGCCGAGCGCGCCGAAGGGGCGGGGCCGGAAGGCGCGCCTTACACCGTCTGGGGCTGCGCCAAGGGCTCCGGCATGATCGCCCCGGACATGGCCACCATGCTGGCCTTCGTGCTCACGGACCTCCCCTGCTCCCCGGCCTTCCTCCTTGACGCCCTCCGCAAGGGGGCCGGCGCCAGCTTCAACCGCATAACCGTGGACGGGGACACCTCCACCAACGACTCGCTCTTCATCCTGTCTTCGGGGGCCGCGGGGGGGCCGGCCCTGGAAAGCGCCGAAAGCCCCGGGGCCGGGCGTTTCAGGGAGATCCTGACGGGGCTTCTCATGAACCTGGCCCGGCGGATCATAGACGACGGGGAGGGGGCCACCAAGACGGTGACCGTGACGGTCAAAGGCGCGGCCTCCCCCCGCGAGGCGGAGGCCGCCGCCCGCGCCGTGGCGGAGTCTCCCCTCGTCAAGACCGCCTTTTTCGGGGAGGACCCCAACTGGGGCAGGGTGCTGGCCGCCCTGGGGCGGAGCGGGGCCTCCCTGGACCCTTACCGGGTGGACCTCTTCCTGGACTCCGTCCATTGGGTGAAGGACGGGATCGACAACGGCCGCGAGGCCGAGGCCCGGCAGGTCATGCGGCGCAGGAGCTACTCCCTGACCGCGCTCCTCGGCCGCGGGGACGCCGAGGCCTCCGTGCTCACCTGCGATCTTTCCCGCGGGTACGTGGAAATCAACGGCTCATACCGCTCCTGAAGCTCCCTCCGGAGCGGAGGGCGTTCCCCGCGCAGGCGCCCCGGCCCTCCCCCGGACCGCGTCTTCCCCCCTGCCGGCCCGCGCGGCCCTGACCGGGAGGCTCCCTCACACGGCATTTACGCACCCGCCCGGGCCGGAAGCCCGGCAGCAAGGATCCCGGGAAAGAGAGGCAAAGGCATGATCGGGGCAATCATCGGGGACATCGTGGGCTCGCGCTTCGAGTTCAACAACCGCCGGAGCAAGGAATTCAGGCTTTTCGCCGAAGGCTGCTACGCCACCGACGACAGCGTGCTCACGCTGGCCGTCGGCAAGGCGCTGATGAAGGCCGGGAAGGCCGCTCCGCGGGAAGGCCCTGGCCGGGGCGCCGGCTTCTATGAGGCCCTCTCCGACCTCACCGTCAAGAACATGCGGGACATAGGCCGCAGGTATCCCGACCGCGGCTACGGGGGCATGTTCGCGCGCTGGCTGTTCAGCCGCTCCCCCAAGCCGTACCGCAGCTACGGCAACGGGGCGGCCATGCGGGTCAGCCCGGCGGGCCTCGCCTCCGCCGACGAGCAAGATGCCATGCTCCTGGCCGAGGCCGTGACGCGTGTCACCCACGACCATCCCGAGGGCATAAAGGGCGCCCAGGCCGTGGCCCTGGCCATCCACATGGCGCGGACAGGCGCCTCCCAGGGCGAGATCCGCGTGAGGATCAGCCGGGAGTTCTATCCTTTGGACTTCACGATCGACGCCATCCGCGACTCCTACGTCTTCAACGAGACCTGCCAGGAGACCGTGCCGCAGGCCGTCGAGTGCTTCCTGGAGTCGAACTCCTTCGAGGACGCCATCCGCACCGCCGTCTCCTTGGGCGGCGACAGCGACACCGTCGCCGCCATCTGCGGCTCCATAGCCGAGGCTTACTACGGCGTGCCAGCCGATCTCAAGTCCAAGGCCCTCGGATACCTGGACGACTGGCTCAGGGCGATCTGCGATCAATGGGAGGCCTTCGCCCCTGAGCCCAGGACCGCCGCAAGGGGAACGGCCTAAGCTTTTCCGGCCGGAAGGCTCCGGCCGGAAAAGCTGACCAGCAGGCTCCGGCCGGAAAAGCTGACCAGCAGGCTCGGGCCGAAGGGAGCTGGCCTGCGGGGGCCGGCCGACGCGGCCCTCCGCTTGAGGCACTGGCGGCCGGGACAGGGAAAGCCCCGAGCCTCCCCCCGCGCCGCCGTCCGCTCCCCGTAGCCCCTTGTCCTCCCCAAGCCGCAGGCCCTGTTGCCCGGCCGTCGGCCTCGCCGGCCGGGATTGATGACCGACGGCCTTCGGACAGGGAACTTCCGGAGTAACGATGGCAGGTCCCCCTAATCCGCTGATTCTGGCCCTGGCCCTGGCCCTGGCCCTGGCGCTGGCCGTGGCCGCCCCGGCCGCCCTTTCCGGCGGACAGGAAAAGGCCTCCCCCGCCGCCGGTTACGGCGGACAGGCGGAGCCGGCCCGCCCTCCCGGCTGCGGGGCCACGAAAGACCCGGCCCCGCCGAGGGGCGCGCCCGCAAGGGCCTCCGCCGCCTTCCCGGGCCTTCCGGAGGCGATCCCTGCCGCCCGTCCCAACCCCTACAACCTGGGGAACTGCTACCAGTACAAGAACTGCCTGGGCGAGAGCATCGGGAACATGCCCATAGACAATCCCGAATACTGCAAGCCCATAGGCGGCAAGAGCTGGAAGAACCCCGAAGGCAGGTGCTTCAACTTCCCCGACGGCCCCCAGACCCTCGACCCGAAGGACTTCATCTGACGGGGCGGGCCGCGATGCGGCATCAGGGCGCGGGCCGGGGGCGCCGTAGGCCCGCATTTCCGGCCCGGGCTCAGGCGCGGCTCCGCAGGGGCGGGCCCCGCAAGCCTTGTCTCCGCCTCCGCTGCCTGCCTCTCCCGCCGCTTTTGCCGCTGCCTGCCCCCTCCGCCGCTTCCCGCCGCTTTTTGCTTCTCCCCGCCTCTCTCCGCCGCTCCCCGCCTCTCTCCGCCTCTCTCCGCCGCTCCCCGCCTCTCCCCGCCGCTTTTTGCCACTCCCCGCCTCTCCCCCCCCCATCCCCTGAAACGTCAGGCGGGGGGCGCCCGCGCCCGGCTGCCCCCCGCCAGGCGTCTCCCAGATCCCGGCCCGGG
>JAITRL010000362.1 GCA_031288415.1 Deltaproteobacteria bacterium | reverse complement strand
GCGCCCAGGGCCGGTCCGCGCGAAAAGGACCCTCCGCCAAGCCTGACATCGTCCTTGCGCCTCACGCAGGCCCGGAGCCTGCGATCCGGGAGCGCCGCGACGTCCCAGGGTCCGCGCTGACCCCCTGAGGCCGCGACTCCCCTGCCGCCGCGCCTGAAGTCCCGCGCGCACCGGGCCAAAGGCGCTCGGGCCCTGGAAAAGGCGCCGCCCGCAAGGGGCAGGCAATGCCGCGCCAGGTTCCCTCCGGGAGCCCGCGCAGGCAAGGCCGCGCCAAGCCCCCGCCTAAAGTCCCGGCGCGGCCTTCCCTGCGCGGCGAAGCCCCGCGCCCGCGCCTGTCTCAGAAGAGGAACACGAAGGCTGCGGTGGCGCTGTGCATCACGGTCTCGGGCCCGGCCGCCCCGAAGTAGTTCACGGAGAATACCATCGTCTCCGGGATCACGTAGCTCAGGCCGAGTCCCCAGGTGCCCACGGTCCTGTCCCAGCAGCTCATGTACCCGAGGTTGATCTCGTTGGGGGCGTTGGCGCGGCTCGCGAAGCCGGGAATCGGGTTTTTGGTCACCCTGTGGTTCACGCCGCCGCGAAGCTTCAGGCTCAGGGGTCCGGCGTTGTACTTCAGGTTAAGCCCGCCCGCCGCGAGGTGGGCGACGGAGCTGTCCGACCTGAGCGTGCCCGCTGGGCCGGTGAAGTCGTTCATGTCGTTGAGGACCACCTGGACCGTGCGCCAGCCGAGGTAGGGATCGACCGTCCACGAGCCGTTTACCGGGAAATCCTTGTCCCACCACACGATGAGCGAGAACACCCTGTCGTCGAAGGAGCCTGCCGACCTTTTGCTCTCATGCGCCACCCCCGCGTTGTCGACGAAGTACGAGGTCTCCTCCCCGGAGTAGATGTCCCAGGCCTCCATGACGCTCACCTCGAAATTGCCGGCCGTCGGGAAGGTGAAGTTGCCGATGAAGCCCATAAGGTGCGAGGCCAGCGAGACGTCGGAGGTCCCGGAGAGGTTGTCCTGGTCGGCGACGAGCAGCCCCGCCTTGTAGGTGGTGTAGCTGTACTTGTAAAGAAAGGAGACTTTGAGCCAGTCCGTGAACTGTTTGCCTGCGATGAAGGTAAGGGCGTAGGACTTGGAGGTGCCCGAGGCGATCTTGAGGGCGGTGCCGTCGATGACGCCCCTTGCGTCGCCGTGGGAGACGTAATCGAATTCCGGTATCAGGGCCACGGTGAACCCGGAGCCCGATTCGCCCCCCGACGGCGCGTGGAGGGCTGAAGCCTGGTAGCTGAGGACCAGGTCGCGGAAGGCCTTCTCCCGCTGGAAGTCACCCCCGCCGTCGGCGGCCGAGGCGCCGGCGGCCATAAGCGTCAGGGCCGCGGACAGGCAAAGAGACAAGGTCGCTTTCATGGAAGCCTCCTGGAACCGGCCCGGCCCTCCGGAAATGCCTTCAGCCGCCCCCGTCCAGGGAGAACGGCGGCGCGGGGCCCGGCAGTTCAACGATTAAGCTGATGTTGAAGGGAAGATAAAGATGAATCAAAAGCTATATAGCGGCATAACTACGGAAAAACACGCAATATATCCCCGTTGCCGAGAGCCTGTGAAGGCCCTGGGCGGGTCAGGGGGGCACGGCGGTTTTCGCAGACGAAACAAAATACTATGTAGTGATTTCACTGTCAATCAATTTTTTTACATGCCCGTAATTTTTTTTTGCGGCTCTGCAATTCCCCGGGCCCTGGAGCCTCCGTGCCTGGCCCGGATAGCCTTTCGCTCCCTTTGGTTTCTCAATGCCGCCGCCATTTCCGCACCCGAGGCCCCGGAAAAGCCCGGCAGCCGCGGCCGGAAGGGCCCATGGCCTCGGCGCCTCAGACCCATGCTCCCGCTTCCGGGGCAAGTCCCCCGCCTCCTGGACCGGAGTCAGTTCCAGTCTCCTCCGGCAGTTTCCCAGGCCGTTTTGCTCAGGGAAAGGCGATCATTTCCCGAATCACTAAAGTGAATCTGAAATGGCATACGGATAATAATCAGAATAATATGTGATTATACCCTTATATTAATTATTTAAATATTTCAGTCTCCCGCCTGCCGCCACAGCGCTCCTCAGCCCCCGCCTTCCGCGACTCTTCGCCCGGCCCCCGGCTCCGCGCGATTCAGGCAGGCCCCTTGCCGCCAGGCCGCCGTAAATTGCCTCAGACAGGCTGCCGGGAGGATAGCCGCCTAAAGCCCGCTCACGGTCCCGGATCACCGCTTCGGCAGGCCTCTTAGGCCCCTCGCTACTCTTCTGCGCGAAAAACCGGCTACCGGACAGCCCTGCCTCAGCCGGGCCTGCAGAGAGCCCGCTTTCCGGCGGCCGGCTCAGGCGGCGAAGTTCCTCCCCCCTTAAGACGCGATTGCAGGAGGAGCCGCCTTCCCCCGCCTGGGGCTCCCGGGCCCCGGCGCGCCATGCGCCGCTCCTGCGGCCGGCTGGGACCCCGCCCTTCTTGCCCGCGCCGAAAAAAATCATGTCAAGCCTCACAAAAGGCCTTGACAACCGAGGACAAACTGGAGTATAAAGTTTTTTGCCTATTGCTATATAGCAATTAGAAGCATTTCCAAGCAGTTTGCGGCATGCAGGCCTCAGCCTCTTAAGCGCGCCAGGAACCAGATGTCCTTCAGCGACAAACAGCAGCCTCAGGCCCCCCTCCCGGGCGAGCGGGAAATCCCCCAGTACAGACGGCTGGCCGATCTGGTGCGGAGCCGGGTCGCGGACGGCACCTACCGCCCCGGGGAGCGCATCCCCTCGGAGACGGCCTTCGCCAAGTCCACGGGACTCTCGTTTCTGACCGTGCGCCAGGCCCTGAAGATCCTGGTGGACGAGGGGCTCCTGGAACGCTATCCGGGCCGCGGGACCTTCGTCACCGGCCTCAACTGGCGCAGGGCCCCCTTCTGGATCGTGCCGTCCGATCCCGGGCTCGCGAGAGAGGACTTCTGCTGCGAGCTGATCCACATTTCCGTGGAACGCGCCTCGGCCGCGGACGCCGGGCGCCTCGCGGTCCCCCCGGGGACTCTCCTGGCCTTCATGCGGCACTCCTTCAGGCTTCCCGGAAAACCTCCCTTCATGACAGACGAGGGCAAGGTGCTCCTCGACCCTTACCGGCCCCTTATAGAAGCCCGGCTTTCCGCCTCCTTCCTCACGGGCCTCCTCCAGGGAGGCGCCCAGGGGCTTCTCAAGCGCGCGTCTCTGACCGCCGCGCCGGCCTCGCTTACCGGGCCCCAGGCCTCCGCCCTGGGCCGCAGGGAAGGCGACCCCGCCTGGCGGCTGGAGTACCTTTTCTTTGATGCCTCATCCAGGCCGGTGGCCACCGGCTTCTACCTGGCCCCCCCCGACGCGCTCTCCGTCGCGGCCGATCTGGGCCTCCCTCTGGGCTCGCGGACGACGGATGCGGCGGCGGGGCCTCCGCTTCCGGAACTGCCCGCCGACTCCGCGCCGGACTCCGCCGGATCCGAATCCGGAACCGCCTCCCTGGCCTCCGCCTCCGGCCTGAACGCGGGCGGCTCCATGAGCGAGCCTTCCGGAAAGGGGCCCTACGATGCCTGACGGGCTTCAGCCTGGGGCCGGCGGAGGCTATCCCGGCAGGCTCGCCGAGGGGCTCACGTCCTTTAGCGAGAATGCCGTCATGGCCGCCATCCGGGAAGCCCTGGCGGCGGGCGAGGACCCGAGAAGGCTGGTGGAGGCCCTCAACGACGGGACCGCCGCCGTGGGGAAACTGTTCGAGGACGGGTCATGCTACATTTCGGGGCTCCTGTACGCCGGGGAGATCATACGTTGCGCCACCGAGGCTTTGCTCCCCGCGCTCGAGGCCTCGGGGGCCGCCGCCAAGGGCCTGGTGATCCTCGGCACCCCCGCCGGGGACTTGCATGACCTCGGCAAGAACCTCGCCGCCTGCCTCCTGAGGGCGGAAGGCTTCCGGGTGGCGGACCTGGGGACCGGGGTGACCTCCAGGATCTTCCTCAAGGAGATCCTCCAGCGGGAGCCAGACGTGGTGGGGCTGTCGGTGCTTGTCCCCTCCAGCGTCGAAGAGGTGAAGCGCCTCGTCAAGCTTTTAAGGGACGCCTACACGGACCGCCCGGCCCCGCCCGTCTTCGTGGGCTTCGGCTTCCTCGGCCCGGAATTCCCCGTCGGCAGGAAAGCCGAGCGGCGCGAGGCGGCGAAAAAGTTTCTGGAGGTCGATCACGTGGTCCTTGACGCCTGGGAGGCGGTGAGCCTCTGCCGCTCGCTCATGGAAGGCGCAGGCGACCCGTTCGCGCGGGAGGAGGATCGGGAAAGCGCCGCGGAGGAGCCGGGCTGAAGCCCCGGGCCTGCGGCCGCGCCGATCGCGGCCCCAGGGCCCGGGCCTCAGGCGGCCCGCCGGATTTCAGCCCCTCTGTTGGTTCCCCTTCTCACTCCAGGGGTAACCGGGCAGGGCACACAAGGGGCGGAAAACCCCGTCGCGCGCTCGGCCGCGCGCGGCGGGGATT
>JAITRL010000353.1 GCA_031288415.1 Deltaproteobacteria bacterium | reverse complement strand
CGGCCGGGCCGCCGGACCGGCCGGAGGCTCCCGGCGGCCCGCCCGTGCCCTCTTCCGGCATACCGCAGGCCGCGGCCCAGGCCGCGGCGGCCCAGGCCAGGGCGTCCCAGGGCCCGGCGGCCGCGGGCCCGCCCGGCTTCCCGCCCGACCCGGCGGCCGGCCCCGGCGACCCCCTCGACATACTCGGCCGACAGATGAAGGCCTTGTACGACGCCTTCGCGGCGCAGTGGCGACAGTCCGCCGGCCAGGGCGCCGCCGCCCCCGGAGGCGCATCCCCGGAGGCGGCCCCGGGCGCCTCCCCGGAAGGCGCCCCCGCGCCGCCGGAAGGCCCCCCTGGCCTCTTC
Organism: Deltaproteobacteria bacterium; assembly: GCA_031288415.1. Taxonomy (GTDB): domain Bacteria; phylum Desulfobacterota; class Desulfarculia; order Adiutricales; family Adiutricaceae; genus JAIRZX01. The sequence continues at coordinate 10,150 of JAITRL010000353.1, read as the reverse complement.
CCCGCGGCAGGGCCCTCCGCGGCCCCCGGATCCCCGGGCTATTCCGCGGACGCCTTGGACGGCGCCCCCGCCCCCGCCGCCTTGGGGTTCCCTGACTCCCCTTCCCAGGCCTCCGCTCCGGGGCCCGCCCCTGACGGGGGACTTCCGGGCCGCGCCGCCGTCCTTCGCCTCGCCCCTTCCCCCCTGACCCCCCCCAGGGGCCCTGCCAGCTACCGGGTGCCGGCGCCGCCGGAGCTCACGCCCAGCCAGGCCGAGTTCGCGGATGGCCTTGTCAAGCGCTTCCGTGACCGCACCAGGCTTTCGCGGCAGTCCCTGGAGTCCTCGGACCTCGCCGGCGTGAGGGCCGTCTCAGCCGCCGGGGGCCCCCTGGCCGGGGCCCTCGCGCCTCCGGTCGTGAAGCACTCCGCAGGCGCCCGCTTCATGGACCTGGACGGCAACGACTACCTGGACTTCTCGCTGTCCATGGGCGTGCTGGGCCACAACCCGCCGTACGTGACCGAGGCGGTCGCCCGCATGCTCGACTCCGGCCTCCCCGGCGAAGGCGAGGCCCTGTCGGCCTCGGCGGCCTCCGCGGCGGCCCTGGCCGTGCCCCTGCTTGTCCGGGGGGGCCGCGCCTCCTTTTTCGCCTCCGCGGGCGCCGCCGCGCGCGCGGCGGTGCTCGCCGCGCGCGCGGCCACCGGCCGCAGGCTGGTGGCTTCCTTTTCCCGGACGGTGCCGGGGCTCCGCGAACACCTGGCCTTCCTGGGGGAGCCGGCTGGGGGGGCCTCCGCCGCGGCCGCGGCGGAGGCGGCCGGGATAATCCTTTTGGACTTCGGGAGCGAGCGCTCCCTCGCCGCCCTCCAGGAGACGGGCCCGTCGCTCGCCGCGGCCGTGGTGGAGCCCGTCCCGTCCGAGGATCTGAGGCTTGTCAGCCCTTCCTACCTGGCGCGCCTGTGCCGGGCGGCCCGGGACCGCGGGGCCAAGGTGATCTTCGACGAATCGGTCCTGGGGCCCGGTTTCCTGCCGGGGGGGGCCGGGGCCTGGCTGGGCTCCGAGGCAGACGTCACGGTCTGGGGGGGAGGGCTTTCCGGCGGGCTTCCCTTAGGAATCCTCTGCGCCACCGAGGAGTTCCTGGAACTGTCCGGGGTAAGGGGGGCCGCGGCCGCCCTGGGGTCCCCGGCGCATCCCCTCTCCCTGGCGGCGCTTTCCGGGGCCCTGGGGCGCCTGAAGGAAAGCGCCGGGCCCTTCCGGCTCCGGGCCGCCGCCCTGGCCGGGGACCTTTCCCTGCGGCTCAACCTCTGGTTCCAGGACAAGGGGGCGCCCCTGCGCCTTACGACCTTCGGCCCGTTCTTCCGCTTCCGGCGCCTGGGCCCCGCCGCCCCTGAGCTGGCCGCGCTCGAGGGGGGCCTCTTCCGGCTGCTGCTCCTGGAGTCCGGGATCTACGCGGGACCCAGCAGGCCTGAAGGGGGGGGCGGGGTCATGGCCGTGTCCTCCGTGCACGCCCCCGAAGACCTCAGAAAGCTGGGCGAGGCCGTGACTAAGGCAGTCCTGGCCCTCCGGGAGGGGGGCTTCGCGTTCTCTGCCCCGCGCCCGGCGCCCAGGACCTGCTCGGCGCTCCCCGCCGCCCGGGCCGCCCTCTTCGCCGAGGCGCCTCCCGGCTCAGACGCGGCCGCCCCCTCGGGCCGGGAGGCGGTGGCTTTCCGCGTGGAGGGCCAGGTCCCCGCAGGGCAGCTCCGCGACGCCCTCCTGGAGCTCCCCGCCCGTCACGAGGCCCTCAACCGCAGCATCATCGTCTCCGGGGAGGAGGCCTACCTCAGGACCCAGGATGAGGCCCCCCTCCGGCTGCGCGCCGAATCGGACTTCGCCTCCGAGACCGACCCGGAAGCGGTCAGGCCGTTTTTGGGCCCCCGGGATCCGGGGGAGGCCCCGCTGGCCGGCGCGGCCCTGATCGAGCGCGGGGGCTACTTCATCTTCCTCCTCGAGTCCTTGTCCGCCGCGGTGGACCGCGAGAGCCTCAAGATCCTGCTGCGGGATCTCTCCGCCCTCATGCGCCGCAAGCTGCGGCTCCCCCCGCCTGTGGATCTCGCCGCCGCGGAGTCCGAGGTGGAGCTCTACCTCTCCTCCCCCCCGCCCTGGGCCCCCGGCGACGGCCGCGGCCGAGTCGGGCCCGCCCGCGAGCGCTGGACCCGGGAGCTGAGTTCCGCCGAGCGGGCCCCCATCCCCCTCGACAACCCCCTGCTGCGCGGCTCTGGCAGGGCCCGCCTGCTCACCCGCGAGATCTCCGGGCCTCCCCTGGACGGCTACCGCGCCTGGACGGCCGGATCCGGCATCGCTCCCGAAGCCTTTTTCGCGGGCGCCCTGGCTCTGGCCCTGTACGGCGCCTTCCCCACCTGCCGCGGGCCGCGGCTCTTCGGGAGGCTCTGGCCGGGAAGGCCCGGCTCCCTCTCCCGCCAGGCGGTCGGCTCGTTCGCCAGGACAATATTCCTGTCCGTGCCCGAGCCGCCCCGCGGCCCCGCCGGCCTTCCCGAGCCTGATTCCGCCTGGATCACCGAACTCCAGCTGGCTTTCCGCGACTCCGACCGCCACCGCGCCTGCCCTGTGGAGGACCTTGACGAGGCGCGCGCCCTCGGCCTCCCCGAAGTCCGGGTCTCCCACGAGTACCTGCCCCCGGACCTCCTGTCCTGGCCCGGGGCTGAGGGCTCCTTCCTGCCCCTTCCGCCCTCCGGGGGCCTGGCCCTCGTGAACCTCCACCTGGCCGAGGATCGGGGGCGCATCCACCTTTTCCTCAAGGTCTCCGAATCCTTGAGCTCCAACACGGCCAAGGCTATCCTGGACGGCCTGCTCGCGGCCTGGGAGCGCTTGGCCGGGTCCGAGGCCTCGCTCCTGCCCCCCGAGGAGGGCCCCCAGGACGAGGAGTTTTTCGCGGCCTCCCAGGCGGGAACCTTCGCGCCTCCCGCCGTCCTCGCGGAAGCCGGGGGCGCCGCCCTGGACGGGGGCGCCGCCCTTGACAAGGCCGCCGCCTTTGACAAGGCCGCCGCCCTGGACGGGGGAGCCGCCCTGGACGGGGGAGTTGCCGTCCTCGCGGAAGCCGGGGGCGCCGCCTTTGACGGGGCCGCCGCCTTGCCGGGAGTTTCCCCGGAAGGCGGCCCGGAGCCGCAGGCCGCCGCGGGCCTGGCGGGAGACGGCGCCCTGGCGTCGGAAGGGGCCGGGATCGGCTGGCTGGAGTCCCCGCAGGGCGCGCCCGCCGAGGCGGCAAAATTCTCCTTCGATTTTCCTCCGGAGGAGGACAAGGCCCTGCTCCCCGACGAGAACCCGTTCTCGTCCTTTCATCCCCCGCTTCCTGAGGCCAGGCGCGAGGAGATCATCCGGTTCTACGGGGACGATTTCCATAAGGCCTTGCCCCTGGCCCCCGGCCAGGAGGACTGGTTCCTGCCGGGGAGGTTTCCCTCGCCCCCGCCCGCCACCCGGGTGGAGTCCAGGCGGGCGGTCCTCTTGGGGCTGCCTGACCCGGCCCTGGTCTGCGAGCGGGCCAGGACCCTGTGCGAGCGGCTGGACATCATGCGCCTCGCGGTGCATCCGGGCACCCCCCCGGTCAACGTGCTCGTCCGCCGGATCCCCAAGGTCTCGGAGGTCCTGAGCTTTCTTGACCTTTCCGGGCTTGCCCTCGTGCAGCGCGAGAGGCGGCTGGCGGAGGCGGCGGCCAGGGACGCCGAGGCCCTCTCCGACCCCTCCCGCCCCGGCGCCTTCCGGGCGGCTCTGGTCAAGACCGGCCCGGATTCCGCCGAACTCACCCTTTCCACTTCAAGGCTGGTCTTCGACCCCCGCTCGGCCCAAAAGGTCCTGGAGTTCCTGGCGTCGGCTCCCGCCGGGGCGCGGCCGGAGTTCCCCGCCCTCGCGGGCGCGATCTCGGCCCTCCCCGGCCCGGAGGCCTTCGAGCGGGGCCTCAAGGCCTGGAAGGAGTCCCTCGCCCAGGTGAACTCCCCCACCCGCGTGCCCCGCAGGCCCGGCTACGCCGACGTCAAGGACGGGGGCGGGGTGAGCTCGGTCACGCTGCGCCTGAGGCCGGAGACCAACGAGCTGCTGGAGAAGGCCGCCGCCAGGGAGGGGGTGTCCAAGGCCCTCTTCCTGGCCGGGGTCTGGGCCGTGCTGCTGGGGAGGCTCACCCTCAACGACTCGGTCGTGCTCGGCCTGGAGTTCCCCGGGGACCGGGGGGCCGGGGACTTTCTGACAGGCGCCGCTTCCGCCTCCGGGCCCCCCGCGCCCTTGGGGAGGCGCGCGCCGCTGGGGCCGTTGGCCGTACAGATGCCGCTTCCCGCCCGCCTGCCCTGGGGAGGGACTTTCTCTGACCTTTTGCGCGAGATGCGCGCGCAGGCCGAGTCCACGGCCAGGGCCGACTTCATCTCCAGGGGGAGGCTCGCGCCCCTCACGCCCCTGGGCGAGGACGTCTTCAGCCACGGCTTCTCCTACCTGCCGCCGTTCTCGGCGGAGGGCGGGCCCCAGGTCGAGCGGGTCAAGGAGGCGGGCTCCCCGGGCGCCTGTTCCATGTCCCTCAACGCCCGCGACCACCCCTCCATGCCGGAGCTGCACTTTTCCTACCGCACGGCCCTCTACGACCCCTGGCAGGTGGAGGTCATAGCGCTGGCCTTCCAGAACGCGATGGACGACGCCGCCCGGCTCCCGAGGGCCACCATAGGCTCCCTGCGGCTTTCCGACCCGGACCAGGACCTGAGCCTGGTGCGCCAGAACAACGCCCGGCCCTTCCGCTACGCAGGGTCCACTATCCTCGACCTGTTCGCGCGCGCCGCCAAGGAGAACCCCGACGCCGCGGCGGTGGCGGGAGGGGATCTCAGCCAGAGCTACCGCGACCTGGACAACGAGTCCGAGAAGTTCGCGGCCCAGCTCAAGGTGGCCGGCTACGGCCCCGGCAGCCGCGTGGCCCTGGTCTTCGGCTCAGGGGACATGGCCTACCCCGCGGTGCTGCTGGGGACGCTCAAGAGCGGGGCCTGCGCGGTGCCCCTGTCCGCCGCCCTCCCCTCCCGGCTCCTGGGCGCGCTCCTGGCGGAGGCCAGGCCCTCCCTGGCCGTGTGCGGCCGGCGCATCCCCCAGAACCTCGCCGCGGCCACGGACTCCCTGGGGGAAGCCCCGGTGGTGGATCCCCAGGGCTACTACCTCAAGGGAGGGGCCTCGGGGGTCATGGGCTTCTCCAAGCTCTCGGTGCATTTCGTCAAGCGCGAGCGCGACCGCGTCTACATCGACCCTGACTCGCCGGCCTACCTCGCCTACGTCTCCGGCAGGCTCAAGGGCCTCCCCGGCGGCGAGGCCGCTGACGCGGCCGACGCCGCGGCAGGCGCCGACGGGTCCGTTGCCGTCTCCGCCTCCGCGATCGCCGCGGCGGGCATCGCCCAGGGGCCGGGGGACCCGGCCGCGGGCTCCCCCGACGCGGGCGGCCCCGCCCAGGGCGCCCTGGCCCCCCGCGGAGTGGCGGTGAGCCACCGGGCCCTCTTCAACCAGGCAGCCTGGGCGGGGGACTTCCTGGACATCGCCCCCGGCGACCTGCACTGCGCCCTGTCCAACCTGGCCTCCGACGTGTCGCTTATGGAGATCCTGGTGCCGCTCACCCGCGGCGCGGCGGTGCTGGCCCTGCCCGAGTCCGGGGAGCCGGGGAGCGAGACCCTGTGGGAGACCGTGCAGGGCAACCGCGTCACCTCCCTGTCCCTGCCGCTGCGCCTGCTCCGGAAGTACGCCTCGCGCTACCCCCTCTACGGCCTGAAGACTATCCTCACCTGGGGACGCGGGCTGTCCGGCGACAACCTCAAGGACCTGATCGCCAAGGACATGTCCGGCTGCCGCATCGTCAACTGTTTCGGGCTTCCGGAGTGCGCCATCACCTCCCTGGCCGAGGGCGCCCGCTCGGGCTTCTTCCCGGAGACCATGGGACGCCCCGTGCCCAACTGCCCCTCCTACGTCCTGGACCGCGAGATGCGCCTGGTGCCGGCCGGCTTCCCCGGCGAGCTCCACTGCGGCGGCGCGCAGATCGCCATCGGCTACGACGGGCGGCCCGAGGAGACCGCCAGGGCCTTCATCCCGGATCCCTTCGCGCCGCTTTCGCCGCCCGAGTACCGGGCGGCAAGGCTGTTCAAGACCGGCATCATCGCCCGCCGCAGGCCCGACGGACGGCTCGACTACATGGGCCGCGCGGGCGAGCGGAGCGTCGTCCGCGGGGTCCGCGTCCCCGTCCACGAGATCGAGCGCACCCTCCTGGGCTGCGCGGGGGTACTCGAGGCCCTGGTCGTGAGGCGCGAGGACTACTCCTCGTACTTCGAGCCTTACCTGTGCGCCTACGCCACCCTTTCCGCGAGCCTGCCCAACGCCGCGGCGGCGGTGCGCCGGGAGCTTTCCGCCCGCCTGCCCGGCTACCTGGTCCCGGGGCGCATCGTGATCCTTCAGGAATTTCCCCTTGACGCCTTCGGCCGCGTGGACGTGAAGGCCCTGCCGGCCCCCGGGCCCGGAGACTCCGTCTTCCCCGCGGAAAGCGCCCCTGAGGCCGCGGCCGCGGCCGGGGCCCAGGCGCCGTCCCCGGCCCTGGCCCCGTCCCTCGCCAAAGGCCGCGACCCCTTCGCCCTGGCCCCGCCCGACATGACCCCGGATGAGCGGGCGCGCGCGCGCGCCCGCCTGGGCGATGATCTCGATCTCGTGATGCCCCTGGGGCCCGGGCAGATCGCCCTCTTGGCCGGCGGCGGGCTTCCCTCCGCGGAGCCCCGGAACGCCGTGCCCATGACCACCACGGTCAAGGCGATCCTGGCCGGCCGCCTGGAGCCCCAGGCCCTGCGGGCCAGGTTCCGGGACATGCTGGAGCGCCACGACGCCTTCCGCCTCGCGCTGATCCCCAGGGACTCGGGCTTCCCGGCGCAGGCCTGGACGCGCCGCGTGCCCTCCCTCTCCGACGTCTTCTCCGAGGAGGATCTGCGCTTCGACGACGTGCGCAGGCGGGAGGCCCGGCTCGCCGCCCTGGAGGCGCGCCACCGCTCGGACCTGAAGGATCTGGGGCGGCCGCCGCTGTTCAGGGCGGCCCTGCTGCGGGTCGCGGACGACGGCTGGGAACTTCTGCTCACCTATCACCGCCTGGCCTTCGACGCCTGGTCCGTGCCCGTTTTCTTCCGCCTGCTCTGGGGGGAAGAGGCCCTCTCCCGCTTCGCCGGCCCCTTGGCCGGGGCGGGGGCTTCCCCCGGCGCGGGCCCCTCCGGGGCCGCGGCCGCCCCGACCTTCGCGGCCTTCATGGAGCGCAAGTGCGACCCCGCGGCGCGGGAGCGCTCCCTGGAGTACTGGAAAAAGGAGCTCTCCGGCCTCACCGCCCCCACGCGCCTCCCCGGGCGCTTCCCCCTCGGGGAGGCCGGAGCCGCGGCCACCTCCGTGTCGGACTCCGCCACCCTCAAGCTCCCCGCAGGCCTGGCCGGCGCGGTCAAAGGCGCCGCGGCCAAGGTGGGCGTGAGCCTGGAGGCTTTTCTGACGGCGGCCTGGGGGCTGCTGTTGTCCCGCACCTCCCGCAGCCCGTCGGCCACCTTCTGGCTCTCGGTCCAGGGCAGGGAAGGGGAAGAGGAGCTTTCCGGCCTCCTGGGCCCGGCCTGGTCCATCGTGCCTTTCACGGTCAAGGCGCGCCCGGAGGCTTCCTTCGCGGAGGCGGCCAAGGAGGCCGCGCTCGCCGCGGAGGAGGGCGCCCGCCACTCGGACGTGACCCTCACTGACCTGGAGGGGGTCTCGCCCCTGCGGGGCGAGACCTCCGGGCACTTCTTCTCCTTCAGGTCCACCCCGGGCCTCGCCCTGGCGGGAGGCCCCGCGGTGAAGAGCCTGGAACGCAGCTCCAGGGCCTTCTCGTTCCCTCTGGCCCTCACGTGGGAGGAGGGGGAAGGCGGCGGCCTGGCCGCCGACTTCTCTTACGACACGGGGCATTTCCTGCCCTGGCAGATCCACATGCTCTCCGAGGGCTACCTCTCCCTCCTCGACTCCGCCGCCCGGGACCCGTTCCTTCCCGTCGGCCGCCTGAAGATCGTCTCCGACCAGGCGCGCCTTGCCCAGATCGAGGCCGTGGGGGCGCTCGCGAGGACCTACGAGGGCGGCACCGTGCCGCGGCTCTTCTCCAAATGGGCGGGCCTGGGGCCCAAGCGGCCCGCGGTGGTCCAGGGCCGGGCCACCCTCACCTACGGGGACCTGGCCCGCAGCTCGGGGCGGCTGGCCAGGGCCCTGGCGGAGCTGGGCGTGCGGCCGGGCGAGGACCGCGTGGGTCTCGCCATGGCCCGCACCGCCGCCTATCCCGGGGCTCTCCTGGGCGCGCTCAGGAGCGGGGCCTGCGCGGTGCCGCTCCCTCTGACGGACTCCTCCGAGCTGGCCTGGCGGCTTGCCGACTGCGCCCCCAAGGCGGTCGTGACCGACGGCCCCCGGGTGCCCCCCGAGCTCGCCGCGGCCCTGGAAAAAGTCCCCGGCTGCCCCGCGCTGGATCCTTCCGGCAGGTTACTGCCCGCGGGGAGCGGCGCCGCCTCCGCCGGAGGCCCCGCCGCAGGGCCCGGCGGCGGCCCGCAGGCGCCCCGGGACCCGGGCTCCCAGGAGCCCTCGGACGACGCGGCCTTCTGCCTGGCCGACCCCGCAGGGCCGGCCGCGGTAATCTACGCCAGAGACCCGGAGGCCAGCGGCTCCCAGGTGGGGGTGATCCTCAGCCACGCGGCCCTCCTGAACCTCACCGCCTGGATGGCGGAGTACCTGGACCTGCGTTCCGAGGACGCCCAGAGCGCCTTCCTGCCTTTCACCAGCGAGATCTCCCTGGCGGAAATCCTCACCCCCCTGGCCGCCGGGGCCAAGGTCCTGCTCTTCACCGAAGACGAGCGCCGCGACCTGAGCCTCCTGTACCGCGCCGCCAAGGACGGGGGCGTCTCCTCCCTGTGGCTTCCTCCGGGGGGCCTTAAGCTGTTCGTCTCCAAATACCCCCTGAGCCCGTTCCAGATCATCTCCGCCGCAGGCGAGGGGCTGCCGCTCCCCGTCAGGATCCTCGACCCCGGGGCCTGCCGGGTCTCCTCCATACTGGGCATCCCGGAATGCTCCGGGGCCTGCGCGGGCGAATCCAGCTCCCCTGGCGGAGTGCCCCTGTCCCTGGGCTTCTCCGCCCCCAACTGCCCCGCGTATATCCTGGACGACCAGGGCGAGCTGCTCCCGGCGGGCTTCGCGGGCGAGCTTTACGTGGGCGGGGTCCAGACCGCCCTGGGCTACCTGGGCCGCCCTGACCTTACCGAACGGTTCTTCGCGCCCGATCCCTTCGCGGGGTTCTCGCCTCCCTCGTTCAAAGCGGAGCGCCTGTTCCGCACGGGCATTCTCGCGGTCCGCCACCCCGACGGCAGGATCTTCAGCCTGGGCCGCTCCGCCCGCGGCCCGGCCGCCCTCCCGCGCTTCATTCCCCCCGCCAAGGCTTCCGCCTCCGGCGCCTCGGGGGGCATCCTTCCCCTGGAGGCCCCGCTCCCCGCCGCCTCCGCGGAGATCCCCGAGGGCCTCTTCCGGGAGCCTCTGGAGGTTCAGCCCGCCCGCAGGAGCCTGCCTCCCCCGAAATTCCCCATCGCCCCCCTGGACGCCGGCCCCGTTCCCGCCGCGGGGGCCGCCCCCTCAGGGAGGCCCGGGCCCTCGGCATGGCGTGACCTCGCCGCGGTTCCCCTGGAGGACATCCCGGTCGAGGACTTCTCCGGCGAGGACTTCCCCCCGGAAGCCGAGCCGCCCCAAGGGGCCGCTCCGGCAGTAGCGGCCGGGGCCCCCGCCGGGGCGATCCCGCCCTCGCCTGTCCGGGCCGGCGATATGCCGCCCGGCGGCGTTCCCGTGGAGGGCATCCCCCTTGACGGCGTTCCCGTGGAGGGCATCCCCCTTGACGGCGTTCCCGTGGAGGACATCCCCCTTGACGGCGTTCCCGCGGAGGACATCCCCCTTGACGGCGTTCCCGTGGAGGACATCCCCCTTGCCGGCGTTCCAGCGGAGGCCATCCCCCTTGACGGCGTTCCTGCGGAGGCCATCCCCCTTGACGGCGTTCTCGCGGAGGCCATCCGGTTCCTGGAGCGGCTCTGGGCGATTGGGGAAAAGCCGGTCGTCGAAGGCACAGCGGTACCGGGGGAACTCCTCAAGATTCTCCACAAAACCATCAAGA
>JAITRL010000350.1 GCA_031288415.1 Deltaproteobacteria bacterium | reverse complement strand
CTCCCCTTCCGGATCGTTTTTCCAGGCGGGGGCCCAAGCCCGCAGCATCTCCCAGCCCAGCCCTCTGAGGACGCCCTCGCGGAGGCAGTCGCGGTCAAGCGCGGTCGCCGCATCCCGGTAGCCGGGCCCGTCGCAGAGCACGCCTGCAAGGTACCGCGCGGGATCGTCACGGTCGGCGACGCAGAGATCGGGCCCGCGCCCGGTCAGTCCGGGGGATATCCTGGCGTCCCAGCCGCGCGCCGCGAGGGCCCTGGTTACGGCATCGGCGAATGATCCAGGCGCCGGGGCGGCCTCGCGGCGGCCGGGGCCGGCGCCAAGGCTGGCGTACTCGATGAATTCCTTGAGATCGTTGAAGCCTCTGGAGACGCTTCCCTCAGGCATCTGGGCGGGAAGGAAGGAGGCGAAAACCTTCAGGGCGCGGCGGGCGCGGGTGATAGCCACGTTGAGGCGCCTCTCGCCGCCGTCTTTGTTGAGCGCCCCGAAATTGCAGGGGAAACTGCCGTCTTTCTGATGGCCGAAGCCCACCGAAAAAAGGATCACGTCTCGCTCGTCGCCCTGGATGTTCTCGATGCTCTTGACCATCACGGGCTCGGCGGACAGGTCGTCGAAGAAGGGTTCGAGCGCCGGATTGCCGCGCCTGGCTTCCTCAAGCCTGTCCTCCACGAGAGCCTGCTGCGGCGCGTTGAAGGTGACCACCCCCACGCTGAGGGGGACATCCCGGCCCGCGTTTGCCTTGAGAATGCTTATTGCCTCATCGGCCACGGCCTGCGCCTCGACCTTGTTGCCGCCATTTCCCTCCTTTCCGCCGGGGCGGTAGACCCCGCCCGCCACGTGTCTGAAGGAGACGGCGGAGTCGCGGGTCTCCGGCGACGGGAAGGTCGCCAGCCTGTCCCCGTAATAGCGGGCGTTGGAAAAGCCGATGAGGCTCTCGCTCCGGCTCCTGTAGTGCCAGGCGAGCTCAACCGGCTGAAGGCCCGCAAGCAGGAGCTCATCCATGACGGATCTTAAAGGGTCTTTCCCGGGTCCTGCGGCGCGGCCTTCCCCGCCTTCCCGGCTTCGGCCGGAGTCTCCGCCTTCCGGTCCTTGGCCGAAGTCCCCGCCTGTCCCGCATTCCCCGGAGCCCCCGGAATCCGCGCTTGTCCCTTCGCCGCCGGCGTCAAAGTCAACGGCTTCCGCCTCGTGCGCCCTCTTGAAAAACGGCGTGGGAGGAAGCTGTTTACGGTCGCCGGCCGCCACCACCGCGCTGCCCCGGGCCGCCGCGCCTATCGCGTCGCACGCCGGAATCTGGGAGGCCTCGTCGAAGATCACCAGATCGAAAAGGGGGCCGTCAGCCGGGAGATACTGCGCCACCGAAAGCGGACTCATGAGAAGGCAGGGGCGGAGGAGGGGGGCCAGGTTAGGCAGCGAAGAAAGAAGCCGCCGCACCGGCAGCCGGCCCGCGCCCTTCTTAGCCTCGCCCTCCAGAACTTTTACCTCGCTTTCAAGCCTGCCCTCGGAGACGGCCTGAAGGAAGCCCGGCCCGCGGACCCTGGCCCTGATCTCCGCCTCGGAAGCCGAGGCCTTGGACCTGTGGAGCTCCCGGAACCTCGCCGCCGACCACTCCTGGCCTTCCGAGGTAAACCTGCGGAGCCTGCGCCGCCCTTTTTCCGCGCACCGGAGGAAAAGCCCGGCCACGGCTCTCCGGAGGGCCCCCTGGAGACGGTTCGGCTCCTCAGGCGCGGCCTCCGTCGCCTTGAAGGCTCCGGTCTCAAGCGCGTCAATGAAGCTCCCGAGCCCGCGCCTCCTTGCCTCGCGGGCCGCCTTGGCGTATTCCGGGCGCTTTCGGAACTGATTCCTGCCGGCGAGAAAGGACCGCGCCTCCTCAAAGGCCGCCGCGAGGCTCCGGCCGGGGCCGAGGTCAGGGCGGCCCAGCGGCCCGTAGAAGCTTTTCATGTGCTCTCCGAAGCGGCGGGCCTCATCAGGAAAGTCGCGGAAAAAACGCTCCAGACCCTGCGGAAAGGCGCGGAGTCCCGGACCTTCGGCGGCGCCGCAGGCCTGGGCAGGGCCGTCCGGGGGCTTGACGGGACCCAGGCCTGCGGCAAGGGCGGAGGCGAGCTCGCCGCACCAGCCCCCTGCCATGCAGAAGTCCAGGATGCCCGAAAAATCAGGCTTCTCCGGGAGCGCCGCCTGAAATAGGTTTGCCGCGGCCTTCCTGAACCGTTCAGGCGCCTCCGCCAGGGCCGCCAGGCCGGGAATGAGCCCTGTCAGCAGGGCTAGGCGATCAGGCGCCCCGCCGTCGGGGCTGAAAAGCCGCGCCGCGAGATCAGGAAAGCTCCTGTTGAGCGTCCCCAGGGCGGCGGCCTCAGACTCCAGATACTTAAGGAACCCGAGCAGGTCCAGGTCGGCCTCGAAGTCCAGCCGGTCCAGGCGGACCGCGGCCGGAAGGCCCCTGACGAACGGGAGCGCCGTCAAAAAGGCCCGGAGTCTGCGATCTCTTGACAGCAGTCCGGCAAAAATGTTCAAGCCGGAGGCCTCCCGCCAGCCGAGCCTCGCTTCATCGAGGTCTGCCTCCGCCGCGGCCTTGAGATCGTAAGCCCCGCCAAGCTCTTCGGCCGTCTCCTTGTAGCGGCGGGCCAAAGCCAGGGCGGTCTCCGCCTCCCGCTCGAGAGCCCGCAGGCCAGACTCCTCCGCCAGGGCCGCAGCAGCCAGCTCCCGCGCCTCCCCGGACAGCCCCTGAGGGCCGGAGGCGCCCTGAAGGTCATCCGCGAGAGGGAATAAAGTCCTGAATTGCTCGGGATCAAGCGAGCCCTGGTCCAAGCCGCCCAGGCTCAGGGCGATCTCCCGGCTGGCCGCCAAGGTCTCCAGGGAGGCCTCCAGGCGCGCCCGGGCCTTAGCGAAATCACCGGCGCCCGGCGCGCCTCCGCCCCTGCCGCGGCTTTGCCGGAGCATGTCCAGCATGGCTTCCAGAGCGCGGGCGGCCCTCTCCAGGGCCTCCGCCGCGGACTCGGCCCGCCTGGCGGTCTCGTCTTGCGCCGCCTCCCGCGTTGACCGCAGGGCCCCAAGGACCGCCCGTCCGAGCCTTTCGACGCCGTCGGCTTCCTCAACGGCCCTCAAGCCAAGGGAAATCCCCAAGGGTTCAAGGGCGGCGGCATGCCTCCCGAACCGCCCGGCAAGGGAGGCCATGCCTTCCGCCGCTTCGGCCAGGCCCTCTTCCAGGGACGGGGCCCGGTCCGCGCCATGAGGGTCGAAGAGGGGCGGCCCGTTCAGGGCGCCGGCGGAAGCCAGCAAGGCCTCCGCCCGCCCCAGGGAGTCCTGGAGGTCAGCCAGGGCCCGGGGGCTCCCGAAGGGAAAGCCTCCTTCCCCCTCCGGAAAGCCGAGGGAAGGGTCAGGTGGCTCCAGGGGGATCTCGGGGGCGTTACGTTCCGACAAGAGGATCTCCACGGCCTTGTAGGGGGTGAGGCCGGAGGGGCAGGGACGGTGAAGCTCGGAGACGTACAGGTTCAGGTTGAGCCGCGACAGGCGGATCCGTTCCGAAAGAGCCTCCCAGGAGGCCGGGTAAAGGCCGGCTTCGCCGGGTTTCCGGCCTGCTGAGGCTTCGGTCCGGGCTTCAGCATTGAGTCTGGCCTCGCGCTTGCCCTCCTCCAGGGACTGAGCGAGGCGCAGGACCACATCCTTCTTGTTGGCCTTGTTGGAGTGGAGCTCGAGGCACAGATCAGAAAGCCCGGCCTCCTTGAGCCTGCGGTGCACCACCTCCAGCGCCGCCGCCTTTTCCGCCACGAAGAGGACCCTTTTGCCGTCCCCGATGGCCTGGGCGATGATGTTCGCGATTGTCTGGCTCTTGCCCGTGCCCGGAGGGCCGATGAGCGGGAAAGAGCGGCCGGCGGCTGCGTGTGCCGCGGCAACGAGCTGGGAGGAGTCGGCGGGGAGCGGCGAGAGGTCGTCTTTAGGGTGGAGGATCCGGTCGAGGTCCTCCGGATTCGGCGGGGAGGGGGCGGGAGGCGCGTGTGCCCCCGACAGGGCCGCCACGGCCGCGTTGGCGGAAAGCCTGCCTAGCCTTTCCAGCTCGCCCAGATCCCTCCACATCAAATGCTTGTAGAACGGGAAAAGGCCCAGGCTCGCCACGTAAGATATGCTCCAGCCCAGCCCGCTTTCGGACACGGACTTGGCGAAGGCCTTGACGGCCCCCACGATGTCGGGCCCGGAGAGGCCGTCCGGGAAGCCGTCGGAGAGCGGGCCCAGGCCTTTCAGGCCGTAGTCGCGCCTGAGCGCCTCGAGAAGCGGAAGGTTGAAGCGCGGCTCCTCGCCGAGCCGGGATACCGACCAGGGGCCTCCATTGGCGGCCGGCCTTGCCAAGCTGGCCGGCACGAGCACCAGGGGCGCCTCGCGGAATCCCCTGCCTTCCTGTCCGGCCTCCTTTCCGGCCGCCCTCCTGCGGGCGGGCACGTACCTCAAGCGCAGGAAGGCCGCGTAGAGGGTGTTGACTCCGCCCTCCCGGAGATCCGACCTGGACTTCCGCCACAGGGCAAGCAGCCTCCTCTCCAGTTCGCCGGGATCGTGGCCGCAGAGGATCGCCCCGCCGCCGAGCGACTCCTCGGCCAGGCACCGCATGGCCTCCAGCCGATCCCTCGGCGGCCCGTCCAGGCGCAGCAGGAGTTCCGGGCGCGCCTTCAGGGCTTCCGGGCCGGAGGACAGGGCGAAGGAGGCGCCTTCGCAGAGCTTGGCCGCCAGCCATACGGGGCTGAAAGGCAAGAGGTCCACGTGACTGCTGCCCTGCCTGTAGTTGATGAGGCCGTTGCGCAAAGTGAGATCCAGCAGCTCATCCTGCCAGCGGCGAAGCCTGGAGCGGCGCCGCTCTTCGGGAGTCTCCGCCGGGGAAGGCCCCTGGGGCAGGGCCCACCAGGCGCCAGTCGCGGCCTGCGGGGAAAACGCGGCGGGCGGGAGGACTATGAGGTCGGGAGGCTTCCGGGGCGGCTGGTCGGGTTGGCAGGCCGGGCAGGCCGCGGAGGGACTGAAGCCGGGCGGCGGCCGCCTGGCCCCCTTGCGCGCGGACCTCTCGGCAAGGGCGAGGGAGACGTCGAGGGCGCCCAGGAACCCCGGCCTCCTGAAGCGCTCGGCGGACAGCTCGGCCGCCTCGGCGAAACCGAGGCCAAAAACGGCGCTTGACGCGAGAGAAACGTCCAGGAGGGCCAGCTCCCCGCGCCATAAGGCTTCCAGGAAGAACTCCTTGTCGGTCGTCCAGGCGCGGGCGGGCCTTTGCGGCGCCAGCCAGGCTCCCGCGTAGAGGGCATCAACGGCGAAGGCCAGCAAAACTTCCGGCCCCAGGCCTGAGAGCAGGGAAGCGAGAAGGATCCCCATGTCGAGGGAAGAGCACAGGGCGCGCCCGAGGGCCTCCTCAGGGGAAAGTATCGGGCCCCCGGAACCGCCCGGCTCCCCGAGGGGATCCGCCACCTCGATGCCGGCGCCCCGGACAGCTTCCCAGGCCGCGGCTGCGGCGCGCCGTCTCAGGTCCCGATCCGCCCGCGCTCCGGATGCTCCCTCCCCGCCGCAGAAAAGGGCGCCAGCCTTGGCGGCCAACGGCGCGGGGGCTCCCGGGCGGACATGGTGGGCGAGCGTCTCAGGGTATTTTTCAAGGCCCTGCCACTGCCAAGGCGGAAGCAGAGTTACCTGCCGCTTAAGGCGGCAAAGCTCTTCCCCGGCCCGGAAGACCCTCGCGGTCACTGCGGCCGCGGCAGGGGAGACCAGCGAGGCGAGAAGGCTCCAGTCGTATTCCGGCCCGAGGAGGTCCAGGCCTACGGTCACGCTCTTGCCTGGCTCCAAGGTCACGATGCTGACGGAGCGCGGCCGGAAAAAGGCGGGGCTGGCCTCCACCGTCAGCTCAAGGCCGCTAAGGGTCAGCGGGGACAGGTTCTCGACCCGGACGTCCCTTACGGCGTCGAAAAAACCGCAGAAGGCCAGGG
>JAITRL010000339.1 GCA_031288415.1 Deltaproteobacteria bacterium | reverse complement strand
GCCTGGCGCGCGGAATGCGGCCGGCGAGCCAGGCCCCGCGGTTCGCGGCCGGCGGGGGGCCGCGGCGGAACGCCGCAAGCCGGCAGGCGGGAGCGGACGGCGCAGGGCAGTGCTGGGCTGGGCTGGGCAGGGCAGGGCAGGGGCTCAGAAGCCTGAGACGCCCGCGCCGGGGATGCGGCGGTTGAGTATGGTGTACACGTCGTCGGCAGGGAGCCTGGATATGGATATGATGAGTTCGGTGGGAATTCCGGCGCGGTGCAGGTCCTGGACCAGGTCCATGCGCAGCTGGGCCTCGCGCTCGTCAGCCGCCGCGTCCCTGATATTCTTGAGAAGGCGCTCCGCGTTCTGGAGGTCCATCTCGGCCATGTAGTCGGCCACCCCTTTGACGTCCGGGCTTTCAAGGATCCTGGGAAGCTCGTAGAAGGCCAATTTCAACTCCTCCCGCCGGTCGCAGAGGCATTCGATCTGCCCCTTCCGGTCTTCGAGGTGGGCGTTCGCGATGAAGAAGGCGAGGTCCCGCGCCTTTTCAGGCGCGCCCGCCCCTTCAGGCTGAAGGGCGCGCGCCGATGAAAGCTCAAGCACCGCGAGGGAATCAGAGCCTGGGAACAGGAAACCGTCCGGGCTCCTCAGGGCGAACCGCTTGAGCGGGTCCTCGGCGCGCCCTGGAAGGAGCTGAAAGCAGGATATCAGGAACAGGTGGAATCCGGAAGGCTTGGCGCGGGGGGCCGAGCGCTGCGACTGGAGGCTGCGCACGGCGGCGGACAGGGCCCTGAAGCGGGTCATGAGGGAGGCGTGGCCGTTCCGGAGGCTGTCTCCAGGCATGGGGCCGCGCTGTACGGCGACCGCGACGCGGTTGCCGTCCGCAAGCTCGAAGTGCAGATCGGACACCGGGCGCACCCCCTTGAGGGCGTACACGGCGGCAGTCTCGCCCGGGGATGCCACCAGCCGCGGCAGGCAGCATAGCCTTCTCAGGTCATCCGTAAGGTACGGGCCTTCGCACCTGGCTGAGGCGGCGCGGCCGCGCCATTCCTCGGGAAGGACCGTGTCCAGCACGAACCTGCGGAAGGGCTTGAGCCGCTCCGCGGTCATGAGATGCTTGAACACGGCATCGTGGTAGACGGGAAGGGAACGCGCGCCGGAGTCTTCTGCGCTGTGGAAAGTCGTGTACGTGGGGTGCCGTCCTTACACAGTCCCGTCGGATCAGCGTGGCGGCGTCAGGGGTCACGCGCGGCGGCGCCAGGCGGGGAGGTTTGCGATGTGCGCGTTTTCCGGTTCCGAAGGCGCGGGTGGCGCGGCTCGTTCGGACCGTCCGACGGCTGCCGAGGGAAAAGGCCGGCCCGTGAGCCAATGCCCCGAGGCAGGCGGGCCGGCAAGAGGCGGCGGCGTATGTTTATATAGTCTTTCGCCGGATCTTTGTCAACAGTCCCCGCCGCCGCGCGGGCGTCCAAAAGGCGCCCGCAAGTATGCCCATATGCGCTGAGAACGGAGGCAAAAGATATGCAATGTTTAGAGGATGGCTCAAAATTGAGACAATAGGCTTCAAGTTAAACATTGTTATGCCATTTGTCATGGCCGCGGAAGCATCCCGCGCGGGCGACGGAATCTTCAAAGCAAGGCGCGGCCTTGCGTTAAGGGCATCAGGCCGCCGCCCGCGCGGCCTTCCTGAAACCCTTCGGCAAGCGGATCAAGGGGCCGCGGCGACGGTTCGCGTTCAATATCTGGTGGAAGCTTCCCGTCATGTTCATTTCCTGCGATATCCTTTGAGCCGTAAAACTTTTCCGGATTTTCGTCATCGCCCGCTCATTGCACGCAAGCTCTTGTGGACCCCGTTCGCATGCCGAAATGGTTTTTCCGGCCAGGCTCCCGGGGTTTCCGGAGCGGTCCGCCGCGAAGGCGATAGCCATTGTTTTCCCTTGTGGCTCAAACGGTTTGAGACGATCCTGCCTTGCCGCAGCCGGGGCGCCCGGCGCTTGCTGCGGTCCGCCCGGCGGGCATGCGCGCATGGGCGCGTCTCGGATTTTCCCGCCGCGCTCCTTCGGCCGGCGCGGTTCTCAGCGAGGCAAGCGCAAGCCGGCCTGAGTCTGCCGTGCCGTTACCCGCGCGCAAGGCCCATGCCGCTTTCCGCCAGGGCGCGACGGACGCCTCGTTTTTCCGCCTGCGGCGCCGGGGACACGGCATTTTCCCGCCTGCGCCGCGCCGGTAATGCCGTTTTCCCGTTTGCGCCGCGCCGGTCATGCGGTTTTTACGTTTGCGCCGCGCCGGGCATGCCGTTTTTCCGTTTGCGGCACAAGGGACACGCCATTTTCACGTCAAAGGCGCAAGGGATACGGAATTTTCGCTCCTGCGGCGGAAGGGACACGCCATCTTCCCGCCGCCGGAGCATGGGACACTGAATTTTCCCGCCTGAGGGCGCGCGGGACACGGAATTATCCCGCCTGAGGGCGCATGGGACACGGAATTTTCTCTCCGGCGGCGCAATGGACAGGCTATTTTCCCGTCAGCGGGGAGAGAGGCGGCTTTGCCGTCGCCGCGGCCGGCGCCGGACGTTTTCCCGCCTGCGGCGCGCTAACCGCGGGCTTTCCCCCCTGTGGCCCAAGGCGCGCTCCGTTTTCTCCGTATTGCCGCGACCGGCGCGCCATTTCCCGCGCGCCGCCCGAACTGGAGGCGCTTTTCCGCGGGCTGGAGGCGGGCATCCGCGCAACCCGGCTTGCCCGCTTGCCGCCGCGGGCCTGATGCCATCCGCCGTGCCCGGCCGCGATTCGGAGCGCCGCGGGAAAGCGGGGCGGCCGGCCCCGCAGGCGCCTTACGTCCTACGGCCCCCGCAGGTCTCCCCTCCGCCGCGGGATGGGCCGGCGGCGGCCCGCCCGGAGAAGGGCCCCGGTATTGCCGGAAGCGCGTGACCCTGGCGGATTCCGTCAGCCGGTTGCCGAGACGGCGCAGGCACGTGCCCGCGCCCGGAGCCGCCGGCCCGCCGGCCCGCCGTCCGGTTCATGGCCCAAGGCCGGGCCGGTCATTGTGCCGGCCCCCTGCAGGGTCCCGTTATTTCCGCACCAGGATACAGGAGCTGTCCATGAACGCCGCGAGATCAGTCAAGTCCGCCATGGCGCGCACCTCATTGTGGAACAACGGCTCGGGGGAAAGCGGGAGCAGCGGCTTGTCCGGGACGATGGAGGTCCTCTTGCCGTTTCCGGTCATGTATTCGGCGATCTTGAGGAGCACCCGCGCCGGCGGCGCGTCTATGCCCGCCGAGAAGAGGGGCGCCAGCGGCAGGAAGGAGGTGTGGATGTCCTCCGCTATGTATACGCCCCCCTTGGGGAGAGAGGGGTAAAGGACGAAAAGGGCGCGGAGCTGGTCGGTCCACCAGTGCGAGGCGTCGTCAATGATGACCGAGGCGTTCAGGGCCTTGAGGGACTCCACGAAGGGAGTGCTCGCGAGATCGCCCAGGATCACCTCTACCCTGCCCCCGGCGTGCCTGAGGGTCTCCTCCTCGATGTCCACCCCGATGATCCGGGCTTTGGTGAAGTACTCCTCCCAGGTCTTGAGGCTCGCGCCCCTGAAGATCCCGAGTTCCAGGAGCGTGAACTCCTCGTGCCTCAGATGCGCGAGGAAATGCTCGTACTTGCGCAGGTAATCGTGCCCCCCGGGCGGGGAGCCGGACTTGTCGGTGCCGTGCCTGCGCCCTATGCCGTCGAGCGCGGTCGAGTCTAGCATCTTTGCCGTGTCCTTGCCGGTTAGCGCCGCGCGCGGCCCGGCTCCGGGCCGCCCGGCTATCTGGGCTGGGCCCTGCGGTTGTGCGGGTCCAGGGCCTCCCGCAGGCCCTCGCCCAGGAGGTTGTAGCTGAGCACGGTGACGAGGATCGCCAGCCCCGGATACAGGCTCAGCCACCAGGCCTGCCGGAGGTAGTCCTTGCCTTCCGTGAGCATGGAGCCCCAGGTCGGGGTGGGGGGCTGCACGCCCAGGCCCAGGAACGAGAGCGAGCTTTCGGTGAGGATGGCCCCCGCGACCCCTAAGGTGGCCGTCACCAGGACGGGGCCCATGGCGTTTGGGAGCAGGTGCACCGCGATAACGCGCATCGCGCCCGCGCCCATGGCGCGTGCCGCCAGGGCGAAGTCCCGGTTCTTGAGGCTCATGAGGTCCGCCCGGACGAGGCGCGCCACCCCCATCCAGCCGGTGAGCCCGATGACGATCATGACGTTCCAGATGGATGGCTCGAGGATGGCTATCACGGCCAGTATGAGGAACATGCTGGGGAAGCACAGCATGAGGTCGCAGAAGCGCATGACGATCCCGTCGGCCAGCCCCCCGTGGTAGCCGGCCAGCGCGCCCAGGCCCAGGCCGATGAGCGTGGCTATGCCCACCGCCACGAAGCCCACCTTGAGGCTCACCCGGGAGCCCCAGATCAGGCGCGAGAGCACGTCGCGGCCGAGCGAGTCGGTGCCGAGCGCGTGCCCGGCCGTGCCGGGGGGCTTCAGGCGCGCGCGGATGTCGACCTTGTCCGGATCGTGGGGGGAGATGGCCGGGGCCAGCCAGGAGACCGCGAAGAGCGTCAGCACTATGGCGCCTCCGGCCGCCGCCAGGCGGTTGCGCCACAGGACCTGGAAGATTTCCCTGAGCATGCCTTCCCCCCGTCACTTGAAGGCCGCGTCGCGGACCCGGGGGTCCGCCGCGGCGTAGCCGAGGTCGGCCAGAAGGTTGCCGGCCAGGGTGAGCACCGCGCCCATCACGAGGCCCCCCATCACCACCGGGTAGTCCCTGCCCATGACCGAGGCATAGAAGAGCTGGCCCAGGCCGGGTATGGCGTAGATGGACTCCATGATGACCGAGCCGCCCACGAGCCCCGGCACCGAGAGGCCCAGGATGGTGATTACCGGGATCAGGGCGTTGCGGAGGGCGTGCTTCACTATGACCGTCCTCTCTGAGAGGCCCTTGGCCCGGGCGGTGGTCAGGAAGTCCTGGCGGATTATCTCCAGCATGTTGGAGCGCAGGTATCTGGAGATGCCCGCCAGCCCGCCCAAGGACGAGATCAGCACCGGCATGGCCAGGTGGCGCGCGAGATCGCACAGCT
This sequence comes from Deltaproteobacteria bacterium, assembly GCA_031288415.1. Taxonomy (GTDB): domain Bacteria; phylum Desulfobacterota; class Desulfarculia; order Adiutricales; family Adiutricaceae; genus JAIRZX01. Next base: position 6,543 of record JAITRL010000339.1, on the reverse strand, counting down.
TCCCGAATTCCGTCATGGACCCGTGGTCCAGCGAGGTGAGCCCGGAGATGGGGAGCCAGCCCAGCCGCACCCCGAAAAGGTACATGCCCAGCAGGGCGATCCAGAACGAGGGCGCGGCGAAGCAGACGAAGACGAACACCGTCGAGCCGCGGTCGAACAGGCCGCCTGCCCTGACCGCCGCCACGAGCCCCAGCGGGAGGGAAAGGGCGAGGATGATCGCGAGCGAGAATACGTTGAGGGCCAGCGTCACCGGAAGGCGCTCGACTATCTTGTCCCGCACCGGCCGCCTGTCCGGAGCGAAGGAGAGGCCAAGGTCAAAGCGCGCTAGGCTTTTGAGCCAGTTCCAGTACTGGACGTGGATAGGCTTGTCGAGGCCGTAGAGCTCCCTGAGCCTGGCCCTCGCCGTCTGGCTGGCTTTGGGGTTGGCGTCCAGGATGTAGTTGACGGGGTCGCCCGGCGCCAGGTGCATTACAGTGAAGCTGATGACCGTGATGCCCAAAAGGGTCGGGATCATCATCAGCAGCCTTGTTGCCGTGTATCTGAGCATTAGCTTCGCACCGTCTTCGGGTTTCGGTCTTCGGGTTTCCCCGGGCGGCCCCGGGCGCCTCAGGGCGGGCAGGCGGCAAAGGCCCCTGGGGAGGGGGCCAGGGATCGCTTCCGGAACGCTTCCCCCGGCGCCCCTGGAGGCCGTCCTCAGGCGGTCTCCGAGGGCGGGGAACGTCAAAGCCCTCGCGGGGGGCCTCAGGCGGCCGGAGGTAAGGGCGCGCGGTCAGAGGAAAGCGCGGGGGGGAACAGGGCAAGGGGCAGGGGGTTACCGGGCAAGGGGCCGCCGGAGCCGCCCAGGCTCCCGGAAGGCCGCCGAGGCCTGCCGGAGCGGCGGGGGACCGGCGGCCCTACAGAGAAGGCCCTCGCGGGGAAGCGGCCTGCCTGGGGGAAAGGCGGAAAAAAACCCTTCCCCGGCCCTTGACAGGGGAGGAGGAATGTTTAGCTTTAAACCGGAGGCGGAAAGCCTCGGCAATTCGGATTATCGGAAGGGGTTCCCAGGGGGAGCCCCGTCATCGCAATATCTTCAACAGTTCGGAGGACAAGGCTATGACCTTTTTTAGGAGAGTCCACGGGCCCGCGTGGCTGGATTTCCTGGAGTTCAACCGGATGCGCAACCAGATGGAGCATGCCTGGAAGACCCTGCGCGGCGGGGTCGACAGGATCCGGGACACCTACTCGGCAGGCGTTTTCCCGCTCATCAACGTCTCCGAGGACGAGGACAGCCTCACTTTAACCGCGGAGCTGCCGGGCGTCAAGGTGGAGGACCTCGAGATCACCATCAAGGGCGAGACCTTGACCCTCAAGGGCGAGAAGAAGATCCCCGACAGGCCCAAGGAGGCCAACTTCTTCCGCAAGGAGAGGGTGGAAGGCACGTTCTCGCGCAGCCTCACCCTTCCCGTGCGGGTCGCCATCGACAAGGCGGCCGCCTCCGTGAAGAACGGCATCCTGACCGTGGCGCTGCCCAAGGCCGCGGAGGCCAAGGCCCACCAGGTCGCCGTGAAGTCGGAGTAGGCCCTTGCGGGGTCAGGAAGAAAATCAAGGCATTCCAAGGAGAAAAGCGCCATGGCTGAGAGCGAAGAAAAGACCATCAACGTGCAGGACAAGTCCCCGATCGACACCGGGGGCGCCGAGAGCATAAGCGGGGGCCAGCTCTTCTACCCGCCCATCGACATCTGGGAGGACGACGGCGGCCTCCACATCGAGGCCGAGATGCCGGGTGTCGACTCCTCCGGGATCTCCGTGGACCTCAAGGAGAACACCCTCACTATCCTGGGGAAGGTCCCCCTGCCGAAAAGCGACCTGAAGCTCCTCAGGGAGGAGTTCGAGCTCGGGGACTTCTACCGCCAGTTCACGGTGTCCGACCTCATCGACCAGGAGGGCATCACCGCCAAGATCAAGGACGGCGTGCTCGCCATCTACCTGCCCAAGCAGGCGCCGGCCCAGCCCAGGAAGATCCAGGTGGTGGCCGAGTAGTCCCGGCGGCCCCGCCGGTCGGGATCTCCCTGGCGGGCCCAAGCCGCGCGCGCAAGGGCGCCTCCGCCTTCCGGCGGAGGCGCCCTTGCTCATCCTGGCCCCCTGCTCTCCGGGCGCGCCGTGAAAGCGGCCCTGGCTTGCCCGCTTCAGGCCCGGGACGGCAGGGAAGGGCGCGGCGCGGGAGAGCGGCGGGCGCCGAGGGGCTCCGGCGCCCTGCGGGCAGGGGCCGCAGGCCGGAAAAAGGCTTTCCGCGGGCGGGGCGGCGGCCGTCTTCCAGGTCCGGGCGCGCTTCGGGGCTCAGCCGCCGCCTTCAGGCCCATTGCCGGCTTCCGCCCCTTTCCCCCGTCCGGTTCCCGGCCGGCATGAAGCCGGTTCCTTGTCTTGCCCCCTCTCCCGGCCCCCCGCCGGTTCCGGGAGAGGGGCGTTTTCCGGGCCCGTCTCTTCCGCGGCTTTCGCCGGCGCGCCGCCGCCGGGCCAGGGCGCCCTTCCGGGCGGGAGCCCGTTGCCGGCCGCCCAGCGGATCTGGCGGCAGATACCCTGGATGAGGTCGCATTCCCCCCGCGTGAGCCCGCTCCGGCGCAGGATTTTCTTGACGTTCATGAACCAGCGGCCCGGATCGCGCTCCGGGAGGAACCCTATCTCGTACAAGACGCGTTCGAGATCCCCCGCCGCCCTTTCGAAGTCCTCGGCGGGCGCGGGCAGGACAGGAAGCGGCTGCGGGGGCTCGCCCCCGGCCGCGAGCAGGAGTTCGTAGCCCAGGAGCAGCACCGCCTGGGCGAGGTTCAGGGAGGATTCCTCGGGAGAGTGCGTGGGAATGGTGACCGCGAGGGCGCACAGCCTCAGGTCCGCGTTGGAAAGGCCGTCCCTTTCCGTCCCGAAGACCAGGGCGGCGGGAGGCGGGTCATTCCCGCCCGGCGCGGGCCGCAGCAGTTCCTCCGCCAGGGCGCGGGGGGAGACGGGGGACCCCCTCTGGGCACCGGCCCTGGCGGTGGCGGCCGCGGTCACCGGGTACGGGGCCAGGGCCTCCGGAAGGCTCCGGCAGATCCTCGCGGACCTGAGGATGCCCTCGCCCAGGCGGGTGGCGGCGGCCTCCATGAGCTCGGGACGGGAGACGCGGGGGCGCACGAGCACCAGACGGCCCAGGCCGGTGTTGGCCATGGCCCGTGCGCAGGCCCCGATGTTCTCGGACTTCTGGGGCTCCACCAGGACCACGTCCACGTGGGACCTGGAGGCCATGACGGGGCGCCGTCCCTTGCGGGCCTGGCCGCGCACGGTCCGGGCCCGGTCAGCGGGATTTCACGATGGTCCAGGTCTCGTCGAAGAGCCGGTTCATCTCGCCCAGGTCTTTCATGTACTCCATCTTGTCCAGGAGGGACTGCGGGGGGTACATGCCCTTGTTGGCCAGATCCTCCGCCGGTATGAACTCGATGGCGGCCTTGTTGGGGGTGGCGTAGTTGTTGAACGAGGCGATCCTTGCCCCCACCTGGGGCTCCAGGATGTAGTTGAGGAACTCGTAGGCGGCGTCGGCGTTCGGCGCGTCCTTGGGGATAGCCAGCACATCCAGCCAGATCTCGCAGCCCTCCTCCGGAACGATGTAGGCGAGCCCCGGATCCTCGCGGGCGGCCTTGATGGCCTCGCCGCTGTAGACCTGGGCCGCGTAGGCGACCCTGCCCATCACCTTGGACAGGCCTCCCACGCCCGAGTCGAAGCCCATGAAGGCGGGGTGTTTTTTCGTGCGGGTCAGGAGCTCCCCCGCCTCCCTGATCTGGTTGAGGTCGGTGGAGTTGAAGGAGTAGCCCAGCGACTTGAGGGCGGAGCCCAGCGAGTCCCTCGCGGTGTCGAAGAGGATGAAGTTGCCCTTCTCGGGGCCGTCGGAGAAGATGACGGACCAGGAGTTCGGGGTCCGGACGCCGTCCCGGGCCCTGACAGCGAGGCCGGAGGTGCCCCACTGGTAAGGCACGACGTGCTTGAGGCCGGGATCCTCCTCGATGTCCCGGAACTTCGGGTCGATGTTGCCGACGTTGCCGAGCCTGGCGTGGTCCAGGGGCTGGATGAGGCCCAGGCTCATGAGGGCCGGGATAAAGTAGGTGCTGGGCACTATGAGGTCGTAGACGCTCTGGTTCCCCATCTGGTGGAGCTTGGCTATCATCTCCTCGTTGGACTCGTAGTAGTCCATCCGCACCTTGACGTTGCGGGTCCTTTCGAACTCCGTGATGAGGTCAGGGTCTATGTACTCGGACCAGATGAATATGTTGAGTTCCTTCTCAGCCCCTGTCTGGGCCATGGCCGCGCCTGGCGCGAAGAGGGCGGCGGCCGCGAGGGTCAGGGCCGCCGCGATGACGGTCGGGAAGCTTTTCATTTTTGTTCCTTGGAGTCTTGAGGCTGACGGAGCCGGCGCCGGCGGGGGTTGCCGCGCGCGGGCCCCGCGCTGCCGAGGCAAAGGGGGCGGGGAGGCGATTCGCCCCAGGATTAACGGGCAATTGTAGCGTAAGGCGGGGCGAATTAGAAGAGCTGGGGGAGGGGCGGAGGGGCCCTTGAGCTGCCGAAAGTTTTAAGATATTATATATAAATTATAATAAATAAATTTATTATATATTTTTTCTGTATTTTTATTGTATGCATCCGATTGAAGATTGTGGCCGGTCAGCTTGTCGTTCGATTAGCGTCCGTTCACCCCTCCTCCTGGCCACTTGCTATTTTTTGAAACGGAAATACATGTGGAATTTCGGTTCGCCCTGGCCCCTGCGGCGCCGGCGCAAGCCTGTCCCTGACCGCCCGGAGGCGGGCCTCCGGCGTTGCGGCGCCCCGGCTTCCGGCGTATAATCCGGCCCGTGACTGCTTGAGGCGGGTTCGCGGAGCCTGCGGGCCTGTTCCCCGGGCGAGCCGCGTTCGGTTTTTCGGCGGGCGCGCCGGAGCTGCAGGCGGCGGCTCCGCGGCGCGGCCGGGAAAAGGGGGCTGGATGAAGGCCCAGGAAAATTCAGGCATCGGCTTCTTCGAGCGCTATCTGACATTGTGGGTGATCATCTGCATGGCGGCAGGCGTGCTGATCGCGAGGTTCCTTCCTTCCGTGCCGGCTTTCCTGGGCCGCTTCGAGTACGCGGGCGTGTCGGTGCCGATCGCGGTCCTCGTCTGGGTGATGATCTATCCTATGATGCTCAAGGTGGACTTCAGAAGCGTCCGCGACGTCCGCAGGAACCCGCGGGGCCTCTTCGTCACCTGGGCCGTGAACTGGCTGATCAAGCCGTTCACGATGTTCGGCGTGGCCTGCCTGTTTTTCCTCGTGGCATTCAGGCCTCTTCTCCCTGATCCCTTCGCGAGGGACTATCTCGCCGGCGCGGTCCTTCTCGGGGCCGCCCCCTGCACGGCCATGGTTTTCGCGTGGAGCCACCTTACAGGCGGAGATCCCGCCTATACCGTCGTCCAGGTGGCGACCAACGATCTCATCATCCTCGCGGCTTTCGCCCCGATCGTAGCGTTCCTGCTCGGCGTCAGCGGCGTGGCGGTCCCGTGGGACACGCTGCTCCTGTCGGTGGGCCTCTTCGTGGTGATTCCCCTGGCCGGCGGCGCTCTCACGCGGGCCGCGGTCATCGGGCGACGGGGGCCGGGCTATTTTCAGGGGGTCTTCATACCCTAATTCAGGGACATCACCGTGGCCGGGCTCCTCCTGACCCTGGTGATCATCTTTTCGTTCCAGGGGAGGGTGATCCTGGAAAGCCCCCTTCATATGGCCCTGATTGCCGTGCCGCTCGTGCTGCAGACGTATCTGATTTTTGCCGTCGCCTATCTTGCGTGCAAGGCGCTGAAGCTGCCGCATGACATCGCCGCGCCGGCGGCCATGATCGGGGCCTCGAACTTCTTCGAGCTGGCCGTCGCGGTCGCCATCGCCCTGTTCGGCCCGCAAAGCCCCGTGGTCCTGGCGACGGTCGTCGGGGTGCTGGTGGAGGTGCCGGTCATGCTTACCCTCGTGGGAACGGCGAACAGGACGGCCGGGTGGTTCCCGCCGCGCGAGGCCCCGGGAGCGGGCCGGCCTCCCGCAGGCTAGCCGGCAGGAAACGCCAGGTGAACGTTTTTTCCTGGAATCGCGGCTCAGGCTCAAGGGAGCCCGCCGTTCCGGCCTTCTTCAGAGTTCCCCGCGCCTCATGCTGGTTCGGGGACGAACCTTCCGCCTCGCCCGGGTAAGGCTTGTCCGGCCGTCAGGCGCGCCATGCCTTGAACTTTACCCTCAGAGCCGGGACAGGGGCAAGCCGGCCCGAGCCGAGCCTTGCCCTGAACCGCCCCGAGTCTTGTCGCCCGGCCGCGGGAACGCCAGCGCCGCGGCAGGGAGCGGTTATTGAAACGTCACGTGCCGAACCCCAGGACAGATGGAGGCCGCCTTTGCCTATCCGCGCGCATCTTCCCGCATTTCCGCCGGCCCTGCTTTCCGTCGCCGGCGCGGCCCTGCTGGCCTCGCTTGCCCTTTTCCCCGCCCCGCCCCTCTCGGCGGGAGACCTTTACCGGGGGCAGGTCGTGAGCGTTCAGGACGGC
>JAITRL010000273.1 GCA_031288415.1 Deltaproteobacteria bacterium | reverse complement strand
CGGCCTGCCGATGCCGACGGCCAGCCCGCTCCGGCGGCCTGGCCCTCGGTCGGGACCTGCAAACCCTGCCGCAGGCGAGGGGGCGCGGGGCAGGCGCCGGGGGCCTGGCGGGGCCTGCGGTCCCGGCGCCTTGGGGGCCTGCGGTCCCGGCTCCTTGGGGGCCTGCGGGCCGCGGGGCCTTGGGGGCCTGCGGGCCGCGGGGCCGCCTGGAATGAGCCCGCTTCAGGGCCGCTCCCTGAGGATGATCATCTTCCGGGGGCAGATCTCCAGGCATTCGCGGGCGCAGTCCCCGGTTTCCGGGTCCAGGCAGGCTTTTTGGAGCACGGCGGGTTTGGCCCCGCCCCGCGGACCCAGGGCGAGCCCGGGCTCCAGGGGCCTTCCGCCAGGAACGCGGGAGGGCAGCCCGGCTTCCGGGAAACCCGCGGGCGGCCTCCAGGCGACGGCCCCCTTGGGGCAGACCTTGCGGCAGAGCCCGCAGCCCAGGCAGCCGGCTTCGCAGAGGGCGTCCATGGCTTTCATGGAGAGGCGGCCGCGGCAGGGGATCACGGCCTTCCAGGAGCGGGGCACGAGGGCCGCAAGGCCTTTGGGGCAGGCCTGGACACAGAGCCCGCAGCCGGAGCAGAGTTCCGGATCCGGCTCCGGCACCGCCCCGTCCTCCGGCAAGCCGAAGGCCCCGGCGGGGCAGACCGCAGCGCAGTCGCCCCCGCCCAGGCAGCCGTCGGCGCAGGCCCAGGGGCCTCCGGAGAGGGTGGCGAGCACGGCGCAGGTGAGCCCGCGGGGATAGGAGGCCCCCGGCATGGCCTCAGGCCTCCTGCAGAGGATGACCGCCGTCAAGGGCACGTCAGGGGAGCCTGCGGCGGCCTTCCGCGCGGCCGCGGGGGTCGTTTTCCCGGCACGGGCCTGTAGCGCCGAGCCCGGGCGGGTCCCGCCGGCGGGGAAGGCGCTGAGCGACAAAGGATGCTCGAGCAGCGCCATCCTCACCGAGGCCGCCTGGAGGCGCCGCAGCTCCATGGTCTTCATGAGGCGGTTCAGGGCGCCCAAGGCCACGCACCAGCCAAGCGCGGCGATCCTCGCCATGTCCGCCCCCGGCTCGTTCCAGGCCGGCCCGAGGGCGATTTCCGCCGCGCCGGCCGCCCACAGGAGAAACGGGAGCAGAGGCTTTTTCGGCGAGCGCAGAAGATCAGGGAGGACCAGGAAGGCCGCGGCCGTCCAGAAGACTCCCATGCCCCAGTCGACTGACCCCCGCAGGATGGCCGGAGCCGCCAGGGCGGCGCAGAACGCCAGCGCCGGGAGCCTGGGGGCTTCCTTGGTCAGGAACAGGAACAGGAACAGGGGCGCCAGGCACAGGAGCGCGGAGAGTTCCATGCCCGGGGGATCGCTCAGGACTGAGCCCTGGCGGAGGCCCCGGGGGAGCGCGCGGGCGCCCTGCGGCGGCGGGCCCATGCCGGCATCCGCGGCCAGGCTCTCAGGAGCTTCGCTTCCTGGCCGCGCGGGCCGGGCCTCCGGCGCGTCCGTCGCGGACAAGGGGTTCGGAGCGGGGCCGCCCGCCGCCCCGCCGGCCCTGAAGAAGAGGATTTCGGCGGGCGGGGGAGGGGGAGGGGGGCTTTCTCCGATAAGCCAGGCCCCCGCCAACGGGAAAACGGCCGCAAGCAAGGCGGCCAGAGCCGCGGGAGAGCGGAACAGGCCGGGCCGCAGGGAGGCGCCTGCGGCCCCCAGGGCCGCCCCCAGGCCGGCCAAGGCGAAGCCCGGCCCGAAGGACCAGGCGCTCCAGGCGGGTTCGGGCTGCCAGACGGCGGGGAGGATCGCCAGCCCCGCGAGCGCCCCCTGGAGCCAGGCGAGGGAGCCCAAAGCCGGGGGGTTCACGGGGCGCAGGATAATCAGCAGGAGGGGGGCGGCCAGGAGCGCGGTCACGCTCCACAGGGAGATGGCCCCGGCCCGGATCCACAAGGCGATTACGGGGATCAGCAGGGCCGCCGCGATGAGGTTCAGCAGGGCGGGCCCCGTAAGCGGGCGCCTGAGATGAGGGCCGGGGGCCACGCTGGGCAGTCCGGGGGGAGGCGGCGGGGCGTACTCCCCCGGCCAGTCGTCCTCGCGGTCATCCGAGAGCGGGGCCTTCCCGCCGAACGCCCCGGCGCCTCGCCCTTCCTGCGGCGGCCCGTTCCGGAGGAGTCCCGGAAGGCCAGTGAGGGAAAGGCGTTGCCGGGCTGAGTCTTCCGGCCCCTTGGCGGAGTCTTCGGGGCTTTCGGCGGCAGCTTCCGGCCCCTTGGCGGAGTCTTCGGGGCTTTCGGAGGCAGCTTCGGGCCCTTCGCCGGCAGGCCCGCCGGCCCGCGCGCGGTCCCTGTCCGCCGGGCCTTCGGGGGCCGCGCCGTACGGCGCGGCCCCGTGGGGAACGGCGGGTTCCTCAGTCCCGGGCAGTCCCGGAGGCGGCTGAGCGGGGGCGGAGCCGCCTCCGGGACTGCCGTCGCGCGCAAGCCGCCAAGAGGTGGAGTCGGCCCTGTAGAAGCCCGCCCCCGCGCTGACGCGCCTCCTGATGGCCTTGAGGGAGAATTCCTCCGCCATGGGGTCGAACGGGGCCGGTTCCGGTCGCCCCGGGCCTCCGGGCCGCCGGGCGGCCGGGGCGCCCGTGGGATCGCCGGGCGCCCCGGAGTCTTCATGGTTTTGGGGTTCTTGCTCTGTTTTGGGGCGCGGTTCTTTTTTTTGGTTTAGGGCGTCTTGGGCTGCTTTGGCGTCTCGGGTCGCTTGGGCCTCATGTGAGCCTTCCGCTTTTCCGGGTTCCTGCGGGCCTTGCGGGTCCAGGCCGCTTAGGCCTTTTCGCCTTCCAGGGCCTTGCGGGCCGCCGGGCTCGGGGCCGGGCCGGCCTGGGCCGGCGCCGTTGGAGTCGCGGGTATCGCTCACCTGCGCGCGCCTCCGGCGGCGCCCAGGAGCGCCGAGACAGGGATGTTCTGGGGGCAGGTCAGCGAGCAGAGCCCGCAGGCCGGGCAGGCGGCGAGCTGGGGGAGGCGCCTGACGAGCAGCGGCCAGAGCCGCCTGGGGGAGCCGCCGATGAGATCGACGGGGAGCCCCAGCGGGCAGGCCGAGCGGCATCTGCCGCACATGGAGCAGGGGCCTTCGCGCCGGGAGCGGGCGGGACCCCCGCGCCTGAGCAGGCTGACAGCCTCCGCCTCCGGGCCCAGCCCGTCAGTGAGGCTCGCGGCGGAGCGGCCGCGCATGAGGCCGCCTATGATCACCGCGTCGCCGGCTAGCGGCCTGTGGTTGACGAGGGCGAGCAGGTCCATGGGGGACATGCCCGGAGGGACCAGGGCGGGCGATCCCTGGAGGGTCAGGGGCGCCCCGGACGGGGCCAGGCCTGTGCGGAAGGCCTTGCCCAAAAGATACAGGGTCCGGGAGTCCGCGACCCCGCGGGCCGCGGGGTCGAAGAGCGTCTCGCGCCTTTTGCGGCTCGCGGCGCGGCCGATCTTGTGCAGGAGGCGTTTCTTGAGGAGAGGCGGGAGGGTCCAAGGGTAGCGGAGCTTGAGGGTGACGGGGGTGGATTCCATGGACTCCAGCGGGCGGAGCCCCCGGGGCAGGGCCTGGAGCACGGGCTTGCCGGGGAAGAGGTGCGTCATCAGCCTGAGGCCGTCCTCCAGGGCCGGCCGCTGGTCCTCCCACAGGGCGGCGGACAGCAGGATCCCCGGCTCGGGGTCGAAGCCCGAGACGACCACGGGCTCGCCGGGGGGCGGCGCCGGCGGGGGGGATATGCCCATGCGCCTGAGGGCCCGCGCGGCCTCGACTGGCCCTAGGTCCCGCAGGCTCGCCGGAGCCGCGGGCTCGGCCCCGGAATCGAAGTCCACTTCGAGAGCCACGAAAGCCCCGTCCAGGCCGAACACCGAGCCAGGCAGGGGGGCTGCCAGATCCGGCTGGAAAGGCCCGGCGGCCTCGGCCAGGACTTCGCCCTGGGCCACCGGGCGGCCTCGCCTGAGCCCTTTGCGGGGCACGCGGCCGTCCAGGGGGAGCCTTAAGCTCTCGGGAGCCGGGAAGGACTTGAGCACGCGTATGCCGGGCTGCAGGGAAGCCACCTTACGACCCTCCTGCCGCGGGGGCGCTGGAGGCCCCGCCCGCAGGCAGGGCCGCCTCGGGCGGGGCCTTACGGGTCGCGGGGGGGGAGGGGGAGCCTTCCCCGCGCCCGGCCGGGCCGGGCGCGGGGCTCTCCGGCCGCGGGC
>JAITRL010000229.1 GCA_031288415.1 Deltaproteobacteria bacterium | reverse complement strand
GGACCGCCACCGCCGACGGGATTTACGGCGGGCACCGCGCGGTGCTCAAGGACCCCGCCGGGAGCTGCTACATCCACCTGATATTCTACTCTTACGGCCAGAACGGCGAGCGGTACGGGGTGTCCGAGCCGGTAGCCTACATGGACGGGTACCTGTCCACGGGATGGGACAGCTCGGCGGACGGCTCCCCCGGCACTTGCAAGCTCATGACCTGGCGGAATCTGCCCGCCGGCGCGCTCACGGGGGTGGACTTCTATTCCGGCACGACCTCGCAGGGGCGTCTATGGGTACACGTCGCGGTCGAGGAGAAGCCCCTGGTGTTCACGCACATGGGTTTCGGCTCGCTGGAGAAGACCCTGAGCTTTACCGGGGGCGACTTCATCTTCGCCAACGGCGGCTCCGGCGTCAACACCGGAAGCAATAATTCCGCCACCGTACACGCGACATACTGTTCACGCCAGTATGTTTATGTGTACAACGAGGCCGGCCGCAGGCTGGTCCCCGGCTTTTACGCGCCGGACCTCGATTACGAGGGGAAATCCGACCAGGCCAACCTTTACAGGACGATGGCCGGAACGGACCCGGCCGTGCGCCCGGACATGGACTTGGGATGCACCTCCCTCAGGTACACCGAATACCTTTCGGACGGCGTGACCGCCTCCGCCGGCGGGGGGGGAGACATGACCCCCGCGACGTTCCCCCTGCCCAACCCCTGGAGCGGGACTTCGCCGCTGTTCCCGATAAGCGTCTACGTGACTGACGCCAGGGACAGGAACTACAAGGGGCAGGTGGCTTACTTCAAAGGCGTCCGCGCGCTGAACGTCATGAACTTCAACCCCAAGGACGACATAACCCTCGGCTCGGACGTCTGGACGGTTTTCCCGATCTGCTGCAAGACCGGGGTGCTCGCCGACCGGTGGAACTCCAAGTACCAGGGATTCGCGGTGCTGAAGAATGGTTAGCTTCTATTCAGCGGATGCCCCGGCGGTCATGAGCGAGGTGACCTATCCCGCGTGGCCCACCGCGTCGATCGGGCCGGAGGCGGGTGTGCCCCAGCCAGGCCTGGGGCCTGTCCTCACGGCCATGCCGCTCGCCTGCACACGGGGAAACCAGGCGTTCCCCGCGGGCTCGGCCCGGGGACTGGCCCTCGGGAGATCGTTCGCCGACGACTTCTATTACAGGATGCACATCCTGCCCTCCGTCCTGGACGTGGGCAACCTCACGGAAAAGACCGTCTACGCCGTCGAGGTCTTCAACGCCTGGCTCGCGCCGGTGACGCTGCAGTCGATTACCGGCGCGGGGACCGAAGGGCTTCTTCTCACGGGCTTCGAGCTTCCGGAGCTGGTGCGGGCGCTCACCTCGATCACGGGCGAGCTCGCCGCCTCGATGGACGGGCCGGGGTCCATAGACGCGACATGGACTTTCGGGTTTTCCACGGGCGAGGAGAACGTCCTGAAGGTCACGGGCTCCCGCATCGTGACTTTCCCGCTGGCCCCGGACTGGAGCCGGAAGGTGACGGAAAAGCTGTCGTTCTGGACCGACGTTTTCGAGACCAGGGACGGGAGCGAGCACAGGATCATGATGCGGGCCATGCCGCGGTGGTCGATGGAATACACGGCCCTCGAGTCCGGGGAACGCCTCAACATGCTCGACTCGCTCCTGGCGGGCTGGGGGGCGAGGACGTTCCTTGTCCCGGTATGGTGGATGAAGTCCGCCCTGGACGTTCCCCTGAAGGCGGGGGAGGAGGAGGCGGAATGCGACACTGCGGGCCGCGGCTTCGAGCCCGGAGGGCAGGCGGTGATCTGGCAGCGCGCGCTCAAGTGCGAGTCAGCCACGGTGCGGACGGTGGAGCCGAAGCGGCTGACGTTCCTGCGGCCCGTCGGCAGGGACTACGAGGAAGGGTTCGTGATCCCGGCCAGGCTTTGCAGGCTGTCGCCCGAGACCCCGGTAAGCGCCCTGGCATCCTCCCTGGTAGAGTCGAGGCTGAGGTTCGAGGCGGATGAGCCCGAGGGCATGGCCCCCGCCCCGGCGGGGGAGCAGATAAACGGCAGGGACGTCTTCCCGTTCAGGCACGACTGGACCGGGCCGCGGCAGAGGTCAGTCGTCTGGGCCCTGAACGAGCGCGACACGGGGACCGGGCTCCCTCAGAGGACGGCGCGGCGCGCGTGGCCCGCCGACAAGGCCGAGGCCAGGGACGTCCTTTTCGGCACGAGGGAGGAGGCGGAGGCCTTCAAGGCTTGGGTGATCCGCCAGGGGGGCCGGGCGAGGAGCTTCGCCCTCCTGCTGGAGGAGGACCAGATAACGCCTACCCGCGGCATAGTCCAGGGCTCGAACCTGCTTTACGCGGGCAACAGCGCGTACGGGCTCCTGGCCTCGGGGCTGGCGTGCCGTTCCCTCCTGTTCCTGCGGACGAAAGACGGGCGCAGGCAGGTCTTTTCGGTGACGTCATGGCAGGAGTTCGCTGACGGGGAGTTCCTTTTCTACGCGGACAAGGCATGGCCCTGGACCGTGGCCCTGGAGGACATCTCGCGGATAGGGTTCGTTCTCACGGTACGCTTCGACCAGGACGAGTTCGAGCTTGAGCGGAGGCACGACCTCTTCGCCCGGACTGACCTGGCCATGAGGGGGGTTGTCCAGTGAGCGCCTACGACGACGCCGACCGCGCCTATCAGGGCGCCGCTCCCGCCGAGCTGTTCCAGTTTTCCGGGGGCGTCGCGGCCTACTACTGCTCCGGCCAGCGGGCCGTGACGTGGCAGGGGGTGGAGTACCGGCCGGACTGGATACTTCACAACGACCTGGAGCAGTCCGATGAGCTCAACAAGCAGGGCCTGGAGATTACCGTGCGCTCGGAGTGCCCGGTGGCCATGCTTTACGTAGAGGACATCCCCGCAACCTCGGTCAACGTCAGGGTGTACCGCTACATCGCCGGCGTTGAGGATTTCAGGCTGGTCTGGGCCGGCCGGGTGGTGAAACCGGTCTTCTCCTCGGAGGACGACTCGTGCGTGCTCCACTGCGAGCCGATTTACACCATGCTCAAGAGGCCGGGGCTGAGGCGGAACTACCAGCTGATCTGCCCCTACTGCCTCTACGACGCCCAGTGCGGGCTGGCGATGGCGAGCTGGACGACGCAGGTGACGGTGACCGCGGTCAGCGGGGGGCGCGTGACGATCTCCCCCTCGCGGGGCTCCGGGTACTACACCGGCGGCGTGTTCAGGCTCGGGGCTCGGCACCGGCTCGTGATCAACGATTCCGGCTCCTACCTCCAGCTGGCGGGGGCGGCCCCCGGGATCGCCGCCGGGACCCGCGCGGACGTCTCCGCCGGGTGCGACAAGACCCTGGAGACATGCATCTCGAAGTTCAGCAACTGGCTCAATTTCGGGGGGTTCCCGTACATCCCCCTCAAGAACCCCTTCACCGGGGACTCGGTGGCGAGCTGACATGTGGGCATGGATAATACTTTACGTCGCGATGACGCTGATCTCGGCCCTTCTCACGCCGAAGCCCAAGGTGGTCAACGCGAAGCCCGGGACGATCGGGGACAAGGACATGCCGATCGCCTCGCAGTCCTCGCCGATCCCCGTGGTGTTCGGCACGGTATGGCTTACCCAGCCGAACGTGGTATGGTGGGGCAACCTGTTCGTCACGGCGATCAGGCGGAAGACGAGCGGCAAGAAATGACAGTCACCGCGGAAGTCGATTACGAGATAGACGAGGGCGTGGTGATCCTGCCGGAAGACTCCCGGCTGATCGGCAACTGCAACAAGGGCGCGCGCGCGTGGTTCCGCAGGCGCGGCCTCGACTGGGCCAGGTTCGTCTCCGAGGGGCTGCCGGCGGGCGAGTTCGGCACGTTCGACGAGGCCGTGCGCGAGGCGTACGAGGCCGCGCTGAAAAGGACGGGCAGGTAATGGGCGGGGGCAAAGGCGACCAGGAATACACCACCGGGTACCGGTACTACGCCAGCGTCCACATGGTGCTGTGCCACGGCCCGGTGGATGCGGTGATCCGCATGATCGTGGGCGACAAGACGGCCTGGTCGGGCAGGGTCTCCGACGGCGAGGTGCTGATCGACCAGTACAACATGTTCGGGGGAGAGGATTTCGAGGGCGGCGTCCACGGCATGCTCGACGTCATGTCCGGGTCCCCCGGCCAGTACCCGAACGGCTTCCTGGCTGCCGTGCTTCCGCACAAGGAGTACATCCCGGCGTTCCGCGGCGTGGTGAGCGTGGTGCTGAAGAACTTCATGATCTGCGCGGTCAACCCTTACCCTAAGCCGTGGCGGTTCACCGTCCAGAGGTTCCCCAGAGTGGGCACCATAGGAAGCGAGCGCATAGGGGACGGCGCCAACCCGGCTCAGATCATCGCCGAATGCCTTACGAACCGGCAGTGGGGCCTCGGCATGGAGCTGGCGGAGCTTGACGGCTACAGCTTTCAGAGCGCGGCAACCGTCCTGTCCAGAGAGGGCTTCGGGCTTTGCCCCAGATGGGACCAGACGTCCTCGATCGAGGACTTCATCGGCACGATCTGCGACATCATAGACGGCCAACTCGGCATGGACCCCACCTCCGGCAAGTATTCCCTCAAGCTCATCAGGGAGGATTACAACGCCGACTACCTCATGACCCTGGATCCTTCGAACATAATCAGGCTCACCGACTTCTCACGCCCGGACCCCAAGGAGCTGGTCAACGAGGTGGTGGTCGTCTTCGAGAACAGCCAGACCGGGGTCCAGCAGTCGGTGTCGGAAAAAAACACCGCCGCGCTGGCCCTCAACCCGGCGGTAAACTCGTTCCAGCTCGACTACCAGGCCGTGCCCAGCCAGACCCTGGCCAGGCGGATCGCGCTGAGGGAGCTTTCCCAGCAGTCGAGCGGGCTGGCCAGGTGCACCCTGGAATGCGGGCGGGAGGCGGCGAGCCTGCGCATGGGAGACTGCCTGGTCCTGACGTGGCCGCCCCTGGGCATCGACAGGATGATCATGCGCGTGACCTCCATGAGCCAGGGGAGCTCCACCGACTGGAGGGTTCGGATAGACTGCGTGCAGGACATCTACGGGCTCCCGGAAACGGAGTTCTCCGAGGTGGACAGCGGATGGGCCCCCCCGGACTACACCCCCTACCCCATAGACAAATGCGTAGTCTACGAGCTCCCGTATTACCTCGTGGCCCTTTTCATAACGGGGGACAACGACAGCTCATGGGCGGACCAGCCTGAGGGGTTCGGGTACCCGGCGGCCGTGGCCAATCAGCCCTCGGGGCTCACCTCCGGCTTCAAGGTCCTGCTCCGGAACGCCTCCGGGACGTGGGAGGAGAACCGCAAGCTCTCGTTCTGCGAGTACGCCCACCTCGCGGAAGACGCCGACGACGTCCAGACGGCCCTGAAGATCAACGAGGGCCAGGTCCACGAGATCTCGCCGGGCGAGCCGTTCTTCATAGACGGCGAATGGATGGCCGTCAGGTCCTACGACAAGGCCTCCGGAGTCCTGACGGCCGGCAGGGGCTGCATGGACACCGTGCCCGCCCCGCACGCCTCCGGGTCCTGGGTATGGCTGACCTCCACCTACAACAACGCCGTGAGGAATCCTTCCGTAAGGGGCCAGACGGCTTCCCTCCAGCTCAAGCCGTATTCCCTCAACGGGACCGAGGCGGCGGCCTCGGCGGTCTCCCTGGCGGTGGCCGGCCGCGCGGGGATGCCCGTTGCCCCGGCGAACGTGAGGGTCAACGGCCAGTACAGGCCCAAGGCCCTGGCCG
Organism: Deltaproteobacteria bacterium; assembly: GCA_031288415.1. Classification (GTDB taxonomy): domain Bacteria; phylum Desulfobacterota; class Desulfarculia; order Adiutricales; family Adiutricaceae; genus JAIRZX01. The sequence continues at coordinate 20,073 of JAITRL010000229.1, read as the reverse complement.
CGTGGGCCTCAGCCCTGGCATGGGCCCGCAGGGACAGGCAGAACACGGCCAGGCTCATCGACAACACGGAAGGTGACTACCAGCCGGAAGACGGCACAGTCTACAGGGTCGTCATCCGCGAGAAGGTTTTCCCGGACTCCGCCTGGTCGCCCGCCTCGGACACCCCGGGCATCGACGGGATCAGCCTGGCGCTTTCCGGTAAATACACGCCTCAGGCTTACGCGCTGGAATTCTCGCTCACGGCGCGGCTGGGCGCGCTGGACAGCTTTCAGGCGAACGTGCTGGTGACGGCTCATGAGCCCTGGGCGCCCGCGGTCCTGTCGATGAGCCAGACGGCGCCGCCCTCCTCGCCCGCGGCCGGGGACATGCACGTGATACCCGCGGGCGCGGGCGGGGCCTGGGCGGGGCACGATCTGGAGATGGCGGCCTGGAAGTCCGGCTGGCTTTTTCATGCCCCGGCCCTGGGCCAGCGGGTGACGCTGGCGGGCGACCCGCGGGAATGGGACGGGGAACAGTGGAAGGAGGCATGACATGCCGAGCATACTTCAAAGATCGGTCCTTTCCGCCCCGGGCGACGTGTCCCTGGAGTACCCCGCGGGGAACATGGCGGCCAACGGAAGGGCCACCGTGTCATTGGCCGGCGCCTGGACCGGGGGGGTGACCCTGTACCACGCGCTCGCCGACGGCGAGTGGATCGCCGTCAAGACCTATTCCGGCGGCCCGGAGGAGGACGTCGCCTTCGTCAGCGCCGAGCGCGAGCTTTTCAGGTTCGAGGCCATTTCGGGGTTTTCCGGCGAGTGCCGCGTCATCGTCGCCCAGGGGGAGGTTCAGCCATGAGCATCCTTGGGGGAAGCATCCTCGGCCTTGGCGGGGGAGGCGGGGGCGGAGGGGGCATCCCCGAGGCCCCTTCGGACGGCAAGACTTACGGGAGGCTCAACGCCTCCTGGGCCCCTGTCGAGTCCGCCAGGTACAGGCATTTGCAGGCCGCGGCATCCGACCTCTGGAACGTCCAGCACAACCTCGGCTCGCGGCCCGTGGCCCTGTGGACGTTCGACTCGGCCGGCGAGAGGATCTACGGCGAGCCCGATTACGCCTCCGCCACGCTCAACCTTCTGCAGGTGCGGTTTTCCCGGCCCGTGTCGGGTTCCGCTTTCGTACAGACTCTGATATGATGGAGAAAGAAAAATGAAGCTGTTCACCAACATCGAGATCAACGCCACGCCGACAAGCCCGGCGCACGGCGCGCGCCTTCAGGACGTTTACGACATCGTGGGCGCGAAGATGAAGGATGCGGTGGTCGCCGCTACCACCGAGAACCTTCCGGGAACTTATGACTCGACGGCCAAGACCCTGACGGCCTCCGCCAACGGGGCCCTGCCCGCCATTGACGGGGTAACCCTCGCAGCCGACGACCGCGTCCTCGTCCAGGCCCAGACAGACGGCACTCAGAACGGAATCTACGCGGTGACCGTCCTCGGGGACGGCTCGGCGCCGTGGACGCTGACCAGGGCCGCCGACTTCGACTCGGCCTCGGAGATCTTCACCGGGGTCAAGGTCCACGTCGTCAAGGGAACCAGCTACAGGGACCTGACGTTCGTGCTGACCACGGACAACCCCGCGCTCGACACGAGCCCGCTGATCTTCGCGCTCGACTCCGGCAAGATCCAGGCCGTCAAGCAGCAGGTCTTCGACATCGCCGCCGACGCCTCCACCACGCTATGGACCTTCAACCACGGCTTCAACAGCCAGGACGTGACGGTGGACATCGTGGAGCAGAGCGCGGGCTTCCCCACGGTCTGGGCTGACGTGACCAGGCCCACGGTGAACACCGTGTCCGTGTCCTTCGCCGCGCCCATCGGGGCCTCCGGCCCTGCCTACAAGGTCATCGTGCGCGGGCAGTCATGATTTTCAGGACTTCCGAGGCCGTCGGGAGACGGGCCCTGAGGCCCGGCCAAGGAGTTTCAAGTTGAGCATCAGGTTCAAGGATCAGATAAAGCTGCCCCGGCCTCCGGCGGAAGACTCGGAAGTCGCCCGGAAGCTGGAAGTCGACGCCAAGGTAGACAAGGTGACCGAGGACGGCTCCCGGAAGACCGAGGTGATCAACTCCCCGGAAGTGGGGGCCATCACCGCGGAGGACACCGCCGAGGGGGTGAAATCCTTCCTCGGCGTCCTCGGCGATCCCTCCAGCCCTCCGGTGGGCTGGGCCGGGTACGTCGAGGACACGGCGGCCGCCGGCGGGACGACGCTCCTGGGCACGAAGGAGAAGGTGTACTACGGGCGGCCGGGGGAGCTTCTTGACCCCGCGGACCCTGACTCGCCTGACCGGGAGCTGGCGAGGCTCGGGGACATCCCTCCCGTGCTTCTCACGCGGGCGGAGTACGCGGCCCTTGAAAGCCCTCCGGGCTCGGGGCTGTACCCGGCGCTCAGGAACAAGTCCGCGCTGATAAAGGACCAGGACACGGCCTGGGCGAATTTCGAGGCAGTTGCCCCGGACTACGGGAACATGGAGACCGACTCCGTCATAGCATCCTCCGGCGGCACGTGGACGGCGGACCGGACGGGATACGTCCGGTTCATGGCCGGCTGGGACTACCCCACGGCGAATTCCATAAGGACGGGCAACGCGGGCGTGGGCGGCGCCGAGGTCTGGGCCTTCGCCGACAACGGAGGCGCGAAGAGCCAGGAGTACCCTCAGTACGCCCACGTCGCCCCCGTCACGGCGGGGCAGAACGTCTACTTTTCCGCGAGCGGGTACAGCTATTCCGCGAACGCGAGCGAGCCGCCCGACACCTTCGGCGTGTTCTTCATCCCTCCGAAGATAGCCTCGATCAATAACGCCCCGGTGTCCGAGGACTTCCTCAACACGGCCATGGTGCCGGACTACGCCGCCCAGGAGCCGGGCAACAAGTTCGCCGCGCCGTCCGCGATGGGCAACGACATGGGCGCCGCCTGGACCGCCGACCGGACGGGGTTCGTGTTCGTGAGGGTATACGTCAGGGACAGCAACAGTATCGCGGCCCCCGCCAACGCCTACTTCGAGCTGCGGATCAACGGCTCGATGGTCGGCCTGGACGGCTTCGTGGGCGACACGGGCGTCAACAGGTACGTCTCCAAGGTCCTGCCCGTGACCAGGGGCGACATGATTAACGCCTTCGCCCGCGTCGACAACGACGCCAGCCAGGCCTCCGCGACCGTGATGGAATGCCTGTTCATCCCGGCGAAATTCGTCACCGTCCAGGCCCCGGTGATCGTTACTTCCGGGGCGAGCTATTCCGCGGAGGAGACGCCTACGGGCGAGACGTGGATTGACGGCGCGCCCTTGTTCAGGAAAAGGATAAGCGCGGCGGTCACGTTCCCGATAACCCCCGTCTCCGGGGCCGCCCTGTACAACAACGGGTCCGGGACGTCCATCGTGAGGTTTGAGAACTTCAGGTTCACCCCCGGCTCAGGCATGGGCTACGCCGGGTGGGAGTGGCCGCTCCCCTGCTCGTACCCCGGCGCGGGCACGGACAAGGTGCAGGTCATGGTGCACAACACGGCCAAGCACATGCTTTACGTCGTCGGCACGTGGCCGGACCCGCAGGGCGCATGCACCGTCACCGGCGAAATCTGGTACACCAAATGAGGAAGGGCCATGCCTGAGCACGTATACGTCGACAAGAACGGCAGGCCGCTTACCGTCGGCCTCACCGCCGAACGGCGGCCCGTCTTTGACCTCCCCTATTCGGAGGCCTCGCTGGTGTTCCAGGGCGGCGTCGCGGAGACCCTTCTGATGCTTCCCGCGGACGTGGCCTCCTTTTACGTGAGAGGCAAGTACACCGACGTCCCCGCCCCGATATCGCTGACGGTCAAGCTTCCCGGCGGAACGGAGGTGACGGTGTCGGAAGACGCCGCCGCCCCCACGCCTGGAGGCGCTTATTCCGGCCAGGCCGCGTGGTTCGCAGTGTCCGGCATGGACGCCTCGGCGGCGGCCGCCGGGTTCTCGCTGAGGCTGTACCGTGGCTGAGATACCGTTCCATTCGTGGGGCGCGCGGCAGGCCGAGGACGCGCTGCCCAACCCCTTGCCCGATCCCGGCAGCGTCATAGTCCAGGCTTCGGCGGGGAACGCGCACTCCCTGTTCCTCACGAGCACGGGCCGAGTGTACAGCTGCGGCTTCAACGACTACGGCCAGCTGGGCAGGGAGGATGTGCCTCCCGACGGCTACGCGGGCAACCTGGGCGTCATACCGGGCCTGGGCGACGTGGCCCTTGTCTCCGCGGGGAACACCTTTTCGCTTTTCGTTCTGGCGAACGGGGAGGCATGGTCCTGCGGGTCAAACGACTACGGCCAGCTTGGCCGGGCCGCGGCTCCCGGGGAAGATTCCGCCACGAACCTCGGGAAGATCCCCGGGCTTTCCGGCATCGTCTCCGCCGCCGCCGGCGGGGTGGGCGGCAACTGGAACTCGCATTCCCTGTTCGTGGCGTCCGACGGCACGGCATGGTCCTGCGGCCTGAACGACAGCGGCCAGCTGGGCCGCGCCGTAGAGTCCGGAACCGAGGACGAGCCGAACCTGGCCGCGGTGCCCGGCCTGCCGTTCGTGACGGCGGCGGCCGCCGGCGAGACCCATTCGCTTTTCCTCGCCTCGGACGGGCGCGTCTTCAGCTGCGGCGGCGACATTCCCGCCCTCGGGCGCGGCGAGGACGACTCCGATCTGGAGGGCGACGACGGGACCGTCAACCTCGGGCTCGCCGCGACAGGGGCGACAGCAGTGGCTGCGGGCCAGAACGTGTCGATGATCAGGCTGGCCAACGGCCAGATACACAGCTGCGGCGAGAACACCTGGTACCAGCTGGGGCGCGCCACGGGGGAAGTGTATCAGTCGTATTTCGGCTTATGCGGCTCCGGCGCGTCCATGGCCGCCGGGCGGCAGTTTTCGGGCCTTGTGACCGGGGGCAAGGGCTACACCTTCGGCAGGAACAGTTACGGCCAGCTCGGGCGCGCCGCGCCCGACGGGTATTACGACACGCCGAACACCGGCTACACCCTCGGCGGCGGGCTGACGGGCATGGCCGCCGGGCAGTACCACGCGCTTTTCTGGAACTCTTCCGGCAACGCCTACAGCTGCGGGGCGCAGTGCCTGGGGCGGCCCGGCGTCACGGCGCCGGGGAACCCCCAGGAAAGCACGAACCTGGGCGTCGTCGTATTCTGAGCCGCGGCAGGCCGCGCTCAAGGATGTTCAAATGTCCATCGATCCGGAAGTCCTTGCGGAATTCACCGAGATCAAGATAAAGGTCGAGCGGATCGCCACGCTCCTCACCGAGCGCAAGGATGCCGTGGACAGGAACGCCGCCAACATAGGCGAGGCCTTCGTCAAGATACGCGAGCTCCAGGCGGAGAACCGCGACATGCTCGTGGAGGTCCGCAGGCTGGCCGAGCGGAACTCCACCCTGGAGATCACCGTGACGGACCTCAAGCAGACGGTCCACGCCATGAAGGAGACGGTGATCAAGACCTCCGCGCTGGCCACTTTCTTCACCGCGGCGATAGTCGCCGCTCTGGTCAAGTTTTTCGGGGGGGGATGATGAACGGGCTGGAAGACCTGACCCGGCGGGCCAACGAGATCGGGCGGATACTGGCGGCGTACGCCAGGCCGGAAAGCGAGATCGCCGAGCGGTATTACCGCGAGGACGAGCGGGGCAGGGAGGCCATGTTCATGGCTCTTCTGAGCCGCCTCCTGCTGGAGCGGAGCCTTTCAAGGCGCGCCTCGCGATGATGCCGGGCAGGGTGTACAGGTAAACGAGCATGTATTCCGTGAGAAGCATGATGTCGTCTGCCTCTTCCCTGGTGAAAGGGTCGGCGTGTGCCGCGTCGTTGCCGAGTTCCCTTATCTCGTTGGCCCATGAGGCCATCTCCGTCAGCAGCATCCCTTTTCCGCTCAACTCTTTGATGCGTTCGTAAAGGCTGCCCTTGAATTTCGGAAACCTGTCGGCCAGTGCGAATTCCAGGACCTGCCTGCAGAGTTTGCCGCTCGCGTGATAGATCTTCATGCCGTGGGTTTTCACGGCGTCGGAATAGTAATTCGCTATCCGGGCAGGGACGCCGTCAGGCACCATGTTATGGATGACCGGGTAAGTCTCTAACTCCTCAAAATTTGATATTGAATGCTGATCTAAATATACGTATGTATTTAAATCCGTTTTCAGTTTCAGGACTATGCCGATTCCTTTGTTGCATGAGTTGCAGAGCCATAACGTGTTGAAAACCGTGCCTTTTTTGGCTGAAACGCAGCCTTTCTCGACGCTTAACGGGCCTGTGACCAAGTTATGGGCGACGTACGAAAATGCAGTCCTGTCAATATGGCAATGGGGGCATGAGCGGATAAGCGTATGGTCCGGCACGGTTCACCTCTTAACTTCTAATCTTATCCAGGATGACCGCCGTCATCAAGCGCCATATCCGGAGGTTCAGGACTGACAGTGACAAGCCTTTTCGACCAAACCCTGGCCCACGTCCTGGAGATGGAGGGCCTTTACGCGAACGTGCCGGGCGATTCCGGCGGGGAGACGTGGCGCGGGGTGTCCCGCGCGAGCAACCCTTCCTGGGAAGGCTGGAGGATCGTCGACGCCGTCAAGGCGCAGGGGTTCATTAAAGCCGCCGCCGTAAACAGGTCCCTTGAAGGGAGCGCGGAGCTCAACCGCCTCGTCGCCGACGTTTACCGGGAAAAGTACTGGGCCCCCCTGGCAAAATGGCTTGAGGGCCGCGTGCTGGCCAAGGTCTTCGACACGGGGGTCAACATGGGGGTAGGGACTGCCGTCAGGCTGCTCCAGCAGGCCCTGAACCACGCGCCCATCGGCGCGGCCCTGGCCCTTGACGGGGCTCTGGGGCCGAAGACGCAGGCGGCGGCGAAGGCCGCCCCCGAAGACAGGGTATTGGAGAACTACAGACAGGCGCAGTCGAGCAGATATCTCTCGCTGGCGGAAAAGCCCAGCCAGAGGAAGTTCCTCGCGGGCTGGCTGAGGAGGGCGGCGTGGCTGCCGCCGAAGGAGAGCGCGTGAGAGGCTTTTTCAAGGCGCTGGCCACTCTCTTCGTCTCCGGCAGGGGCACCAGCCTCGGCCGCCTCATGATGCTCGTGATGTTCGGGTTCTGCCTGTGGCAGTGGGCCACGGGAAGGCCCACGCAGGAGCACGCCTTCTACTTCCTGTGCATCATGACCGGTTACGTCTTCGGCAGCAAGGTGGTGACCAGGATGGGCAACTTCACCCTGGAGAAGGACAAGGACCAGCAGTGAGAAGGCTTTGCGCGTTCCCGTGGTACGGGGGCAAGAACAGCCATTTGGCCTGGCTCCTGCCCCTGCTTCCCGAATCCGTCAGCTACGTGGAGCCTTTCGGCGGGAGCGCGGCCGTGCTCCTGAACCGCAGGCCGGCCCCTCTGGAGGTGTACAACGACCTCAACGGGGAGGCCGTCAACTTTTTCAGGGTCTTGAGGGAGCGGCCCGACGACCTTGTCCGCCTGCTGTCCCTGACCCCGTACGCCAGGGAGGAGTTCGAGGACTCGCTGTCTTACGGGGGCGACACGGCCCTTGAGCGCGCCAGGAAGTTCTTCGTGCGGGCCAGGTCCTGCTGGTTCGCCCACGTCAAACCTACGCCCGGCATGTGGAGCCGCAACCTGGAGCGGAAAGCCTTGCGGGCAAACGGTTTTTCCGGAGGCGTGGCCAGCCTGGGCGAAGTGGCCGGAAGGCTTCTTGGGGTCCAGATCGAGAACAGGCCGGCGCTGCAAGTGATCAGGGATTATGACCGCGAGGACGTCCTGTTTTACGTGGACCCGCCTTACGAGCCGGAATCCAGGCGCAAGTCCGATAGAAATGTTTATTCCTTTGAAATGGACGCCGAAGGCCACAGGGAGCTTGCCGCCGCCCTGAACTCGTGCAAAGGCATGGCCGCAGTCAGCGGGTACGACTCGCCGCTCATGGGCGAGCTCTACCCGCCGTCCAGGTGGACGAAGACGACAGGGACAGAAAGGCGGTCAAGCCATCGCGGGCCGCGCACGGAAGTCCTGTGGACGAACTACGATCCGGCGGCAGGCAGGCTTGTCAGGGAGACCTCTTATGCGTGAGGATATCGACAGGGACAGCCGCGGCTATTCCCTGACCCCCGAGTGCCGGAAGTACATCGAGAACAGCCCGCGCGGAGGCGCGTATTTTACGGGTCCGCCATTTCCGTTGCGCGACGGCCCGTCCTTCGCTGTCCCGCCACTGCCGCCGCCGGGCCAGGACACGGGCCGTCTGGCCGCCCTGGAGGCGAGGATGGCCGCGCTCAAGGCGGTCTTCTCCTCGCGGGCTGGCTGAGGAGGGCGGCGTGGCTGCCGCCGAAGGAGCAGGCGTGAGAAAAGCTTTCCAGTCTTTGGCCACGCTTTTCGTCTCAGGCAGAGGCGCGAGCCTGGGCCGCCTCATGATGCTGACGATGTTCGGGTTCTGCCTCTGGCACTGGGCGCAGGGCAGGCAGACGCCGGAACACGCCTTCAACTTCCTGGTAATCATGGCCGGGTACGTCTTCGGGAGCAAGGTGGTCGCTCGGATAGGGAACATCGCCCTCAAGAAGGACAAGGAACCGCCTCAATGAAAAGCCTCGTCGCCGCCAAGCTCTTTTGCGATGACTGCCTCGATGGGCTTTCCCGCATGCCCGAGGGAAGCGTGGACATGGTCCTCGCGGACCCCCCGTACGGCATCACTAAATGCCGCTGGGACACGCCGCTTGACCTCGGGCGCATGTGGAAGGCGCTGAGGCGAGTCTGCAAGCCCAACGCCGCGATGCTCTTTTTCGCCCAGTGCCCGTTCGACAAAGTGCTGGGGACGTCCAACCTTAAGGCGCTGAGGTACGAGTGGGTCTGGGACAAGGGCCGGAACACCGGGTTCATGAACGTCGGCAAGATGCCGATGAAGCGCACTGAAAATGTACTGGTATTCTATGACAGGCTGCCGAAATTCAACCCGCAATACACAAAGGGGGAGCCTTACCGCAGGATGCCGTCTCCCACGGCCTGGAGCGACGTTTACGGCAGGCCGGTTTATAAACGGTACAGGGAAAACGACAGCTTCCGTCAGCCTTTGAACCTCATAACCTTCCCTTACAATGTGAAAGCGCTCGTCCATCCCACCCAAAAGCCCGCCGATCTCTGCGAGTACCTTATCCGCTCCTACACCGATCCCGGCGACACCGTGCTCGACATCTGCGCCGGTTCCGGAACCACTGCGGTTGCGGCGGTTAACTCCGGCCGCGACTGGCTGGCCTTCGAGAAGGAGCCGGAATACTGCCGTATCGCCGAGGGGAGAATCCTGGACGCCATGCGCGAGAAAAGGCGGTCCCTGTTCTTCAGGAAATTCCAGGACGGGGCGAGGGAAGCGTCATGAAAGGGCTGTTCCTCGGCGACTGCATGGAACTGCTCGATTCCGTGCCGGAAGGCTCCGTCGACATGCTCCTCACGGACCCGCCCTACGGGTATACCGAGTGCAGCTGGGACACGGTGCTTCCGCTGGAGGCCATGTGGGAAAAGCTGAGGCGCGCCGTGAAGCCTGACGGGGCCATGCTGTTCTTCGCCTGCGGGCCTTTCGACAAGGTCCTGGCCTGCTCCAACCTGAAGGAGTACCGCTACGACTGGGTCTGGCGCAAGGACAGGGCCGCCAACTTCTTCATGGCCAAGCTGAAGCCGCTCAGGGTCACCGAGAACATACTGGTCTTTTACCGCGGCAGGCCGAAATACAACCCTCAGATGGGCACGGGGAAACCGTATCTCAGGATCGAGCCGGCGGGCAGGCGGATAGAATACACGGGCAGGGACACCAGGGAGCACTTGAGCGACAACAAGGGGACCCGGTACCCGAAAAACCTGCTGGAATTCGTCTGCGTGCGCGAGAGTGAGACCTTGGGCCATCCCACGCAGAAGCCCCTGGCCCTGTGCGAGTATCTTATACGCACCTACACCGCGCCCGGAGAGACCGTCCTGGACATCTGCGCCGGCTCGGGCACGACCGCTGCGGCCGCGATCAACTCCGGCCGGGACTGGATCGCCTTCGAGAAGGACCCGCGCTGGCACGGGACGGCAGCGAAAAGGATCGCCGGGGCCGAGGCCGTCTACGGGCGCAGGCTGATCAAGGAGACCGTTTGCGCGTGACGGAAACGGAATCTCGGCAGCGTCTGCCTTAAGGAGGCATAATGGCCGCCCTCTCTTTCCTGGCCGCGCACTGGAAGACAGTCGCGGCTTTCGCCGTCGCCCTCTTCCTCGCCGCCGCCCTCCATGAGGTGGTTTCCCTGAAAACGGCCAACGAGGCCCTTCAGTCCCAGGCGGCGGAACTCTCGGCCAAGGCCCAGAGGCTGTCCGCGGATTTGGCCAGGAACCGCAAGGCCCTAGAGGACCGCGAGGCGGAAAACCGGGCCCTGGCGGAGAGGCATGAGGCGGACATGGCCGCGCTCCGGGGAGCATTCGCCTCTGACCCCGAATCCTGCGCCTGGAGCGGGGAGAAAATACCTGACTCGGTGCTGGAGGCCCTTGGATGCGCGCGTTAGCCCTGGCCCTTCTACTATTATTAATGACAGGGTGCGCCCCGAAGGCGATCCCCTGCCCGGCCCCTACGGCCCCCCCCGTGGTATACCTTCAGGACGTCCAGGCGCCCGTGTTCCGGGGCGTGACCAACGCCGACCTGGCCGAACACGTCCTGGAGCTCAGGAAGGCCCTGGAACGGTCCAACCTGGACAAGGCGGCGATCAGGCAATGGTATTCGGAGGGGGAGGAGTGAGAGGGCTACCGACTTAGCCGAGGGGTAACTTCAGGGGTAACCGTCCGCAGGCGTATGCAATTTATCGAATAAAAATAATATGTTATATATTCTCTTCGAGTCCTTCATGGCGCACCAGCCGCTTATTTTCACGAATTCATTCAAATAATATTGTACGGAAAACGCCGCGAAAACAATGGTTTACGCGGCGTTCTTCTTTATATTGCATTCATATGATGGTTCATTGACATTGTCAGCGGCGGGCGGTATTCAGCCGCGTTAAGGGAAGAGGCCGCCCGATGCTTTCGGAGGTCAGGATACGGAACGCCGAGCCGCGCCAAAGACAGTGCAGGCTTTCCGACGGCAGGGGACTTGGCCTTTGCCTGGGGGCCGTCCGCTTCAGGAAGGGCTTTACCGGCGGGGAGCCCCTCGGCCAATGCCATGTTTGGAGCGGGAACCGAGGCGTGAAGGCTTAGGAAGAAGCCTGTAGCCCTTGGCCTCGCCGGCGACGGTCCTCCCGAGATGGTCCGAGAGGTCCCACTGATTGAAGTCCGGGGGGAGATTCCCGGCCGCGGCGGCCTCGTGCGCCACTGTCCGCCCGTTCTTGTCGGCGAGACTCCACAGCTTGAAGGACTTGGGCATTCGGCCGTGCCTGGCGGCCTCATGGGCCACGGTGCGCCCGTCCTTGTCTGCGAGACTCCAGCAGGCGAATCCTGCGGGAAGCGACTGACGCCGGGCCGCGGCATGGGCGACGGTCCGGAGACGGCCGTCCGCGAGTTCCCACCGGGCGAAGCCGGCCGGAAGCTTCCCGTTCTCGGCGGCCTCGTGCGCGACCGTCCACCCGTTATCGTCGGCGAGCTCCCAGCGGGTGAATGATTCAGGCAGGCTTCCGCGTTTGGCCGCCACGTGCGCCACGGTCCTCCCGTCAATGTCGCGGAGTTCCCACCTGGAAAAGCCGGCCGGAAGATGTCCTGAAGAGCAAGCCACGTGGGCCACGGTGACTCCCCGCCTGTCGGCGAGCTCCCAGCGCCCGAAGCCGCGGGGCAGGCGCCCGCTCCCGGCGGCGGCGTGCGCCACGGTCCAACCGAGTTCGGTCGCCAGTTCCCAGCGCTCGAAATCCGGGGGCAGATGCCCGTGCATGGAGGCCGAGTGCGCCACTGTCCAACCCGACGGGTTTGACAGTTCCCACCGGGAGAAACCTTCGGGAAGCCTGCCGCTGCAGGCCGCCTCATGGGCCGCGGCCCACAGGAACGGGTCCGCCGCCGCGCGGCCAGCGGCGCCCCGGGAAGCCCGCTCGCGCGGTTTCCGCTCGCGGCCGGCGGGCCGAGCGGGCCTGTCCGCCCTCTCCCTCCGCCCGCGCCAGTCGGGGTGACGGCCCCGCAGGGCTGCCGCCTCGGAGACCGTCATTCCGCGACTGTCCCTGAGTCCCCAGAGCTTGAAGTCAGAGGAAAGCGCGCCGCGGCAGGCGGCCTCGTGGGCCACGGTCCAGCCTTCCTTGTCGGCCAGCAGCCAGCGGGTGAAGTCCGGGGGGAGGCTGCCGTTTTCGGCGGCCGCGTGGGCCACGGAGCGGCCGGTCGCGTCGGAAAGCTCCCAGCGGGTGAAGTCTCCGGGAAGGCAGCCGCGCCTTGCGGCCTCGTGGGCCACGGTCCAGCCGTCCTTGCCGGAAAGCTCCCAGAGGCCGAAGCCCGCCGGAAGCCGGCCGCGCGTCGCGGCCTCGTGGGCCACGGTCCAGCCGTCCTTGTCGGAAAGCTCCCAGAGGCCGAAGCCCGCAGGAAGACAGCCGCGCCTGGCCGCCGAATGGGCCACGGCGCGCCCGCGCGAATCCGCGAGCTCCCAGCGGCAGAAATCCGGAGGAAGGCGCCCGCTTTCGGCGGCCGCGTGGGCGACGGTGCGCCCGCGCGAATCCGCGAGTTCCCAGCGCGCGAACTCCGGCGGCAGCCGCCCGCTGTCGGCCGCCGAGTGGGCCACGGTCCACCCGGCCTTGTCAGCCAGTTCCCATGCCGAGTACCCCTTAGGCAGGTGGCCGCCGACCGCCGCGGCGTGCCGCAAAGTCCGCCCGCGGTGGTCGGCGAGAGCCATGCGCAAGACGTCTTCAGGGAGGAACCCGTGCAGGGCGGCCTCGTGAGCCACGGTCCACCCGAACTCGTCGGCGAGGTCCCAGGCCTTGAACCCGGGGGGGAGATTCCCGGAAGAGGCGGCGGCGTGGGCCACGGTCCGCCCGGAATGGTCCTTGGCCTTCCAGACGGCGACGCCCGGCGGCAGGTGCCCTGTAGAGGCGGCGGCATGGGCCACGGTCCAACCTGAGTTGTCCGCGAGCCTCCAGAAGGGGAATTTTGCGGGGAGGCGCGCCGTCACGGCCGCCTCGTGGGCAACGCTCCAGCCTTCATGGTCGGCGAGTTCCCATTTGGAGAAGCCTGCGGGGAGAGAGCCGCTCATTGCCGCGTCGTGGGCCGCGGTCCTGCCGTTCTTGTCCCTTAACGCCCAGTACGTGAAGCCGGGCGGAAGATGTCCGGCGGCCGCCGCCGCGTGGGCCACGCTCCTGCCGTTCTTGTCGTTTAGCCTCCACAGGGCGAAGTCCGCCGGGAGGCAGCCGCTCAAGGCCGCCTCGTGGGCCACGGTCACTCCTCTTTTGTCCCTGAGGTCCCAAAGCCCGAAGCCGGGGGGCAGATGCCCGCCGGCCGCCGCCGCGTGCGCCGCTGTCCTGCCGTTGGCGTCCGAGAGGGTCCACCGGTCAAAGCCTTCGGGGAGGGCTCCGCGCTCGGCCGCTGAGAGGATCGCCGACCAGGCGCCCTTGCCTGCGGTCATCGGGCCCTCGGGCCGGCCGGGATGCGGCGTGTCCCATGGTTCAGCTAGGGATGCGGCAGGGCCTTTCGGAGCCGAGGGATCGCCCCGGCCGAAGTTTTCGGGCAGGCAGCCGCTCTCGTCGGCCTCTTGGGCGACGGTCCTTCCCTCCCTGTCCGCAAGCGCCCACTGCGTGAACGCTCCCGGCAGGCGGCCGCCCCTGGCGGCGGCGTGCGCGACTGACAGGCCGGAATCGTCGGCGAGCTCCCAGCGGTCGAACTGTTCCGGAAGGTTGCCGGAAGCGGCCGCCTCGTGGGCCACGGTCCAGCCGGAGGCGTCCTTGAGATCCCAGCTCTTGAACTTCTCGGGAAGAGAGCCGGCAGCGGCCGCCTCGTGGGCCACGGTCCACCTTGCCTTGTCGGCGATGCTCCACCTGGTGAAGTCAGGGGGAAGGCAGCCGCTCGCGGCTGCAGCGTGCGCAGCTGTCCAGCCGTCCTTGTCCGCGATGCTCCACCTGGAGAAGCCGCGGGGCAGGCGGCCGCGCCTTGCCGCCTCGTGCGCCACGGACCAGCCGGCCTTGTCAGCGATCTTCCAGCTGCCGAAGGTTTCCGGAAGCCGCCCGGCCGCCGCCGCGACGTGGGCGACGGAACGGCCTGCCTTGTCGGTAATCAGCCACTGGGAGAAGCTCTCGGGCAGGCTGCCTGACGAGGCCGCCTCGTGCGCCGCGGACCAGCCGCGCTTGTCCGAGAGAGCCCACTGGGCAAAGCCTTCCGGCAGGGAGCCGGCCGCGGCCGCCTCGTGCGCCACGGTGCGGCCTTGGGCATCCGCGAGGCGCCACCGCGAGAAGCCCGCGGGGAGTCTCCCGAGCCTCGCCGCCTCGTGCGCCACGGTCCGGCCGTCTTTGCCGGCAATCTCCCAACGGGTGAAGCCGACAGGCAGGCTCCCCCGTTTGAGGGCCTCGCGCGCCACGGTCCAACCGTCTTCATCGGAAAGTTCCCAGCCGGCGAAGCCGACGGGGAGCCTTCCGAGCTTTGCGGCCTCGTGCGCCACGGTCCAGCCGCCCTTGCCGGCAATCTCCCACCGGGTGAAATCCGCAGGGAGCCCCCCCTGTTTGAGGGCCTCGCGCGCCACGGTCCGGCCGTCTTCGTCGGCAAGGTCCCAGCCGGCGAAGCCGGCGGGGAGCCTTCCGAGCTTTGCGGCCTCGTGCGCCACGGTCCAGCCGCTTTTGTCGGCAATCTCCCACCGGGTGAAATCCGCAGGGAGACCCCCCTGTTTGAGGGCCTCGCACGCCACGGTCCAGCCGTCCCCGTCGGCAAGGTCCCAGCCGGTGAAGCCGTCGGGGAGCCTTCCGAGCTTTGCGGCCTCGTGCGCCACGGTCCGGCCGCCCTTGTCGGCAATCTCCCAACGGATGAAGTCCGCAGGGAGGCTCCCCTGCTTGAGGGCCTCGCGCGCCACGGTCCAGCCGTCCCCGTCGGCAAGGTCCCAGCCGGTGAAGCCGGCAGGGAGGCTCCCTAGCTTTGCGGCCTCGTGCGCCACGGTCAGGCCGCTTTTGTCGGCGAGTTCCCAGCCGGCGAAGCCCGCGGGGAGGCTCCCTAGCCTCGCGGCCTCGTGCGCCACGGTCCGGCCGGTCCTGTCGGCGAGATCCCAGCCGGCGAAGCCGGCGGGGAGGCTTCCTAGCTTTGCGGCTTCGTGCGCCACGGTCCGGCCGCTTTTGTCGGCGAGTTCCCATCCGGTGAAGCCCGCCGGGAGGTTCCCGTGCCTCGCCGCCTCGTGCGCCACGGTCCAGCCTTCATCATCGGCGAGTTCCCATCTTGTGAAAAGCGCAGGGAGGTTCCCGAGGCTTGCCGCCGCATGCGCCGCGGTCCGGCCGTCCTTGTCCGCGATCTCCCAGCGGCCGAAGCCTGCGGGCAGATGGCCCCCGGCGGCCGCCACGTGGGCGACGGTCCACCCGTCTTTGTCGGCCAGCTCCCACAGCCCGAAATCGGCGGGAAGGTGGCCGGTCGCGCCCGCCTCGTGGGCGACGGTCCAGCCGTCCTGGTCGGCGATCTCCCAGAGCGCGAAGCCTTCGGGGAGAAAGCCTCCGGAGGCGGCCTCGTGGGCCAGGCTCCGCCCGCTCCTGTCCGAGAGCCCCCAGCCAGCGAAGGCGCAGGGGAGCTTTCCCGACCTGGCCCGTTCCCAGAGCTGGTCGTTCCTGGGCCTGTACTTCCTCGGAGTTTCCATGAGCGGATTTCCTGCGGCGTTCCGGGAGGCGCGCCGAGAGAGCCTATACGCGGCGTGATGCGGCGCGGAAAGGCAAGGCGCGGGCTCACGCCTTGCCCTATCGGGCAGGGCGGCCGTTCGACCCGGAGCGTTTTCGCGTAGGCTTGTCTCCCGCGAGGCGCTGATTGTTAGGATAATAAAAAAACGCTGCCCGGCCGGAAAACCGGGAAGACGTCATTTCGAGTGGCACTTGCTCTCATTATAGCCGTGTGTCAGGCCGGCGGGCAAGCGCCTTGTTCAGGACTTCAGGATTTTCGGACGGCGAGGCCTGTCAGGACAGGCCCTCTCCGAGACGCGCCAAAAGATTTCGTTTGGCGGTTCGGCTCCGTCTGACGTCTGGGCTCCCGGGCTTGCGGCCTCCCCCAGACCTTGCCTGGAAGCGGCCGCCGCCGGAAGGCGGCGAGGTTCGGCATTGTCCGGCCGGCCGCCTGGGAACTGTCCGGCCGGCCGCCCAGGAACAGTCCGCCCGGTCGCCTGGGAGCTGTCCGGCCGTCATTTTCCAGGCCGGGGCCTACATGTCTTAGTGAAGGTTGGATTTTAGGCCAGCGTGGGCTTTGCTTGCCCGGGTCTTCTTGCCTGCCGGCTTTTCCCGTGCCAAGCGAAAGAAGCTGGAGAGAAGCGCCGGGGAAATCCGGAAGGTAACCTCCGACAAGCTCGGGGGGGAGACCAGGCGAAATCACAAGCAAGCCCGGGCCGGGCTCAAGTCAGGGGCAGGCAGGACAAGGCAGTGCGCTGGCAAGGCTGAGCGCAGGCAAGAGCGGCAAGGCCGCGCGGGGCTCAGGCAAGAACCGGCAAGGCCGCGCGGGGCTCAGGCAACGTCGGCAAGGCCCCGCGGGGCCCAGGCAAGAACCGGCAAGGCCGCGCGGGGCCCAGGCAAGTCCAAGGCAGGCTGAAGGCAAGGCGAAAGCAAGCCAAGGGAGGAGAGTTCCGCGGCAAGGCCAGGGAACATGCCCGGGGGAAGCTCTGGTCGAGGCTCCTGAAGCCGCGGTTAAGGGCTGTCCCGCAGTTCCAGGAGACGCGCGGCCGCAATGACCGATGCCCTGGCAGAGGGGCAGCCAGGCGGGCCGATTCGTTTAGCGCGGAACAGGGGAAGAATTTTCCGGGAGATGCGCGTTTTCCGTTCTGATAAGGCCGCCGGCTTGAAGGTCTCCTTCGGGCTAAACATCGTGGAGGAAGTTTGCCGTTGCTTGCAGGGAGGCGTTCCCGCAGGTCTTCCTGACGGCCTCGCGGGGAGGGGGCGTTCCGGGAACGCCCTGTCAGTCACGGCGGCAGGTGTTGGCGGAGAGCCGAGCCTGAGTTTATTTCCGCGCGCCGGTGTTCGCGCGGACAAAGCCGAACGGCAACGACGGACCGGAAAGCGGCGAAGGGCGACCGCTAGCCGCTTAAAGGGCAACGGCAAAGCGTCTGAAATCGTAGCGGCAAGGCGCCGCAAGGCTCGGCGGCGGACCCTTGCCGTCGATCTATTGAAGGGTTCTCCCAAAGACCGCCCGTCAGCCGTGAACGGATACTGACAAGGAAGGTGCGCGCAAAGCCTCAAGGGCGCACGGCCGTCTCGCGGACGTCCTCGGAAAGCCGGTTTCCGGATTATCAGGCGGCTCGCCGCGCGGCCAACATGTCTCAGCCAGGGAACCTCAGCATGGCGATCCTCTCAGATGAGCGGCCTTGCCGGCGGATCCGGCCGAGGGATGCCCGCCTGGGCTGCGCCTTGAGGAAGCCATCCAGGAGGGGGGGGCCGGGCGATCGGTGTCTTCAGGCCGCTCTGACGAGAGGTGACTGAACCGGCCCCCTTGGGCGGCCCGCGCGATACCCTGGGATTACCTTCCGGGCGCGATAAAAGGGGAAGAGATCAAAATCTTTTTAAAAGCGGTTCAAACAGCCGGCAGGGCAGCCCGGGAGTTCTCAGTCACGGCTGACCCTTTCGGATTGCCAGCTCAAGCGGGCTTTTAATCTGCAGGGCGGGCGCGCCTCAGGCCCGAACAGGGCTGGTCGGCCGGGGCGACGGCCTGAAAAGGCTGAACTTTGGCCCTCGCCATGGAAGGGGCTTCAGGTCAGGGGGCGCGGAAGGCTGCAAGATGGATTTAGGGTTTTGGGATTTTGGGAAAAGACACTTGTCCTGGGGGTCCATGATGTGATAACATACTAATATTTGGTTGTGTTCCGGTCAATAGTTGCCGAAGGGCATTCGCCGTGCCGGGCCATCGTGAGCGGCCATGACAGGGGGACCTGATTTGCGCTCTCCCGGATTCAAATACATCGACCTGTTCGCGGGCATAGGCGGCTTCCACATGGCGGCCGACGCCTTAGGCGGCAGGTGCGTCTTCGCGAGCGAGATAGACCGCGAGGCCACGCGGGCCTACGAGGCGAACTACGGCCTCGCCCCTCGCGGCGACATCAAGGTGATCGGCGCCTCAGAGATCCCGGACCACGATATCATGTTCGCCGGGTTCCCGTGCCAGCCGTTCAGCATAATAGGCAACCGTCTGGGGTTTGCCGACATCCGGGGGACGCTGTTCTTCGAGATTTCAAGGATCCTCGAAGCCAAGCGGCCGCCGATGTTCCTGCTGGAGAACGTGAAGCAGCTGTACACCCATGACCAGGGGAAAACGTTGCGGACCATCGTCCGGACCCTGGAGAGGCTCGGCTACAAAGTCAGTCACGCCGTGCTTAACGCGCTGGACTACGGGCTGCCCCAGAAGCGGGAGAGGACGCTCATCGCCGGCTTCCTAAACCATGCCGTGGAGTTCTCGTTTCCAGGCGGCGACGGTCCAGGCAGGCTGGAGGATATCCTGGAGCCCGATGAGGACGTCGACCCCAAGCACTTCGCCAGCGACATGATCGTCCGGAAACGCAAAGCGAAGCACGAGAGCGGGAGCCGGCCGGGCATATGGCATGAAAACAAAAGCGGCAACGTCTGCAGCTACCCTTATTCCTGCGCGTTGCGGGCGGGGGCATCGTACAACTACCTTCTGGTGAACGGAATCCGCCGCCTTACCCCGAGGGAAATGTTGAGGCTGCAAGGGTTCCCGGACAAGTTCAGGATAGTCTGCAACGACAGCCAGACCCGCAGGCAGGTAGGGAACGCAGTTCCGGTAAACCTTGTCAAGGCAGTGCTGAAGGAGATGCTTCTGCGGGAGGCCAAGGCCGGGAGGCGATCAGGGAAAAGGACCGCTTGAGCCGAGACCGGGCGCGGTTTCCGCTTTTGTCTTTCGCGGGCCGCCAGGCGGCCGGCCTGCCGGAACGTTTTCGGCGGAAAAGGCGCCGGAGCCGGTGAACTGCGCGGCATGCGCCGCCGGCCCCGCCGCGGGAATCCCTCTTAACCGGACGGCGGGGACTGCCGGCTTCGCCGCGGGAAGACGGCCCGGCCGGCGAAGTTTGCGCAAGCCGGAAAGCCGCACAAGGGAATCCGGCAAGGCAGGCAGCCGGAAGGCGGCCGCCCGGCATCTTGCGCGGCGTTCATGGCGCTCATGATGATCCGGCCGCGGCTCGCCGGGGGCCGCGTTATTTCGCCCCTGAACGTGCGCGTGAACCTCGCCGAGCCGGATTTCCGGCGCCCGAGGGCCATAAGGCCGCCCCGGCGGCTTCGGGAGGCGCGAACCTGCGCTGCTCGGGCACTGGGCATCCGCGCGCGGCAGGAGAACATGTCCGGTGGAAAACTAAAGAAATGACTTCCAGGGCTTGACCGGCAATGGAGGCAAACCCCGTCTCGCGCGGCGGCCCCGCGGAGGGCGATTCCCGATTTTACGCAAAGTCCCCACTTGCCTTCCCGCAGGCTCAGGATCGGCCGCAGGCCGGCCTTTGATCCAGTCAAGCTCATGAAAGGCACGGCATTCGGTCGGGGCCTGGCATCCCCGCGGCAGGCATTCCCGTCAAGGCCTCCGCAGAGTGCTTGACCGGCGTCGGGCGGGCATGGCGTTCGCCGCCGGCGTCTCCGGCGTCTCAGTGCCGTGCCTGAAGGCCGCTTTCCGATCGTGTCCAGTGCGCGCCGGATTTTCGGCTCGGCCCGAGCCGCGGATTTACGGCAGGCGGGACAAGCCAAGTCCCGCTTCCTTGGGGCTTGGACGGCCATGCGGGGGCCGCGGCGCCGAAGCCGGGGTTGTTGCCGGCCGGATCTTCAGGCAATAGGCCTGTCCGGGCGTACCGTTGCGCGGGCCAGGAATTTCCCGCGCCGCCCGCCGCCTCCGGCGCGCTCATGAGCGGTTCGCTTGACGGCGGCACCCGCAGTCGCCCGGCGCGGCCGCGCCTCCGTTGCCGTAAGACCCGAAACGAAAATCCCTCTTGGGGGCGT
>JAITRL010000197.1 GCA_031288415.1 Deltaproteobacteria bacterium | reverse complement strand
CGCGAGGCCCTGAGCGAGGCCGAGGCCGCGGCGGCGGAGGGCGAGGTCCCTGCCGGCGCGGTGATCGCGCGAGCGGACGGCTCGATAGTCGCCCGGGCCCGCAACCGCGTGATCGCCCTGCGCGACCCCACCGCCCACGCCGAAATCCTGGCCATCCGCGAGGCTTCCCGCATCTTGTCCAACTACCGGCTCGAGGGGCTCGTGCTGGCCGCCACCCTTGAGCCCTGCGCCATGTGCCTGGCCGCTTGCCTCCACGCCCGCCTGCGGGCCGTGATTTTCGGGGCACCCGAACCCAAATGGGGGGCGGCGGGTTCGCTTCTGGACCTCAGTTCCGTTCCCGGCCTGAACCACCGCCTGGAGCTTCTGGAGGGAGGCGTTCTGGCCGCAGAGTGCGCCGATGCCATCAAGGCGTTTTTCCGCGGGATCAGGAAGGCGGCAGCCTCTTCAGTTGAAGGGGGCGCCGAGCGGAAAAGGCCCGGGCTGCCGGGCCCCGGCTGACAGCCTCAGGCGCGCCCCGGCGGCCGACTCCCCCCTGGCGCACCCCGGCGGCCTTTTTCCCGGCAGGCGGTCCGGGCCGCCCGAGGCTCCTGAACAGACCTGAAGGCCCGCTCTTGAGACGGCCCCGCAGGCCCAGCTTCCGGAACCTCGTCCTTTTCAGCTTCCTTTTACCCCCCCGCTTTCCGGCCCCTCGCCCCGCCGCCACTCCCCTGCCTTCCCAAGGAGCCTGCCATGATCCCCGTCGAACGCCTCAAAGACCTCGCGCCGGAGCGCCGCAAGGCTATCCTGCTGCGAAGCTCCGTCTCCTTCGCGGAGACCATGAGGGACACCCGGGACATACTCAAGCGCCTCGTAGAGGACCCCGAGCGCGAGCTTCTCGGGCAATACGGCAGCCTCAAGCCGGGCTTGCGGCTCGCTGATCTCAAGGCATCGGAGGACGAGATAGCCGAGGCCTTCCGCAGGACCGATCCGGAGCTCCTTGAGGCCCTCAGGGCGGCCGCCGCCAACATCCGCGCCTTCCACGAGCTCCAGGTCGAAAGCGGGGGGCATTTCTCGGAAAACCTGCCCGGTCTCCTGGCCGGCAGGCTCACGAGGCCTCTTGCCGCGGCCGGGGTCTACGTGCCGGGCGGAAGGGCCGCCTACCCCTCAAGCGCCCTCATGAACATCATTCCCGCCAAGGCGGCCGGGGTGAGTCTCGTGGTCTGCTGTACCCCTCCCGCCGAAGGGCTTTCAGTGCGGCCGGAAATCATCGCCGCGGCCAGCCTGGCGGGCGCCAGCGAAATCTGGAAGCTGGGGGGGGCCTGGGCGATCGGGTCAATGGCCTACGGGCTGGCCGGAGTGCCCAAGGCCGACAAGATAGTGGGGCCTGGCTCCACCTGGGTCAACGCGGCCAAGCTGGCGGTCTTCGGGGAAGTGGACATCGACACCCCCGCCGGCCCCTCCGAGGGCTTCATCATCGCTGACGCCTCGGCGGACCCGGAGATCCTCGCCTGGGACTTTCTTGCCCAGCTGGAGCATGACCCCCTGGCCGCGGCGGTGCTCATGACCGTCTCGGAGCCTTTGGCCGAGGCCGTAGCCGCAAGCGCCGCGCGGCTCCTGCCCGGGCTCTCCCGCGCCGCCATAGTCCAGGAGGCCCTCGCCAACGCGGCCGTGCTCGTCGCGGACAGCCTCGACGAGTGCCTGGTCTTCGCGAACCTCTACGCGCCGGAACACCTCCAGATCTGGACCGAGGACCCTTTCCCGCTCCTGGCCAAGGTGGAGAACGCCGGCTCGGTCTTCCTGGGCCCCTGGTCACCCATCCCTTGCGGGGACTACGCCTCAGGCCCCAATCACGTTCTCCCGACCGGAGGCGCGGCCAAGTCCTTCTCCGGGCTGTCCGCCGAAAGCTTCCTTAAGCGGATAACCTTCCAGCAGCTCTCCCGGGGCGCCCTGGAGTCCCTTTCCGGCACGGTCACGGCCATCGCCAAGGCCGAGGGGCTGGAGTGCCACTGGAAGACACTCGAAGCGCGCCTTGCGCCCCGTACGGGGAACGGCCGACCCTGAGACCTCAGCGCCCCCAGGCGCACCCTCCCCGCGCGGGCCCGGGGCCGCCTCCCGCGGACGCCTGAGGACAGCGCCCTCTTCTGCCGGCGGCGCAGCCCGCTGGCCCAACCTTCGGCCCTCTTCCTGCCGATGATCCTTTTCCTGCCTGCGATCCTCTTTCTGCAGATGATCCTTTTCCTGCCGGCGATCCTTTTTCTGCCGATGATCCTTGTCTCCGGCCGACCCGCACCGGCAGCCCTTTATCCGGCCGCGCCCTCTCCGGCGGCCCTTAATCCTGCCGGAACCGCAGCGGAGGGGCTAGGGCCCATCGGCCCTCAAGCAAGTCAGGGCCGAAGCCGAAGCGACTGTCACGGCCGCCGGGGGCCGCCGCAAAGGAAGCCCTGCAGGCCTGAACCATCCCCGGCTCCGCAGGAAACCTTCCCCTGCCTTGCCTCTCCGGGCGCGGACGAGGCCTCGCCGCCCGGCGCCTCCGCGCCTGCTCCGGCTCCCCAGAGCCGCGGCTGAAGTGGGCCGTCCGCCGGATCTGCCGCCAAACACCGATCTTCACGCCCGGCCCGCCGCGGACGAAGGACATGCGGAAAGGCCCCGGCGGGCCTTTCGCTTCTTGGGTCCCCTATGCCGTTCTTCACTCCCGGCCGCCTGGGCGCGCTGCTCACCATGACCGCGGCCTTCTGCTTCGCGGGCAAGACCATCCTGGCCAAGCTCGCCTACCGGGAAGGCATGGACCCGCTCTCGCTCCTGTGCCTGCGCATGATAATCGCGGGCTCGGTGTTCGCCTGCATACTCCTCGCGAACGTCCTGCGGGGCAGGTGGCATCCCGCCGCCCTCCCGCCCTCCAAGTGGGCCCTCGTCGCCCTCCTGGGAGTGTTCGGGTATTACCTGTGCTCGTATTTGGACTTTTCCGGGCTCTACTACATCGACGCTTCTTTGGGAAGAATGATTCTCTTCCTGTATCCCACCGTCGTCGTGATCATAGATTCAGTCCTCTCGCGGTCCCCGGCCGGGCCCAGGACCTGGACGGCCCTGGCCGCCTCCTACGCGGGCCTCCTCATGATGATGGCCCCCCACGTCACGGCCCCGGGGCCGGGCTTTTTGAAGGGCTGCGGCCTGATCTTCCTGTCGGCGGTGATCTACGCCTTTTATCTCACAGGCGTGGACCGGAACTTCTCCAAGGCCAAGATGCCGATGCTCATCTCGGTGACCATGATGGTCTCGGTGGCTTCAGTGGTCATCCATTACGGGGCCCTGAGGGACTTCGCTTCCCTGCTCACCTTTTCCGGCAAGGCCTACCTTTTCGTGATCATCCTGTCCGTGTTCTCGACGGTCATCCCCATCTACGCCATGAGCGCCGGGATAGCCATTCTGGGCGCCTCGAAGGCGGCCATGTACAACATGACCGGGCCCGTGATGACCCTCCTCATGGGAGCGGCCCTCCTGGGGGAACGTTTCGGGCCGCTGGAGTTCATCGGCATGGCCATGATTATCCTGGGAGTGTCCAGGGTCGGCGGCCCTCGTCCGGTCACCAAGGCCTCGCCGACATTTGCTGAAGAAACCCCGAAAACCTTTTCCGCTGCAGCGGATGGTTCTGCCCAGGACGATTCTGGCTCCCACGCAACCGCGCCGGAAGCCGACGGATAAGCCTGCGGCAAAGGCTGCTTCAGCGCCAGCGACGCGTTTTCGCTTGAAAACCCCCGAGAGGGCGTCCCCTCCGCTCGCGTATGCCCTAAAACGGAGACAGCACCTTTCTAACCAACGGAAAGGCATTCAATCGTCTGCGGCAGGCACCATTGTAGCGGAGTCCATTACCGGAATGACCGGCCAGGACAGCCAAGAAAGCCTGGAGCCCGTAGAAATATTGCCATCACAGGCCGAGCCTTGTGAGTAGAATCCGGCGGGTTGGCATGGCGGGCGCGGGCCTGAAGCCTTTTGAGGCCGTCCCTGTGCGCGGGGTCGCTCACCGGCGAAGCCTGAGGCCAGCGCCCCAGGCGGCGGCGGGAAAGTCCTTGGCCCCACAACAACCTCATGGGGCAACGCCTCCCGGGCCTGCTGGCGACCGAAAGCCGCGGTTGCGGGCTGTCGCCGCGAAATCTCCCCGACCGCGCCGAAGGGAAGAAAGCCGAGGCGGCAGGAGACGTCTGCGGGGGACATGGGAAGAATCCCCGAGTCCAAGGGCCGGATATGCCCACGGCTGTCCAGGCCACCGACCGGGAAGAAGAGATGGCAGGCAACGGCCCTTGGCCCGTGATCGATCCGGCATGCCGGATCAACGGCATCGTCCGTGACTCGGTATAGCCCTGTCATCTCGCCCGGTTGGCCTCAAGCCGTCCGGGCGGAAAGCGGTTTCAGCCGTCCTCGTCTCTTGCGAGGCCGGTTGAAGCAACGATACGCCCTAAGGCAGGCCACTTACGCTATGCAAGCCTCCGGGACTGGCCAGGATGGTGGTGTTCTGAGGGGGTGAACGGATACGCGAAGTCTGCGGCCAGGGTCGCAGGTATTATTTTAATGATATGTTTAATTTAGTTTTAAGCTATATTTTTCTATAATTTTTTGCAACTTTCTTTATTTAATTTATAAAAATCACTTATGTTCATCTTAGTATAATAATAATATTCGTACATTTTTTTTACATTACATATTAATGGTCGTTCAGAATATATAGAGCATAAGTTTTTGATGAGGTGACAGCATACGCCGTCACCTCTATCAAACCTTGATAAAGCAGGTACATTAGCTATCTGACGACAGCATCGCCCACACTTTTCGCATGGAAAAACTAGGCTGATAATTTTTCCTGCTCGTATACCTGGTGTTGAATCGAAGCAGCTATATCAGCTGACTCCTCTGTGAGTTTTCCGTCTTCTGTCAGAATAGAAGTGTCAATCAATGTTTTGATTGCCTTGACCAAACTGGCGGATACCGCCACTGATTGCTTATTTTCCATGGAATATTGGCTGTAATCCTCGCCACTCGTAGATATAATTTCCTCAAGATTGTAAACTGTAGGCAGGAACAGCGTGTCCAATCGAATCAAAAGGCGTTCTAACAGATTGCTGCGCTTTCTGATGCCTTCGCAAAGTTCTCCAGCCGCAACCATCTCTTGTTTGATTTTAGTAGCCTCGCTGTAATTGCTTTTAGCTTTATCAAGGTTAGCCGAGGCCTTGGCGCCCATGATAAACCCGGTAATAGCCAAGGCCGGGCCGGCTACCAGCCCCCCCAAAACCGCCATGCCGACGCCCATGCCTAGTCCGCCTGCCGCTATTGAGCCTCCGCCTAGGAAAGCTAAGGTAGCGTTCGTAGCCGCTGCCCCGCTCAAGGTAGCGATTGCTGTTCCGGTGGAGGCGGCGCCAAATGCCATGACCCCAGAATATGCGCCAAATGCGGTCAGGGCTCCTGAGAGCGCTCCACCTACCGCCCCACCGATAATCGAAGAAGCAAACCCGCCAATCTCTCTCAATTCGGCAAGAGACTGCTTGTCGATGGGGAAATTCTTCAATTCGTCTAAGCCAGGCGTGTCGTTGAAATCAACGTTTTTCAGTTTCTCAAAGCTGTCCAGGAATTGTGACACTGAGTTAGTCAA
>JAITRL010000193.1 GCA_031288415.1 Deltaproteobacteria bacterium | reverse complement strand
CCCTGGGACGGCAAAGGCTTCTCGCACCCTTACTACTGGGCGCCGTTTGTCCTGATGGGGGACTGGAAATGACCCTCCCCTCCCCGCGACGCCCCCGTCTCAACCTCCCTCCGGCGCGGGCCTTGCCAGGCCTGGCCGAGGAACCCCATGCCGCCGTCCAAGGAACGCCTGAACGGCGCGCCGCCGGACAACCGCCGCCCGGCAAGCTTACGGCTAACTGCCGGAGACGGCACGCCCCGCCGCACGGCAACGCGGCGCCCCCGGCCTTCCGGAAACCAGGAGACTTCCCCATGCGACCTCCGGCAGAAACCTCACTGCGGCGCCGCGCCAAGGCTTCCCCCGCGGCCTTCCCCGCCGGCGCTCTTTACGCGGCTGTCCTCTTCGGCGCGCTTGGCGTGGCCTTCCTCGCGTCGCCTGGCCTTCTGGCTCAGGAGAACCCTTCAGCGGCCGCTCCCGTGACCTCGGAAGCCTCCCCCAGGCAGGCCGCCCTCTATCGCCCGGCCTGGACTTTCGAGGTCATGTCACCTGACCTGGAGGCCTTAAGGGCCAAGGCCGAGCGCCTCTCTGACAGGTTCAGGCACGGCAAGGCAGCGGAGGCTTGGAGGGACCTGGCCGCCGCGGCGGAAAGCGCCTACGGCGCTGGCGACCCGCGCGCGCTGGCCGCCTGGAGCCGCATGGCACGCGAAACCGAGGAGGACCTGGGCGAGGACCCCGGCGGGGCGCGGGAGACCGCCCTCAGGGCCGAGGCGGGGCTCGCTGCCGCGCTCGGAGCGGACTCCCAGGAGTCCCTCTTCGCGGCCGAGACGGCGGCGTGGTTCGCCTTTGACGCCGACGAGGCGCAGGAGGCGCGCGAGGCCTTCGCGGACATCGCGCGCAGGGCCTCGGGTACCCTGGGACCCGATCATCCTCTGGCTCTCCACGTCAAGTGGGGGCTGGGCAGGGCCATACTGCGGACAGGCGACGCGCGGGCCGCGGCGGAAGTCCTGCGGGAAACCTCCGAGGCGGCGGAAAGAGCCCTGCCGCCGGGGCATCCCGTGACCTTAAGGGCCCAAAACACCCTGGCGTTCGTTCTCGACGGCCTCGGGGAAATGACTGAAGCTGCGGACATCGCCAGGCGAGCGCTGGAGACGTGCGAAAGGATCTTGGGGCCAGACAGCCCCGAAACCTTTATGTTCAAGCTCAACCTTGCCGCCCTCCAGCAAAAGCTCGGCAACCTCCCGGCGGCCCGAGACCTGTACAGCCAGGCTGCGGAGTCCCGCGAACGGCTTCTGGGGGCCGATCACCCGGACACCTTGGCCTCCATGAGCTCTCTGGCCATCGTCATGTACGCCCAGGAGGACTACAAGGCGGCGCGGGACTTGCTCCGGAAAATCCTGGAGACGAGAAGGCGGACCCTTGGCCCGGCTCATCCCGACACCCTGACCTCTATGAACAACCTGGCCGCGGTCTTGGACTCCAGCGGCGACCTCAACGGGGCGAGGGACCTGCACCTGGAGGCTCTGGAGGAAAAAAAGCGGACTCTGGGGACCGATCACCCGGACACCCTGCTCTCCATGAGCAACCTGTCCTTGACCTTGTACGCGCTCGGGGACCTCGTCGCCTCGAGGGACCTGCTCAGGGAACTCCTGGAAGCGAAAAAGCGGACCCTGGGCCCGGAGCATCCCGACACCCTGCGCTCAATGAACAACCTGGCTTCGGTCCTGCGTAACCTGGGGGACTACCCTGCATCGAGGGACCTGCTCAGGGTCGTCCTGGAGGCGAGAAGGCGTACGCTGGGCCCTGAGCATCCCGACACCCTGACCTCCATGAACGACTTGGCCCTGGCCCTGAAAAACCTAGGCGACTTCGCCGCCGCGAAGGAACTGTACCGGGAAGTCCTGGAGGCGAGGAAGCGTACGCTGGGACCTGAGCATCCCGAAACCCTGGTCTCAATGAGCAACCTGGCCGCGTCGCTGACATCGCTAGGCGAATTCGCCGCAGCGAGGGACATGCACAGGGAGGCCATGGAGGCCAGAAAGCGGACCCTGGGCCCGGAACATCCGCACACCCTTACCTCAATGAACAACCTGGCCTCCGGCCTATACGATCTCGGCGACTTCGCCGCCGCGAGGGACCTCTACCGGGAAACCCTGGAGGCGAGAAGGCGGACCCTGGGCCCGGAGCATCCTGAGACACTGCACTCCATGAGCAACCTTGCCACTGTCCTGGACGCTCTCGGCGACTTCATCGCATCGGCGGAACTGCGCCTGGAAACATTTGAGGCGAGCAAGCGGATCCTGGGCCCGGAACATCCCGACACGCTGACATACATGAACAACATGGCCTCGTCTCTGGACGATCTCGGCGATTTCGCCGCGGCGAGGGACCTGCACAGGGAGGTCCTGGAGGCGAGAAGGCGGACCCTGGGCCCTGAGCATCCCGACTCCCTGGCCTCAATGAACAACTTGGCCATGGCCCTGCACAGGCTCGGCGAAAACGCGGAGGCCAAGGCGGTTCTCGCCTCGGCCCTGGAGGGGGCCACCCGCCGCTGGGGCCCCGCCGCTCCCCTCCCCGCCTTCACCGCGGCCAACCTGGGCGCCGTCCTCGCCGACGCTGGGTCCAAGAACGAGGCCGTGTTTTACCTCAAGCTCTCGGTGGTGGCGGCGCCAAGGCAAAGAGGAGGCCTCGCGCTACTGGTACCTGTACGGAGACGGAGCTGGCTGGCCACGGTGGAAAACCGCTACCGCTCCCTGTACGATGTCCTCATGAGGCTGGGGAGAGCCGAAGAGGCCCTCTGGGTGCTGGGCCTCCTCAAGGAAGACGAGCTCGGAGGGCTCGAGACGGATGGCGGGGCCGGCCGACCCCGCCCGGCAACTGGCCCTGAAGGCGACGGGCCTCCCGCGCGGGCAACCGCTGGGGACACCGAAGGCGCGGGAGGCGCGGGCGCGGAGCCGTCGCTTTTCGGCGGATCCCGGGAAGAGGCCGCCTGGAATGCCTACTCCGCAGCCGCCCATGCCTTGGCAGCCGCGGAAGCCGGGCGCCCCGCCGCCGGGGATGCGCAAGGCAGCGAAAGCCCCGGCGCCAGGGATGCGCAAGGCAGCGAAAGCCCCGGTGCCAGGGAATCGCCCGGCGGCGAAAGCCCCCCGACCAGGGCTCCGGCTGGCCCGACCGCCATTGAAGCCGATGCCCGCAAGGCGCGGGAGGACTTTCGCGCCGTCTTAAACAAGCTCCCCAGGCTTCTTCCAGCCCGGGACGGATCAGCCGCGCCCCCGCCGACCTGGGCCTCGGCCAGGATCTCCTCCAGGCGGGAGGCAGTCGCCGCAGCAGGCGGCGGGGCGGCCCTGGTCTACGCGGTCTCCTCGGAGAGGACCCTGCACATCTCCGCGCTCACGCCGCAGGGCCTGGAAAACGCCGAGTCGGCCGTGACCGGCGAGGAGCTGGCAACGCTCGCCCTGGAATTCCGCGAGGCCCTGCGCGATCCCCGCAGGGATCCCCGGCCCCTCGGGGAAAGGCTCTACGGCCTGATCTTCGCGCCGGTCGAGGCGGCCCTGGAGAAGGCCGGGGCAAGGACGGTCATGCTCTCGCTGGACGGGGCCCTGCGCTACGTGCCCATGGCGGCCCTCTGGGACGGGGAGAAGTGGCTCGCCGAGAAATACTCTACAGTCATCGTGACCGAGTCGACCGTGGAGAGGATGCGCGAATCCGCAAGGCCCGCCGCGCCTTCCGCCAGGGCCTTCGGGGT
>JAITRL010000153.1 GCA_031288415.1 Deltaproteobacteria bacterium | reverse complement strand
CCTGATGACAGGCAGAGGAAAGCGCGGGGGGCGAGAGGCTCGCCGACTTCCCCTGCGGCGCTGTGATGCACAAGAGGACGCCCCGCGCCGGTCGCGAGTTCCCGTGTCGGCGCCGGAAGTCCGCGGCCGTGCGCGGCTTCGACGCTGCGGCCGTCTCCCGCTCCTTGGCCTGGAAGGCCTCATGATACATTTCGCCTGTCGTGCCGTGGCCTGCCGGACGCTCCCGCGGCAGTAGAAGACGGCCGCTTCCGGCGTCCATTTGCGCTCCCCTTGCCGGCAAGCGGGCACCTCCGGCGCCGGACGGCAACGTTTTCTAAGGGACGGAGCGGGACTTCAGTGCCAGGCGGGGCCTTCATCCGGACGAACGGGGGCGTCTTTCCGTTCGGGCAGGAGGCCAGGGTGAGGGCGGGGAGACTCCTCCGGCCGGGCCTCGAGCCGGCTGCCGCAGGGGAGGCATGGGCAGTGGAGCGAGTGTTGCCCTGGTGCCCAGCCCACAAGGAGCCTTTCCGATGGCAGATACGCAACGGCGGGGCCCCTGGGCTGGAGGGCATGGCCGCAGGACGGCGACTGACGCCTTGGCGACGGTGAAGGACGGCCCTGGAATACTGGAGCGGCCCTGTGCCGGGAGCGCGGCCCCGGCTGGGGGAAGAGCCTCCTGACCCGTCAACACGGCTGTATCTTGCTTCCCTGAAGTGGTATACCTCTTTTGAGAGAGGCGCAGCCGCCGCGAGGATCGGCCGGCGCCGATCCCGCCCTCGCCGAAAGGACGCGATCGTGAAAAGACTGCCGCTGAACGACCCGCCCTTCCGGAAGATCATAGAAAAGGGCCTGCTTTACGCCGATAAGACAGCCTACATCCACCGGATGCTCGAGGAATTCACCTGCTGTTTCCTGTCAAGGCCCAGACGGTTCGGGAAGACGCTCCTGGTCGACACCCTTGAACAGCTGTTCCGGGAGGACGGCCGCGAGCTTTTCAGGGGGCTGGAGATAGAGTCCTCAGGCTACGGGTTCGAGGCGCACCCCGTGGTGAGGATAACCATGAGTTCTGCTCCCACAAGCCCGGTGGAGCTCAAGGATTTCATCACCTTCACGCTCGAGACAATCGCTGATTCGGAGGGCCTGACGCTGAAGGCCCCGATGTACTCGATGCGTCTGCAGGAACTGATCAGGTTACTCCACGCCAAGCGCGGCAAGGGCGTGGTCGTCCTGATAGACGAGTACGACGCCCCCGTGGCAGGCCATCTGGACGACATGGGACTTGCCGAAGCCAACGCCAAGGTGCTCCGCGGCTTTTTCGAGGCCATAAAGCTCAGCATTCCCCACCTGCGCTTCGCGTTCTGCACCGGGATCACGAGGTTCGCCCTGACCTCCATGGGGACAGTCCCCAACCCCTTCACCGACATCTCGCTCGATGAAGAGTTCGCCGGGATCTGCGGCTTCACCGTGCAGGAATTCGAGAAAATTTTCGCCGACCGGATGGCGGTCACGCTCCAGACGACGAAAGACAATGGCAGTGTGGTTCCGGACGCCACGGAGGCCGATCTGGCCAGGGAAATCCTCGACTGGTACGACGGGTACGTCTGGGGCGGGGACGTGCGGATCCTCAACCCGTTCTCGATCGTCTCCTTTTTCAGGAATTCCTCCTTCGAGCCCTACTGGGCGATGAGCGGCGACCCCACCCACCTTGTGGCCCTGATGCAGCAGCGACCCCAGGATTTCGTCCTGCCGAGGCTCAAGGCCTGCGGCTCGGAAGAGCTCCAGAAGTCCATGCTCGGAAGGCTGGAGGCCGTGCCGGCCCTGTTCCAGGCCGGCTACCTGACCGTCGAGAGAGCGCGTCCGGCCGTCGGCACGTCTGAGGGAAGAGGCGGGAAAGGCACGATTTACAGCCTGAGGACGCCCAACCTGGAGGTCAGGAGCAGCTACGAACAGTTCGTCTTCAAGAGCATCTTCGACAAAAATGCCGGATTGCTGGCCTCCAGGGGGCCTGAGGTCCTTAACGCCCTGGCAGGGAGAGACCCCCGGAAGATCGCGGACGTCACCGGCGTCATCCTGTCAAGCATCCCGCACCGCCTTCATTCAGAGGACGAGAACTACTACCACGCGGCGATCCACTCGGCCCTCGTCGCCATGGGCTTCAAGGCCCAGGGCGAGGTCGCCGGGGCGGACGGGCAGTCGGACGAGGCCGTCCATCTTCCGGGCGGCAAGGAAGTCCTGGTCATCGAGGTGAAGCACCGCAAGCTCGTCAGATCCGGCCTCCCGAGGAGGCCAGGGGCCGAACCGGCGGACGCCGCGGACGAGGCCGTCGAGCGGGAGCTGGACGGCGCCCTCGACGAGGCCGAGGACGCCATGAGGGGCAAGAGATACGACGCGCCTTTCAGCACGTGGGACGTGACGGTCATCCGGCTGTGCCTGGCGGTGCACGGAAGGCGCCGGGTGAAGGCGAGGTTCCTGGAGGATCTGCCGCCGGGCGGCGCGGGCCGGTGACGTGATGCGGATCCTCGC
>JAITRL010000135.1 GCA_031288415.1 Deltaproteobacteria bacterium | reverse complement strand
GGATAAGATTATAATAATTATATGTCAAAACAGAAAAAATTATACTTATTTGCAGCCTTTCGGTTTTCCTAATCGCTTCCGCCTGCCTCCGCTTCCTTAAACCCGCCCTGGCCTCCGCTCTGCCGCTCAGGCGCCAGGCGACAAGCGCCCGCTTGTGGCGCCTTCAGCTTTTCTTGCCTGCGGATTTTGTTTCCGCGTAACCTTCAGGGCCAGGCTGGGCGTTCCTGCCCGATTTTCCCGGGGCAGAACCGCGCGCCAACCATGTCCAAGCCCGGTCGGGCCTGCGGGGACAGCCGGCCGCGTTCCCGTGCCGCATCTGGCGCCTGTCCGGGGATTCGCGCTCCGGAGGCCCCCGCGCGGGCGGGGTACGCGCGGCATGCAGGATCAATGTCTCTCAAAGGGGCTCTTAATGGGGCTCTCAGGCGCGTAAAAGGCGTAGGACGGCTTCTGGCTCATGCGCCTGTATACCCCAAAGGGGCCCTGGTTCAGAGGTGGATTTGCCGGAACCGGGCCGCCGGCCCTGAGGCGTTCCGGGCGGCCGCGCCCTAGGAGCGCGTAGTCGGCTTGTGGAATAAGCCGTTGGTTTGGACGAACACGCTTTGCCGTTCAGTCACGACGACGATCAGTTCGTGCGCCGACAGCCCTCTTGCGATGAACGCGTTCCTGTAACTCCTGTCGTTCAGCCGTTCCCGGGCTTCAGTGATGCAGGCATCCGCGTCATCCGGCGTCTTGGCGTATTTCAGCTCGAAAATCATGACGGTGTCAGAAGGCAGCTTAACGAGAATGCCGATCTTGCCGTCAACGGTTGACTGTTCCGACCACGCGTCTAACCCGGAAACCGCGAAGGCGGCGGTAAAAAGGGCGTTGTAGAATCCCTCGCTTCTCTTGATGTTTTCGTATGCGCTGAAGTTTATGATTTTCATCAGGCAGTCGCGGATCTCGCCGTCGTCGCCTGAAAGGACGGCTTTCCGGATGTCTTCTCCCAGCTTTAACTTGAAAGAGTCAGCTTCGTCGTCGGTTAGAAGGTTGAATGTCAGCTGGGCGAAAGCCTGCCTGACTTCCCCGTTCGGGATACCGAGAATCAGGGAGCCGTCAGCCCGGATGTTTTTCACGGCGAGGTAGCCGGCCTGAAACATGAGCGGCACAAGGGCGATATTGTTCGTTGAAACCGCATTGAGGGTCATTTTCGACATAGCCGTGTCTTCCAAGGAAAGGAAGTTGACATCGTCCTTTTGTTCGGCGGCCAGCTTGACGAGGAACGTGGGCGTGCCCGTATTGAACCAGAAATTATCGAATTCGCGCGTCTGAAGGAAATTTATCATGGAGAACGGGTTAATCACCCTGGTCAGGCCGTCCCAGGTGTATCCGTCGTATTTCATGTAGATCTTGGCGAGAAGCCCTTCCAGGCTCTTTATCTCGCCGCCGTCCCAGTCGTTAACGGGTAGAATGGCCTCAAGGCTTTCGGAGAAATGAAGGCGGATTTCCTCCTTGGTGAAACCGCAGACGTCGGCGAACTGAGGATCGAGGGAAACGTCGACGACATCGTTCCCGCCGGAAAAAATGGAAGCATGAGAGATTTTGGTGACGCCGGTCAGGAAAACGAATCCGATTTTCCCGGCGCCGACCCCGGATTTGAGAAAAGCGTAAAAATTATTGAGCTTATTGAGCAAATCTTTTAAATGCTGTTTGTTTCCAAGCTCGTTCAGGATCGGCTTGTCGTACTCGTCTATCAGGACCGCCACTTTTTCGCCGGTGCCGAAGCGCAGGGCCGATACAAGGCTCGACAGATTCTGGATAAACTGTGAAGCTGACAGGTCAACCTGGATCCCGTTGCTGAAGCGGTTGTCCGCGATTATCTGGTTCATCCCGCTGTTGAACGAGTCAACGCTTGAGGAGTCGATGTATCCCATATCGAGATGGATCACGGGACACTTCTCGAAGCCGTAGTTCTGCCGGTTCATGGCGAGGCCGTCGAACAGCTCGCCCTTGCCTTCCAGGGCGCTTTTGAGCGTGGAAAGGAACAATGACTTGCCGAATCTTCTGGGCCTGGAAAGGAAAAAGCTGGTTGAGTTATTGTAGCTGCTCAGCAGCCTCAGCGCGTGGCCGGTCTTGTCGACGTAATTAAAGCCTCTTTTTCTGATCTCTTCGAACGAAAAATTCGCGTTAGGAAAACGGCTCATCGGATTTCCCTCATGCGCCATGACGCCTGTGCCGCATGCCGCGGCCAAGGGACGACAGCGCCTTCGTCATATGACATGTTAAATCGTCACAGACGTGAACAGTCAAGCTGACCGTTCGGGAAAATCTATTTTGGCGAAAGCGCGGGAAGGCCTCGAGCCTGTGTATCCGCTTGCCCGCGCCCTCAGGATGATTCGCGGTCACGCGGGTTTCCGGGATTTTGGCGCAGGAAGGATTGCGATGGGGCCGTTCCATGGAGTCAAGGAAGAGCGGGACCGCCCGGTGACTTTTCGGGTTCGTCTCTCTACGGGCGAGGGGGGCGTGTCGGCCGGCTATTCAGGTCTGAGGAAGTCTTGTCGGGCTCGGCCTTTTGATCGTCAGCCAGTTGTTTTTCCCCGGGCGGCTGATGAGGCAAAGCATTGCCTGTTGTTTTGTTTTTCTGTTGTTCATAAGCGTCTTTTATTTCAACGCTATCAAAATTTCTTTCGTCTAATAAATTCGCATTGACATCGATGCTTAAAATTTCAGGCAAATCTTGCGGTAAATTCAAATAATCGGGAAGTTGTATATTTGGTAAAATTTTCATAATAGGAATAAAACATGAATGAATATTTATATATAATAATAAAATTATATCATGATATTTATGAGCTAGAACATCAATAATATCACATAAATCTTTCCATTGTATATCTGGATTTAATTTTTTCAAAATAAAATTTTCTATTCTAGAAATATCTTTAATAGATCTCGAGTATTTTTGGATATTATAAATTAATAATTCAAAAAGTTGCCAGTCTATAACAGGATATTGGTTAGATATAAGAGGTGTGAGGTATGCTAAATGGTTATTAGCATTCACAATATTTAAAATACTATAGTGAAAAGTTATATTAGCACGAGAATTATCCATTTAAATTCCCTAAAAAAAATTTAAAAGGGACAGCATAGCTTAAAATATGATTAGCTATCAATGGTTTTAGTTCTTTATCCATAGATAAATCTATTTTTATGCCTAAAAGATCTTCTAAATCATCATTAAACTGTGAAAAATATGTATATTTAAACTCTTTTATGGGTTTAAAAGTATATACAAGATCAAGATCACTGTTTTCTGTGTCTTCACCTCTGGCAACGGATCCGTGAATTTTTAAGTCGGTAAAACCAAATTGCTCGTACTTGTTCACAATCTCAAGGACTTTGTCTTTCTTTTCCTTGAGTTTTTCGGTGGGTGTCATGTGGAGCCTCACTTTTTTTTGAAAATAGCAAATTTTCACCTAAGGGGCAAGCACTGGTGTGGTCCGGGGCAAACGAATCTTTCTGCACTGAAATAGTACTAGCGGACAAAAATATGTAAATTCAGCCTAAAGAACGGCAAAATGAGGAAAAAAGGAATATTTTGAATAAAATTAAGTCGACAATCGACTTTGGCTTTGCTACCTGCTGAACAGAGGCGGGGGGCGTTTCAGCGAATTCGGTCTCTTCCCCGTTCAGCAGTTCCCTGTGCGCCAGGAGGTTGTCGGGAACATCTCCCTGGAGGAGGCCGCCGGGCCCGGCCGCAGGCCCGGAAAGCGCATGTCCTCCGGCCTCCCGTGGAGCTTCGCCCTCCCGGCGGCTGCGCAGGGGACTATGCGGCCCGCCTCGCGGCTCCTGGCGCGGCGCTTGCCGAAACAGCCCGCGCCGCCGCGCGCGTGGGCGTTTTCCCGGCGCTTCGGGAATTTCGGCCAAGGCCTGGAGCGCCCTGTCAATGGCCTGCGCGCCCTCGGCGTTCCGGCTGACATGGCCGCGCGCCGCAGACACGCTTTCCCTGTCAGCTGCGGCCTTGCGGCCGTACGCCCCTCCCGCCCTGCGGAGCTGTCCCGCACGCGTTATCCGGAAATCTCCGTCCGTCAGGTCGGCCCGCGCGGAAGGCGCGGCGCGCCCGCTCGCGGGGAAGCGTTCCTTGCCGCGGGGTTTCCGGCCGGGTTACTCCTCTCGCCTTTGGCGGGCCCCCGCGCGCCCAGCGCAGGCTTCAGGCTCCGCGGCGCAAGCGGCGGCGCGTTCGGCCTCGTTCCTGGTTATGCCCTTGCGGACGGCCGCGGGCTTACCGCGCCGATGTCCGGTTCGCCACGGGTGTCGGCGCTGATCCCGATCCCGATCCCGATCCTGATCACCGCGCCCTGCTTCAGCCTTTAGCGTTCCGTGATCCCGTCCGGAAAAGTTCCTCAATGCCGCAGGCCCTCCGGCAGGAGACGGCGCGGTGACCTGCGGCGTCGGCCTTTGCCTTGGCGCCGCCGAGGTCGGCTTCGGGGCGGTCCGGCCGCGGAGGCCGGGAAGAGGTCCCGTTTCAGGCGGTCCCCGAAGAACGGGAGCGCGCGCCCGGAAGCCGCCATGGCGGAGCGCCCTGGACTGAGGCCGCCTGCGGCGCCCATGAAGTTCAGGGAATCTTTCCGGCCCTCTTCCGTCTGCCTGCTGCCGGCCACCCCTTTACGCGCTTGCGCATGACAGGCGCCGGCGTTACCGCGGGCGGCCAGCCTGAAGAGCCCCTCCGGCGGCAAGCGGCGCGGAGGCTCTGCAGGCCGGTTTCGGCCGCTGCGGCATCAAAGGTGAACCCGGAAAGCTCTTCCGGCGCGCTGTGCCGGCCGGCGGCAATCCGCTCGAGTTGCCGGTAACGTATTACCATCTCAAGTCTCAGCGGCTGAGAAAAATTCCGACAAAAAATAATATATCAACGAAAGTTACAGATGCCATTAAATATTTAAACATGAGATTTGTTCGAAATACATAAAACTCTCAATTCAAGCCGCAGAATTTCATTAATTTTCATGCTAAAAGCGTTAATCAAAATAAACGTAAGTATAGCGCCAGCATTGGCGGCCTTCCCGGCGCGCCTTATGCCGCAGTCTCCGGATTGCCTGCAGAAGGGCTTGCCGACCGGCCCCGCCCGGCAAGTGCTCCAGCCATAGCAGCCTGGCGGCGGAAATGCCGGCCTTCCCGGCGCGCCCTCCGCAGTCCGGATGCCCTGAGATTCGGCTTGACTTTTCCGGCGCGAATCCCATATGATTCGCTTCAACAAGCGGAACCGCGACCAGGGCCCGTAATCACCTGGAGCGGGCTTCAGGCGCGCGCGCCAAGCTCAGGGTCTCCCAAGCCCCGGCCAGGCCGCGACGGACGGTTCCTCTTGCCACTCACTCCTCCACGCGAAATGGCACGGCTTTGTCGCGCGCGCCGCGCCTGTCCAACGGGCAAGGCGGGGCGCCCCGCTACGTTTGCGCCCTAAAGACGCGCGCGGGAAGCCACTCGCTTATGCCGCATGCGGGCCGTCCGTCGCCGCAAGGCCATGGACGCGCCGACATGCCGCGCCAGCCGGCGTTTCCGGCCCCTGCCCTCAGGGCCGGAGCGGGCCCCCCGGCGCGGCATACGCCTTCCGGCGCATGGCTGTCCAGGCCGCGCCGCCGGACCGGCGCGGAGGTAAAAGAGTGGAACTCAAATCACTGTGGCTGGGTCTTCTTGTCTCCATGCTCGCCTTCAGCGTGAAGACAGGCCTAGGCTGGAGCTACCTGTGGCTCAGGTGCCCCCCCAAAAGGAGGCTCCCCGCCACGCTGGGGATCATGCTCCTGTACCTCGCCCTTTTCGGCGGGGTGCTGGCGCTGGTCACCCGGGTCAACATAATCGCCCACTACGAGTTTCTGGCCCCCTTATGGCAGAGCGGCGTCACCTTGCATTGGCTGGTGGCGGCGTTCCTTCTGCTGTGGGGGCTAGTTCTTTTGCGCTCGGAGACCGGAGAGGCCGGAGATCCCGCCGCCCCGTCAGGGCCCGCCGAAAGCTCCGCCGGGGCCTGCGCCTGCTGTTCCTCTTCCGCCTCCTCCTCCCGCGGCTGGCTGGCCCTGGTGATTCCCTGCCCGGTGTGCCTGAGCGTGATCCTCATGTCCCTCTCCGGGCTGGTGCTTTATTTCCCTGAACGCTCGCTCGCCGCGACCGGCCTTCTGTACCTAGCCTTCCTGGGCGTGGCGGCGGTAGCCGGGACCCTCATGATCCTGGGCAAGGCGGGGGACTCCGAGCCCCTCGAGCACACCCTCGGGCTCGTCATGATCCTCATCGCCTCGTATTTCATCCTGTCCGCCCTGGTCATGCCCCAGTTCTCTTCCGTGGGCAGGGTCTACAGGCTGGCCTCCTACTCCAAGGAAGAGGTTTTCCAGTGGGGGCCCGGAGCCGTAGCGCTCCTGGCTTCCCTGGCGATCCTCCTCTCGCTGGGCTTCTTCAGGGGCCTGCGGTCCGCGCGCCGGACCGCGCGGGCCTGAAGCCTCTTGGCCGTCCCCCGCGCGCGGGGCGGACCGGCGCGGGTGCCGGTCCGCCCGCCGCGGCCCCCGGGCCGCCTGTCCCGGCCGCCGGGCCGCCCCTCACGGCTGAAGGGGCCCCGCAATGCCGGGAGGCGCCCTTCAGGGCCGCAGGGGCTTTATGACGTCGCGCGGCCTTCCGTTAAGGACGCGGGCCCGGCTCCTTAAGGCCGCTGACCTTCCTTGCCTCTCCCGCGCGAGACGGCCCCTGACGCCTCCCTTTACGCGGCCTTGCGGCCGCCCCTCAACGCCGCGCGCGGCCCCCTCGACGGTCGCCGCGCTGTTCCGGACCTTTCCGGTAGCCCCCTAATTTCCGCCAGGCGCAAGCCGCCGCGTTTTCGCGTTTCCTGCAGTCCATCCTCCATGGGCAGGGCGCGAAATCCGCGGCGGGGCCGGCCGCGTGGCCGGCCCCGCACCCCCTCCCCGGGCCTCAGGGCCGCCTACCCCCTTAAAGGGGGCCCGCGGCCGCGCGGGGAGCCTCGACCCGCCGGGCAGCCTTCAACATTATGAACATCGGCGCTTTCATCCAGTCCATCCTGTACCTCATTTCCTCCTCGCTCCTGTATCCGGCCATGATCGTGCTCCTGGTCTCCTTCATGGGTCTCGTGGTGGCCCTGGGCGCCTTCCTGGCCGAGTGGGCCGAAAGGGCGAGGATCAAGTCCCCCGCCCCGGACGACTGGCCTGCCATCCTGCGCGGCCGCAGGCGCATCAACCATTTCATGGGCGAGGCCTTAGGCGAGCTCGAGCAGATTCTCGATCGCAAGAGCGAGGACGGCGGCAACTCCGCCGCCCTCTGGGCGGATGTGGAGCGCCTCTGGAGGATTACCAGCCGCAGGCACAAGAAAAAGCTGGACTTCCTGCGGGTGCTGGTGCGCATGGGCCCCTCCACGGGCCTTATCGCGACGCTTATCCCCATGAGCACCGGACTTGCCGCCTTGAGCCAGGGCGACATGTCGAGGCTGTCCGCCGACCTGGTGGTGGCCTTCACCGCGACCATAGTGGGTCTCGCCGTGGGAGTCACGGCCTTCGTGCTCTACTCCGTCAGGAGCCGCTGGCTTGAAGGGGACCTTGAGGTCCTGGACCTCGTAATGACCAGCCGCGCCGAGGCCCGTCTGGGCCCGCAGGTTTAAGCGGCGGGGCAGGGGCCGGGGGAGGGCGCCGAAGGCGCGCCTGCCGCTGACCTTGCCGGGGATGCCCCTGCGCGTGACCCGGCGGGGGGGGGCGGGCCTTTTCCGGGCCTTGCGCCGATCTCACGGGGGGGCTTGGCCCAGCGCAGGCCTCCGACGGGGGGGCCGGGACGGGCCCGGCCCAGCGCGGGCCAGTCCCGGACAAGGCGGCTGAAAGCCGGGAGAGGCCCGGTCGCGGGAGAGTGAAGAAATGCGGACAGAGGCCGGATTGACTCTTGCGCCGCCGCTTGGGCTCCTTGCCCGTGCCGGAGGCCTTTTGGGAGTCTTTTTGGATTTTCTCACCGGCGGTTCCGTGAAAGTGGCCGTGAACAGGCTGGTCAGGGCTCATTTGTTTTATCGCGGAAATTACGGGTATGTGTTTACCAACAGGGTCTTAAGCCTTACTAAAAAAACCAATACAAAACATAAGAACAAATTAAACCTTCTACTTGAACTGATATATAATAATAAAATTTTAAATTATACAGATTTATGTATTTTAGATTTATATATATCTATATCTTTTAATAATATAACTTATGATGACATTTATTATTTTTATAGAAAAGATATTTGGATATATTTAATTAAAAAAAATTTA
The DNA here is from genome assembly GCA_031288415.1 of Deltaproteobacteria bacterium. Classification (GTDB taxonomy): domain Bacteria; phylum Desulfobacterota; class Desulfarculia; order Adiutricales; family Adiutricaceae; genus JAIRZX01. The sequence goes on along the minus strand of JAITRL010000135.1, from coordinate 6,454 downwards.
CCTTTAGACTTTATTTTAAATGATAATACAAAAATTTCTGGAAAAATTATTCAATTATTTTTAGATAATCTTAAATTATTTAATAAAAATTATATTTCTATATAACTATTATATATTAATATTATGCTTTAAGTTTGCTTAATAATTTTTTAATGCCAACTTGCCCGGAGACTCCGGCAAGTGCGGTGGGATACCGGTCGCCTCCGGCTCAGGGGAGTGAGTTTTGAACGCAGCTCCATTGACTGCCTGACCGTCGCTTTCCCCCCGCGCCCCCGCCAAGGGCCGGCCCGTTCTTCCGCAGGCCGCAGCGCCCGGTCCGGCGCCTTCCCCCAAGCACGGAAGAGGCGTCTCTCCCTTCCGGCTCAAACTTAAAACCTTTCAGGCGGCACCCATGAAACGAAAAGGGCTGGGCTCCGGAGACGCGCTCCCCGAAGCGGATGACCCGATGCTCGCGGTCATCAACCTCATAGACATTTTCCTGGTCTTTATCGTGGCGGTGCTTATCAGCTTTCTGTCCGCAATGGGTCTCCAGGACCTCTTGGAAAAGGACTCCGAGGTCTCGGTGGTCAAGAGGTCCGCGGACGGGGAGATGACTCTCATCACCAAGAAGGCCCAAAAGATAGAGGCCGTGAAGATCACCAAGTCCGAGGCCGAGGGAAAGGGCGTGCGCCTGGGCGTCGCCTACCAGCTGGAGGACGGCAGCATGGTTTATCTCCCGGAAGACGGTTCCCAGTAGAGGTCAAGGCGCCGTTGCCCTGGCGCCCGCGGGAAGGCCGCCCTCCGCGACGGCTCGCGGGAACTCCTCCCGGTTCCCTGACAGACCGCGTTTCCCTTTGCCCCCCCTGTCCATGGGCTTTTCCCTGACAGGACCCGCAGGAATTTCCCGGCCGCCTTCGCGAGCCGCCCGCGCCGCCGGGCGCGGCCTGCCTTTGGCGCCGCAGGAGCCCGCAGACCCTGAGCTTCCCCGGAGCGCGGCGCAGGCAATGCCTCGCAGGCCGTCCCGCGCTTGAGCCGCCCTGCGGCGGCAGGACCGAATCACTCCACCCGCAAGCGGCGTTGTCCCCCCAGATCGACAGTGGGGATTTCCGTCCGCTTTTCTGAACAGGGCCCATTTCCCTCGGGCCGGCCGTCTGCCTTTACCCCGGAAGGTTGCGCGGTCAGGCCAGGAAAAGGCGCCTCTTGCGCCCTCTATTGCCCGCCTGGGCTTGCCCGGCGTTGGCCGGGGGAGCCGTGCCCGGCCCTTGGTCCGCACGGGCCTTAAGGAGCCTTCCTCCCTGACGCTTGCTTTGCGCAGGCCTTAAGGAGCCCTCCCGGACATTTGCTTCGCGCGGGCCTTAAGGAGCCCTCCTCCCTGACGCTTGCTTTCCGCAGGCCTTAAGGAGCCCTCCCGGACGCTTGCTTCGCAGGCCGGAGGAGCCCCCCGTGCCCTTGCCCTGCTCGGGGCGGTGGCGCCCTGTAGGCCTTGTCCGGCATGAGGAAGGCTCTCCGCCGGCTCCTCCATGCCGGCGTCTCCGGCCGGCCTTCTTCGGACGCCGCGATCGGTGCGGTTTTCCGGTAGCCGGGCCATGAACGCCTTGGCTGCCGCAAGGCTTTCACCCCGGCGCCTTGTCCGCCGCAATCCTTTCCCCGGCGCCTTGTCCGCCGCAATGCTTTCCCCCGGCGCCTTGTCCGCCGCAATGCTTTCCCTCGGCGCCTTGTCCGCCGCAACGCTTTCTCTTGGCGCCTTGCCCGCCGCCAGGCGCCTGTCCGTTTTCCCGGCCGCAGGGCCCCTCGGCGCCTTGCCGGCCGCCAGGTTTTCCGAAAAGTATTGCCGGCCGCCAGGCTCCCGGGCTCCCGGGCGCGGCGGCCAAGTCCCCCCCCACTCGCGGGAAGGCTTTGCCCCGCAATTTCGAGGTCACTCCGTATGCAGTCCTCTCAAGAGCTTGCCCGTTACCCTGTCCGGCAGCGCCGCGGCGCCCTCTCCGCCGCCGGCGGTTCCGGGGCCCGGCGCGCCCGGCGCGGCCCCGCCCTCCCCGTCGCCCTGGCTTTCCCTCTCTGCCTGGCGCTGGCTTTTGCCCTCGGGGCTCCCGGCGCGGCCCTGGCCGACAAGGTCTCCCTCATCATCACCGATTCCGACAGCTACCTGATCCACCGGGCGATCGACGGCGTGGCCTTCAACCCCAAGGCCGAGGTGAGGGCCTTCTGCCTGTCCGAGCTCGAGGAGAGGCCCGACGACGCGGCCTTCGCGAAGGACTCCAAGGTGATCATCGTGGACATCATGGAGGACAAGCTTTCTGAATGGGTGAGGCAGAACGGCCTTTTGGGCGACTCCGCGCGCCCGGTCTACGGCCTGCGCGGCTCCAAGGACGACGAGAAGCTCAAGCAGGAGGGCTTCACTTTCGATCCTGAGATCTCGGGGTACTACGATCACCTGTCCCCGGAAAACGTCGCCAACATGGTCCGCCGCGCCGTCAGCCTGCACATAGATTCCGCGCAGCAGTACGGCCCCGTCAAGGAGATCCCGACCTTGGGCGTCTACCACCCCGGAGCGGCCGGGACCGTAGCGGACGGGGTCTTCACGGATGCGGACAAGTACGTGGAGTGGTACAGGACCACCCCCGCCTACGGGGAGGGCAAGCCCTGGCTGGGGCTCATGTTCTTCGAGACTTACCTCATGGAGGGCCAGAAGAAGCCTTTGGACGAGCTGGTGTCGCTCCTGGAGGAGGAGGGCTTCAACGTGATGCCGGCCTTCGGGAGCGATCTGCCGCTCCTGGAGGGGCTGCTCCTGGACTCATCCCGCAAGAGCCGCGTGGACGCGGTGGTGAGCTTCTCGCTCAAGTTCTACATCTCCTTCAACGAGAAGATCCGGGCGGCCCTGACCGATCTTGACGTGCCGATCTTCAACGCCGTCAAGCTCTACACCCAGACCACCGGGGAGTGGCGGGAGAGCGAGCAGGGCATAGCCGCCCTGGACGTCATCTGGAACCTGGACAACCCCGAGACCTCTGGCGTGATAGAGCCCAACATCGTCATGGGCAAGGTCGAGGAGATCCTTCCCGGGGGCGCCAAGGCCTACAGCTACGAGCTTCTCCCCGACCACGCGCGCTTCATGGCGCGCCGCGTGATGAGGCATATCGCCCTCCAGCGCAAGCCCGCCGCGGACAAGCGGGTGGCCCTCATCTACTACAACAACTCGCGGGGCAAGCAGAACATCGGGGCCGCGTACCTCAACGTCTTCCGGAGCATCTCGGCCATCGCGGAAAAGCTCGCCTCGGAGGGCTACCAGGTGAACACGGAGCCCCCGCTCACCGAAGAGGAGATCAAGGGCCTGGTGCTCAGGGGCGGGCGCAACGTGGGCGCCTGGGCCCCGGGGGAGCTCGACTCCCTGATCGACGAGGGCGGGGCCATCCTGTGGCCGGCCTCGGAGTACCTGGAGTATTTCCGGAAGCTCCCCCAGGACTACCAGGACAAGGTCATTGAGCAGTGGGGCGATCCCGCCAAGGCCACGATCATGGCCAGGGACGGCAACCTGGTGCTCCCGATCATCCTCAGGGGGAACTTCGCCATACTGCCGCAGGGGGCGCGCGGGGCCGAGGACGACCCCATGAAGCTCTACCATGACCCGCTCATCTACCCGCACCACCAGTACCTCGCGATCTACCTCTGGCTCGAGCACGTCTGGAAAGCCGACGCGGTCATCCACCTGGGCACCCACGGCACGCTCGAGTGGATGCCCGGCAAGCAGTCCGGGCTCGCGCTTTCCGATCCCCCTGAAGTGCTCATGGGCACTCTCCCGGACGTGTACCCCTACATCATGGACGACGTGGGCGAGGGCATCCAGGCCAAGCGCCGGGGCCGCGCGGTCATCATCGACCACCTGGTCCCGCCGCTCGTGACCGCGGGCGGCTACGAGGAGTACGTGAGGCTCGCCGAGATCATAGAGGCCTGGAAGGCCGCCGACCGCAACCGCGCGCCCACCGCCGAGGGGTACCTGCGCGAGCTCGTGGCCTTGGCCGACGAGCTGGGCCTGAAGAAGGACCTGGACGTGGAAAGCTTCGAGACCCCCGAGGCGGTGGACAAGCTCGCCGTGTACCTGGAGTACCTGTCCAAGGCCGACATCCCCTACGGGCTCCACACCTTCGGGACCTCGCCCGCGCCGGAGGTGGCGGGTTCCCTCCTGGACGTCATGGTCCGGGAGAATCCGGGCCTGGACCGCCCGGACTCCCAGGACAAGCTGAACGCCTCGGGGCCCAATGAGCTAAGCTCCCTGGTCCGGGCCCTCGCCGGCCGCTACATCGAGCCGGGGGAGGGCAACGACCCCGCCCGCAACCCGCTGGCCCTGCCCACGGGCCGGAACTTCTTCGGCATGTCACCGGGAAGGCTCCCCACCCCCGCGGCCTGGAGCCTGGGCCAGAAGGCCGCGGACGAGATCATCAAGAATTACATTGACGAGCACGGCAAGTACCCCGACAAGGTGGCGGTGATCCTGTGGGCCGTGGAGGCCCTGCGCAACGAGGGGCTCAACGAGTCGACCATCCTCGCGCTCATAGGGGTGGAGCCTACCTGGACCCCCTCCGGCGTGGTCTCCGGCACGCGGCCTATCCCGGGCAGGGTCCTGGGGCGGCCCAGGATAGACGTGACGATCGACGCCTCCGGGCTTTACCGGGACCTTTTCCCTGACAAGATGCTGTTCCTGGACAAGGCCATCCGCCAGGCGGCGATCCAGGACGACGTGGAGAACTTCATCGCCCAGGGCGACGAGAACAACCGCCGGGCCCTGCTCCAGCGCGGCTTTTCGGAAGAGGAGGCCGGGCGCTTCTCCCGGGCCCGCATCTTCTCCGAGCGGCCGGGGGCCTACGGCAACCGCGTCTCCGAGACGGTCTCCTCCTCCGGCCTGTGGGAAGATCCCGAGGACGTCTCGCGCGTTTTCCGGGAGCACACGGGCTACGCCTACGGCGAGGAGATGTGGGGGGCCCCGGCCAGGGACTCCCTTGAGCTCAACCTCCAGGGCTCCAAGGTGGCCTGGCATTCGGTGAGCTCGCACCTCTTCGGCATCCTGGACAACGACGACGTCTTCATGTTCCTGGGGGGGCTGTCCATGGCCATCACCTCGCTTTCCGGCGAGGCCCCCGACACCTTCATCGCCGACCAGAGGACCAACGGGCAGGTGGGCATGGCCGATCTCGCCGGCTTCATCGGACAGGAGACGCGTTCGCGCTACCTGAACCCCACCTGGCTGGAGGGCATGAAAGGCGAAGGCTACGCGGGCGCCCAGGAGATGAGCAAGTACGTGGAGTACCTCTGGGGCTGGCAGGTGACGACCCCCCAGAACATCGACCCGAAGCTGTGGGACCAGACCTACGAGGTCTACGTGGAGGACAAGTACGGCCAGGACATCCCGGAGTTCATGGACGAGAACAACGCCTGGGCCTTCCAGTCGCTCACCGGAAGGATGCTGGAGGCGGTCCGCAAGAACTACTGGGCCCCCTCCGAAGAGGTCCAGCAGAAGCTCGCCTCCGACTACGCCATGAGCGTGGTGACCCGGGGCATCGCCTGCTGCGACCACACCTGCAACAACCCGCAGTTCAACCAGATGGTCATGAACATCATCTCGCTTCCCGGAGTCATGGCCCCGGAGCTGGTCGAGCAGTTCCGCGTCGCCGTGGAGAACATGGGCAAGAAGCCTTTGGAGGAGCAGGTGGCCGAGCGTGAGGCCCTCCTGAAGGATCTCGGCGACAAGAAGAACTCCTCCGACTCCAACCCCCTGAAGGAGACGGGCCCGGTGGACGAGACTTCCGAGGCAGACAGCGTGCGCGGCCTCAAGATGGAGAAGGTGGACAATCCCGCCGAGGACACCTCCCTGAGCTCCTCCGGGGTGGAGTGGACGCTCTCCGCGTTCGTGCTCGCCCTCCTGGCGGTGTTCTTCATCGGCTTCCGCCGCAAGTCCAAGTCCGCGAAGCTGAAGTCCGCGCAGGCCGGAGACGCGCCCGTCCGCGAAGGCGCCTCCAGGGAAAACGGCGAGGGCGCGGGAAGCGGGGAAGCGGCCGCTGCGGCAGCGGCGGGCGAGCCCGCCCCTGACGGCACCGGGGCAGGCGGAAACGGCGGGAGCCCCGAAGCCTCCAGGCCGGCCGTCTCAGCGGACGGCAACGGCGGAGCCGCAGGCGCCTCCACGAGCGACGGGAACGGAGGAAACGGGGGAACCGCCGAAAGCGGCAAGGGCGCCCCCGGCGGCAACGGGGAAGGCGCCTCCGGCGACTCCGCGGGAGACCCCGCAGGCGTCGGGGCTTCCCCGGGGGCCGCCAAGTCCGGAGACGTCCCGGAGAGCCCGGCCGGGAAGGAGGGGTAAGCCGCAACGCCCGAAGAGCCCGGCCGGCAAGGGCGGCAAGCCGCGGCCCCCGAAGAGCCCGGCCGGGAAGGGCGGCAAGCTTCGGCGCCCGAAGAGCCCGGCCGGGAAGGGCGAGATCGGAAGAGCACA
>JAITRL010000062.1 GCA_031288415.1 Deltaproteobacteria bacterium | reverse complement strand
CTTGCACGGTCGGGCTCGCCAGCCCTCCATCGCCCCGCTCTTAAGGAATTTCCGAATGAGCGTGATGAGGGGCCTGTCGGCCACATGCTCCCTCAGAATGTCAAGAAGCTTGTCATGGCTTATCGAATCGAAGCGCTTGGCCATAAGGACATTGACTTTCGCCTCATACGCCCGCCGGATTTACTTCCCGTCGCTTAAGCAGCGTGAGGCCGGGCTCCTTCAGGGGGAAGGCGGCCCTCCGGGACTTCGCATTGCGATGCAAGCTCGTCCGCTCAGGAACGCCTGCCATGCGGTTTCCGTTCGTCAGGCCGAGGTTTTGCCTCCGGCTTCTCTCAGGACCCGGCTTCTCTCAGGACCCGGCCTCGCGGCGGGCCCCTTGCTCTTGGCTGGCAGTTCTCGCCGCCGAGCCTGCAGTGGGCTTTCACCGCCTGGTCAATGCCCATGCCGGGCACACATCTTCCCCGGCAACGGCCGCCTGGCCGCCGCCGCGGATCCCGCCGTAAGGGAGAATCTCCGCCGCGCGCGCTGCCGGGCCTGCGCCAACGACTGCCCGGCCTGCCGCCTGTCTGCCGCAAGCCGGGCGGCCACGGACTGGGCCGCGCCAGCATAGGCGCCGCGGGCACAGCCCTGGCCAGCCTGCCGGAAGAGCCGACCGCATGCAGCAACACGTCGTCTTCAGTTGACCTGCCTGCGGGGCCTGCCGGGAAGTCTGCGCCGCCGCCATGGACCTCCCGCTCGTCATTGAGGAGGCGCGCGCCCGGGCCTTCCGCTACGAAGGCATTCGCCTGGACCGGCGGCTGGCCGCGGCGATCCTCTCCCGCAGGCCCCTGACGGCAGCCGTGCTCAAGGCGGGCTCTGGCAAGTGCGCACCGGCAGAAGAGGAAGAGGAGGTCCGCTGCGGTCTCTGGTGGGCTCACTCCCTCAAGTTCCCGGAGACCTCAGCGGCCGTCATGGAGCTCAAGCTCAGGAGCCTGGATGGAGCGGAAGCCCACGCCGCCCTGACCGCGTGATGCTGCTTAAGCGGAGGCCTCGACAGGCGGGGCCGCCCCTTGCGGGCGGAGCGCATGGCGCGGTTCCTGGCGGGCCGCCTGAAGCTTCGGGGGCAGGGTCCGCCGGCGGTTCAGCCTCGGGCGCGCGCCGGGCAAGCCGCGGTCAGGCGTGATATCCGAGAAAAAATGTTCATAGGGTTGCGCGGACCGCGCATCGGCGGTCATGAACGGAACCGCCCTGGCAAGGCGGCACTTTTACTCCTGCGGCACGGGAGCCGGCACTGCGTCTTACGGGCGGCGCGGCGTGATTACGCGCCCGCCTCTTGCGGTTTCGTCATCCGCTTCCCGGCTTTCAGGCGTTCGCGCGGCATTGCCCGCCTCATTCCGCCGTCTTGACCAGGCACTCCCCGCGGTAAGTGACTCCGATGCCGATCTTCACGAGAAGATCGGCCTGCGCCTTGTAGGGGCGCCAGTAATCCTTGGTTTCTATGGCTTTCAAGGCGTCATCGGCAAGCCTGAATACGAGCTTCCGCTTGTCCTTTGCCGTCTCTCCCCGATCGAACTTCAGCTCGATCACGGCGCAGACGCATGATGAAGGCGTCTGAAAAAGCAGGGCTAGGTCAGGCGTTCCCTTCGACCCGCGCGGCTCTGACAGGGCAAGCCTGCCCAGTTTGCTGCAGTAGGCGTACACCAACGCGTTGTAGAATGATTCCGTGGGCTGATGATGCGACGGATCGAGGCCTGCGAAAAGCGAGCCGAAGACGTCCGTCAGCCTCTCGGCATCCTTGTCCCTGACGGCCATGCTGAAGAAGTCTCTTTCAGCCTGCGGCGTCTTTTTCAGGATGGCGAACATGCTTTCGGAAAAGAGATCAAGAGAATGGATCCGCACCTCAAGATTGGGCTTTTTCAGGGTGTAGAAAACGCCCTGGTACATGATTTTTTTTACCTTGTCGACCGTCAGGTAACCGGTCTGAAAAAGGGCAGGCACCGTCTTGAGTTTTCCGATATCTGCGGAGCGGATGGCTCTTTGGGGGATGAGCTCGAAGCTGTCCTTGGCCAGGACAAGCGGGTCCTTGTCGCCGTTATCCGGCAGCGAGGACAAAAAAGACGATGAATTGTCCATTTCCCCCCAATAATCGTAAAACCCGGGTTTATAGAAAAACCTTAGGACTGACCATGGGTTGAGGAGCTTTGTTTTGCCGTCCCAGCTGTACCCTCCGTACCAGTCCATGAGGAGTTGCCGCAGAACGGCACGGCCGGCATTCTTAGGCAGGCTGCCTTCTTTTTTCAATAAACTGAGGACTGACGGCATGCGCTTTCCGAAATATCTGTCCAGTTCCTGCGTGGTGAAGCCGCAGATTTCGGAAAAACGGTCGTCGAAAGTCAGATCCGCAAGCTGGTTGAGCCCTGCGGACAGCCCCATGAAGGCGTAGCGGGTGACGCCTGTCACGAACACGAAGCGGAGATAATCGTCAAGGTCCTTGAGGGAGGCGTAAAAGCTCTTCAGGAAATTGCTGAAGGCGACGGCAAGCTTCGGATCCGCGAGGTTCGAGCTTACAGGCGCATCGTACTCGTCAATCAGGACAACCACCCGCGTCTTATGTTTGAGGCTCAGGTTTTTGATGACCATGTGCAGCGCCGAGGTCGGCAAGGTCAAGCTAAGGTTCAGGTTCTCGGTGAGGTTGAGGAAATTCAGCTGTTCCATCAAGGAATCTTTGAGGACGTCTAACGACTCGGTGCCTCCCGACATCGACAGGCTCACGACGGGGAACTTCCTCGTGAAGTCGAAATCCGAGCTCCCGATCCACAGGCCCTCGAAAAGGCCCCGCGGGTCGCCGTCTTGGCCGGTCGGGCCGCTGAAAAGCTCTTTAAACGTGGCAAGCAGCAGCGACTTGCCGAACCTCCTGGGCCTGGACAGGAAATACGCGCCTTTCTTTGATGCCAAATCATAGATAAACCGCGTTTTGTCGGCGTAAAGGTCCCCATCCTCGATGATTGCCCTGAAGGACTGTATTCCGATCGGAAGTCGTTCCATGAAAAGTCTTCTCCGATGCTTGGGCGGCCAGCCCGCAACGGGCATTCAGTTTCAATAAACGTCATAATATATCACTATTCGCCCGCAATTCGCAAGAAACGGGAATGGAGGGATACGGAACCCTTCCTGAGCGTTTGAACCCCGGCCGCCTCATCCGTTTCCGGCATCCTGTCCGCGCTCGGGGAGACTCCCGCCGCTGCCAGGTCTCCCGCAGTCATTTTGAGCCTCCCGCCGCGGCTTACGGCCGCGGCGGCTGCCGAGCCCGCCCGCGCCAGGGGCGAGGCTGTACCCAGGCGTACACGGACAGCATCCGACCGTGGGCCGTGCGCCAGTATCCCTTGCGGGTATTGGCCCGTTTCCAAGCCTGCACCCTGTCCCGACCGATTCTCCGGAGGTTTGCGGACCTCGCTTCGGCCCGTTTCCGTTGCTTCCGCCTGTACATGCGGATTCGCAAGAGGTTCCGGCCGTCCAGGCCCCTGAGCCTGGCGGTCAGCGAGGCCGACCGGCAGTATCCGAGCCACCCCCTGACGTGCCGCTTCAGCTCAGTCAGCATGGACGTCGCAGGCCCCCCGGTTCCTCTTGGTGTTCCGTATCACCTTGTACCTGAACAGCCTGAGGAGTTTCTCGTGAGGCCTTATCCCTGACCTGTCCCCGATTTTACACAGGGAGAAGCCCGGGAACTTAAGCTTCAGGGGGGAGCCGACCCGGCTTTTCTCCCGGCTGGCCTTGAGCTTGAGTTCCCTTTCCAGGAAGCATGCGGAGCTTTGCATCGCCCTTTCCGCCGCCCTTCGGGATTTCACGTGGATGTTGCGGTCATCGGCATGCCTTACGAACTTGAGGCCCCTGCCCTCAAGCAGCCAGTCGAACCCGTTGAGGCAATGTTGCTTGACGTTGAGCTCAGCGGGCCGCCTTGCGGCGCCTCTTGCCCGGTCAGGCTCGCCAGCCCGCCCTCCGTCGCCCCGCTCTTAAGGAATTTCCGTATGAGCGATATGAGGGGCCTGTCAGCCGCATGCCCCCTAGGATGTCAAGAAGCCTGTCACGGCTTATCGAATCGAAGCGCTTGGCCATGTCGATATCGGCGACGTGGGCGTGCCCCTCCTTGCACTACCCGTACGCCTCCCGCACGGCGTCATGCGCGCTCCGGCCGGGCCGGAAGCCGTAGCTGCGGTCCGAAAAGACGGGTCCGCATACGGGCGCGTGAACTTGGGCTATGGACTGCCGCGCCATACGGTCTATGACCGTCGGAATCCCCGGCAGCCTCACTCCCCCGTCCGGTTTCAGGATTTCCGCCCGCTTCCGGCCTGGGCCTGCAAGTGCCGTTAAGAATACGCCCGGCGAGCTTCTCGTGATTCTTCTCCAGGCAGGGCAACAGCTCGTCCGCTGTCATCCGGTCGATGCCCGGAGCGCCCCAATGCTTGTGACCGCCTCCGCCGCGGCCTCAAGCATATTGTCGTATGCCGGCGCCTTTTCCGGCAGGCTCGGCTCGAGACGTTCGTCCAGCGGTCCCCCTAATCGGGAGCGTTTCGGCAAATTCCGCTCCTTCCTCACCTTCTTTCGGTCGCCTTTCAGGGTCATTCGGACCTTGTCCTGTCCTCCCCGGCTCGGGTCGTCGGGTTCCGCCTGCTCTTGATGATGTTCTCTTCCGGATGGGACTTGGACCGCTCGACGTTCGGCCCTTTCCGGGGAGCCCAGGTACTATGGCCTCTGCGTCTTCTCACGTTTCAACGGCCGTCTCCGGGACGTTTGCCGCCGGCGCGGCCCCCGCGAATCTCTCCGGGCAAGTACGTTGACTTTCGCCTCATACGTCCGCCGCATTTCGCCCCGTCGCTCAGGCGGCGCGGGGCCGGGCTCCTTCAGGGGGAAGCCGGCCCTCCTGGACTTCGCTTTGCGATGCAAGCCCGTCCGCTCAGGAAAACCTGCCAAGCGGTTTCAGTTCGTCAGGCCGAGGCTTTGCCTCCGGCTTCTTTCAGGACACGGCCTCGCGGCGGGCCCCTTGCTCTTGGCAGGCAGTTCTCGCTGCCGAGCCTTCAGTGGACTTTCACCGCCTGGAGATGCCCATGCCGGGCACACATCGCCCGCCGAACCGGTTCCCCGTTAGGCGCCGGCAAGGGCTTCCGACATGCAAGTCACCGCATCAGGGCCGCCCGGGCCGTCGCCGCGGCCGGCGGCATCCCCCGCATCCTCCGTTTCCACGAGCCTGATGCCCCTGAACCACCCTGCGGCCCTCTCGGCGTAATCTCCTGCGGAGGCTGACCTTTACTTGGACCGGATCTCGAACGTGTAAGGGTCGGTGAAGAGGGAGTGGCTGGACACGGTGACTGCGGCGGCCCCTTCGCCGGTCTCGTAGTCGACCTTCGAGCAGGGCGAGGAACGCCCCGTCGCTTCCGAAAAGTAGAAGCCGCTCTTCCACCCCCTGTAATTCTCGGCGCTTTGTCCGCCTGCGGCGGGGTCGGCCGCCAGCCAGTACATCCTCCCGCTGTTCACCGTGACTTCCTCAACCTCGGCGCCGTCGACCTGCCGGCTGTTTCCCGCGCCGTCGGCCAGGAAAAGAAGCCCGTCATTCACGCTGTAGCTGTTCTGGCCGAACTCGGCCCGGGCTCCCGACGTCAGCGGCCAGGCCAGGACGCCCTCGAGCGAGGCCGCCAGCGCCGTCTTCGGCTTTTCCTTGAACCCGCCTCAGGCAGGCCGCCGCCCGCCGCCGCTTTCTGTCATCATGCTTCCTGCCCGCGCCCCGCCCGGAGATCGGGTGGGGATCCAGGAAAATTTCCCCGCGGGGCCGCCCCGTTCCCGGAACTTTCTGAAGGGAAATTTCCCTGGCTCGCCGACTCAGGGCCCGCAGGCCCCGGGGGCTCCCTCCCCGGGGCCCGGCTGCCTCAGGACTCCCGAGCCTGCCCCTGACGAGGGAAACACGTCGGAAACTGCCCGCCCATGATGCGGCCTGAGTTCGCCGCGCAGGCGAACGGCCCGGAAAATCGCCATGGCCCTCCGCCTTCCGGAACGGGGACCGGTTTCGCCGGAGCCGGGGCGCTCCCCGTCACGGCGCGGCGGCGCCTGCCGGAATGCGCGTGAACGGCGCGTGACTGCCGATGCGGCGCTGAACGCGTCTTTTATATCACTCAGCAGTTTTCCTTCATATTGCCCATTTGGGTAATGCCCGCCTCTCCCGCTCCGCCTCTGCCCTGACTCGCGCGCCTCCGTCAGGATCTCCCGCCGGCCGCGCCGAGCGTTGAAACCCGCCCGGTAGCCCGGAACTCTTGCCTGCCGCGCCGGGTCCCGCGAGAGCCTTTAGCCTTTTGCTGCCGCAGCGGATCCCCTTGCGCGCGAGACGGCCTTCCCGCCCCTTCCGGCTTCCCGCCTTTTGCGGGCGCCCGCAAAAGGCTTTTCCGTTAGACCGGCGGCGCCGCGCGCGCCGCGCGG
>JAITRL010000167.1 GCA_031288415.1 Deltaproteobacteria bacterium | reverse complement strand
GCTTGCCTCGCCCCCGGAAAAGCCGGCGCCTGGACGTGGCCTTGCGGCGCCCGGGCCAGGCTCGCCATCGCGCGCCGCGCCGTCCGCTTTCCCGCGCGCCGCGCCGTCTTTGTCGGCCTCCAGGAGGTCCTCGCCGGTAAGGGAGTCGAGCAGCGAGTCGAGGCGGCGCCTGAGCGGTTCAGCCTTCTTCCGGAAAAGCCTTTCCGCCGCCGCCGCCCCCGCGAAAGTCCCGTCGTCAAGATCGCTCACGGCGCTCGCGATCTCGCGCAGCCTGGAAAGCCCGCGGCGGAAAGCCCGCGCCTCGCCGCTTTCCCCGGAGAGCCTGGCCGCGGCTCCGGGCCCCTGGCCGATCAGGGAGTTCCCCAGCCTGATCCGGTGCTCCAGGAAGGGCAGGGGCGTTCCGGGAATGAAGGCCTCCATGCGGAGAGCGTGCCGGGCCAGCTCCACCGCGAAGGAGGAAAGGTCCACCCCGTGGATAGCGCGCCTGAGGAGCACGCGTTTGACGATGACCCGCCTTAAATCCCGGCTTTCCCGGTCCGAGGCGGCATAACCTTCCGGCGCGGGGCCTTCCGCCGCCGCTGCCGCCGGTTCGGCAGCGGCGGCGGCGAGGTTCGCGAGGACGGCCCGCGTCTCTTCCTCCACCGCCTTTTTCAGCGGCCCGTCGCTTTCCAGGCGCTCGAGGGCCTCGTCGGCCAGGGCGCCCAGGGCGGCGACGAGCAGGCCTCCGCTTCCGCAGGAACTGTCAAGGATCCTCATCTCCAAGAGGGAGGGGAGGGGGGCTTCCTCTCCGTCATGGGCGGCCCGGACGGGCGCGGTGATTTCGCCGGGCCTTGCAATCCGCGGCCCGGGCGCGGCCTGCGTCCCTTGCGGGGCCCGCGTTCCGCGCGCGCCTTCGGCGCCTTCGGCGTTTTCGCGGCTTTCGCCGCGTTCCGTCGTCTTGTATTCGGCCGAGGGGGGTTTCCGGAAAACGGTGTCCAGGAGCCTGCCCACCCCTTTCCCCGCCAGGTGCCCCGCCAGGCTCTCAGGCGTGTAGTAGGCGCCTCCGGTCTTCCTGTTGCGGGGGAGCCTGAGAAGATACAGCTCGCCTTTGGCGATCCTTCTCGCGGGTTCCCCTTTCGCCCGGCCAGGCCCGGCGGGGGCCAGCTCCAGATCCTCCTCCGCCGTCCTGAAGCCGTAGTCAGTGAGCTTCTGGTGAAGGGAGCCCAGAAGCGGCAAGGGCACGGAGGCGAAGTCGAGCGGGGAGCCGTCAGGGCCAGCGAGGACCGCGGAAAGTACGGCGCACAGGGCGCCGTCGCGGAACAGGCCGTGCTTCTCCAGGAGCGTGGCCTGCGCGGGGCTGAAGATCCCGCCCAGCGGGGCCGGGGCCGCGCCGCCGCCGCGGCCTGCGGCGCGAAAGAGCTTCAGGAGGCTCTCCCACAGGCCGGATTCCCCTTCGCGGCCGGGAGGAGGGCCTGCCGCGGCCCGGCGGGCGATGTCCAGGAAAGCCGCGCGCAAAGGCGCCTCGCGGGGGCACGGGCGCTCCCCCAGGGCGGAGGAGAAATGCGCGAGGAAGGCCACCCTGAAGAGGAAGCGCAGGCTGCACTCGAAGATCCCGTCGGGATGGGCTTCCCCGCCGCAGGCCTCGACAAACCTTTGCAGGGCGCGGCCCACGGACTCCAGCGGCGGGGAGGCGCCGCCGCGGGGGCTGACGAGGCGCATGAGCCACTTGCCCGGATCGAGCTTGTCTTTCACGGCTTGTTCCCCGGCGCGGCCCGCGCGCCGCCCCGCGCGCCGCCCCACGCCCTTCCGCGCGGCGAGGCAGCGGAGGCCAGGGCAGCATCGCCCGGCGCGCCTGCGCCCGCCGTTGCCGGAAGCGCCGAAACCCGGCCCATGCCGCGCGGCCCGGAGGCGCGCAAGGCCTTCCTCAAAGGCCGGGCTTCAGGCCGGAAGAGCGCCCCCGCCTTCCCGGCCCCGCCCCGGAGTCCTCCAGGCCTGTAGGCAGGTACCCCTCAATCTCCAGCTCACCATTCCCCGAGAAGGCCACACGGAAGCCCAGGTCCGTGTCGATCAGCCCCTCCCCGCCGCCTTCCCGGCCGCCGGAGCGCGGGCATTCGCCCGCGAACTCCTGGTAAGAATAGTTTCCTCTCCGGGACAGGTTCAGGCTGGCGATGGGCCAGGGCCAGGCGCCGCCCCGGAAGATCCTGGACGTGCCCGTCGCCGGGCCGGCGGGGTCCATTTCAGGGGCTCGCCCGTAATAATCCTTGTCGTACCAGTCCGCCACCCATTCCCACACGTTTCCCGACACGTCGCGGAGTCCCCAGGAGTTGGGCTCCTTGAGGCCCACCGGCCGGTGGGAGCCTCCGGAATTCAAGCCGAACCAGGCGAAGCGGTCCATCTGCAGCGGCCGGCCGCTCAGGTACTTCCCCTCGGTCCCGGCCCTGGCGGCGTACTCCCATTCGGCCTCGGTCGGAAGCCGGAACCCCGGCCTCCCTTCCAGCCTGCCCAGCCTGTCGGCGAACGCGGCCGCCTCGTTCCAGCTCACGCACTCCACCGGCCGGTCGGGGCCCGGAAAGCGGCTCGGGTTGTACCCCATGACCGCCTGGAACTGCGCCTGGGTAACCTCGGTCCTGCCGATGAGGAAGGGCCGCGAAATCGTGACCTTGTGCCGGAGGTTGTCATCGTGTGCCGGGTCCGTGCCCCCCATCCAGAAAGAGCCCGGCCTGACGGGCACAAGCTCGATCCCGACCGCCGCGGAGGGGCCTTCGGCCAGGAGATCAGGTTCAGCTGACAAGAGAAGGAGAACGGCGACGGCGGCGGCTGTGACTTTCGGCATGCTGCTCCTTGCTTGCCGCTCGGCGGGTCGGCGCGGCGGCCGACGGCGGGAAAAGAACGCCGCGGGCGGTACGGAACGCGAACGCGAACGCGCCGGCGGTTCGGGGCGCCGCGGAAGAAGGGCGGCGGCGGAACTCCTGCTCAAGAACTCCTGCTCAAGAACTCCTGTTCAAGAACTCCTGCTCAAGAACTCCTGCTCAAGAACTCCTGCGTAAGAAGGCCGGAAAAAAAGTGCGCCTGCTTAAAGCGCGAGGAGGAGCGGCCGCGAAAGAGGCCCGGGCCGGGCCGCCTCGAGCGCGGCCGCTGGGCCTGTCCGCGTGTCAGGTTACCCGGTCATGGCCTCAGGATCAAGGGCCGGGCATCCTGCCGGCGCCGGGAACGCTCCGGTGCCGGCGGCAGCGTGGCCTTAGGGGCCGCAGGCAGGTTCCCGGCCTGCCGCGGCGCCTCAGCGGGCCGCGCCCGCAGGCCCCGGCGCCTCGAAAGCGCGGGCGCCAGGCGGCCGGCGCATTGGCGAAGAAATGGAATGAAAAGGCCGGCGTCCCGGAAACTCCGGGGCGCCGGCCTTTGGGGAAACGCCTGCCTTGGGGAAGCGCCGGCCTTGGGGAAGCGCCGGTCGGGCCTTGTTTGTCCGTGTTTTCCTCTTGCCTTGCGGCGGGAAGGGCGGCATTCCTTCGCGCCGCCCTGCCGCCGCGAAATCCGTTCGGTCGCGCGCCATCCGAACGGATCGGCTGCCGCCGCGCGCGCCATCCGGACGGATCGGCGGCCGCCGCGCGCCATCCGGACGGATCGGCCGCCGCGCGCGCCATCCGGACGGATCGGCGGCCGCCGCCAGGGGCCGAAGCCTCAAGCGCCCGGGGAAGCGAAGGAGGCCTGCCGCAGGGCCGGCCGGCCGGGGCTTACTCCACCGAGTCGGGCACGCCCGGGAGTTCCGTGAAGGCGTTTTTCCGGAGCTCTTCCACGTTCACCCTCTCGGCAAGCACCCCGATCTGCTGGAGCTCGCCGGCGGTGATGCCGAAGGCGTTGTACGCCCCGGAGACCGAGGGGATGTAGCGGAAGGTCCTGAGGACCGAGGCGTTGAACTCCGCGTCGCCCGCCACGTATTTCTTTTCCACCTGGATCTTCGCGGTCTCGTCCGGGTTCTTCTGGATCCAGGCCGCGGCCTTCTGCATGGCCCGCGTGTACCTGGCCGCCGTCTCGGGATCGGCCCCGGCCAGGGCCGCGGAGACGTAGGCGGCGCAGCAGTACTGGTCGGAGAAGGGCTTGTCGCGGGCCGAGTCGAGAAGGATGGTGAGCCCGTCGCTTTTGGCGGCCAGGGAGGCCACCGGGTCGTTGGCCGAGATGGCGTCTATGGCCCCGCGCTGGAGGGCGAGCGGGAGCTCGGCGTTGGTGAAGACCAGGAACTCCACCTCGGAGTCCTTGTCGCCCACCTTCACGCCGGCCGCGGCCAGGGCCCTTCTCGCGAACATGATGGGGCTGGAGGTGAGGCTGGGCACTCCGATTCTCTTTCCCTTGAGATCGGCGGCGGCCTTGATGCCGGAGTCAGGCTTGACCAGCACCTTGTCGCAGCCGGTGTGGAGGCCGGTGGTGATCTTGATGGGAAGCCCGTTGGAGAGCGGCTGGATAAGCGTGGCGAGCAGCCCGAAGCTGGCGTCTATCTGGCCGGCGGCGATGGCCTCGAAGTTCGCGCCGGGCTCCAGCTTGATCAGCTCCACGTCCAGGCCTTCGTCCTTGAAGAAGCCCCGCTCGTGGGCGATGTGGATGGGGCCCTCGCAGAGGCCGCCGGTGTAGCCCGCCTTGATGACCTTGGGGGCGGCCGCCTCCTGGGCGGACAGGCTGGAGGCTGAAGGGGCCGCGAGGAAGAGGGCGAGGGCGAGCGCGGCCGCGAGGCCGGTTCTAGAGGGGTTCGGCATGGTGTCCTCCCGTGTCGGGGGTTGGTTAAGGGGCCCCGGCGGGCGCGGGGGTTCACGCGGGGCGCGGGGCCGGCCGGGTGACCGGCAAAGGCCTGAAGGTTGAGGGCCGCTTCCGCAGGCCGCCTTCGCGGAGGCCTCCCGCCGGGCCCGCCGCCTGAGGCAGGCCCGGCTAAGGGGGATGCCGCCTCGGGAGACGGGCCTTGCGGACTGCCGCTTGCGGCCGGCCCCTTTCCGGGGACGGCGGCAGGCCGGCATGAGGCCCGCCGGGGGAAGCGCCCTGTCCCTGGCGGGACAGAGGGCCTCAGGCCTCGCGGCGGGGCTCAGATCTGGTAGGCGGGCTCCTCGAGCCTTCCGGCGAAATTCAGGATCTCCAGGATTTTCCCGCGCAGGCGCAGGAAGTCCGGGATGTTGCGGGCCCTCGGCCTCGCGAAGGGCACGGGGATCACCGTCTCGACCCGGCCCGGGCCCGCTGTCATCACCACGATCCGGTCCGAGAGGTAGATGGCCTCGTCCACGTCGTGGGTCACCATGATCATGGTGACTCGCTTCTCCTCGCGGATGCGCAGGATCTCATCCTGCATGTTCATGCGGGTGAAGGCGTCCAGGGCCCCCAGGGGCTCGTCTAAGAGGAGCACCAGGGGGCGGTTGATGAGGGCGCGGGCCAAAGACGCCCTCTGGGCCATGCCGCCCGAGAGGTGGTGCGGGAAGACCTTGCCGAAGCGGCCCAGGCCCACGAGTTCCAGGTACTGGCCCACGAGGCCCTTCTCCTCGCGCCAGCGGCGCCTGGCCTTGATGCCGAAGGCCACGTTGCCGTGAATGTTGAGCCAGGGGAACAGGTAGGGGTTCTGGAAGACGAGGCCCCGTTCGGCGCCCGGCCCCTCGATGGGCCTCCCGTCCAGGAAGAGGGAGCCTGAGGTCGCCCGCTCCAGGCCGGCTATGAGCCGCAGGAGGGTGGACTTGCCGCAGCCTGAAGGCCCGATGAGGGTTATGAACTCGCCCGCGCCCACGGACAGGTTCACGCGGGAGAGGGCCGGGACCTCGGACCCGTCAGGGTGCGGGAAGCTCTTGGAGGCGCCCCTGATCTCGATCGCGCCGCTTCCCGCGCCCGCGCCCGCGGCGGGGATCGGGGGGCCCGCCCCGGCAGGCGGCGCGCCTCCCCCGGCGGCGGGGCCCGCCGCGGGGGAGGCCGGTCCGCCCGCTTCCGGCGGCGCTTGCGATTCCTGAGTCATGGGGGCCTGCCTATGGGACGGGCGCCGCGGCGGCGTTCAGGCCGGGCAGGGCGGCCGCGGGAGGGCGGCGCCTCACCACTTGATCATGCCTTTCTGCCAGACGAGGACCCGGTCCCGGACACGGAAGAAAAGGGTGATGAGGGAGTAGAAGGTGATGGCGATGACGATGAGGCCGGCGTAGACGTTGGCGTAGGAAAGCATCTGCCGCTGCCAGTGGATGTACCAGCCGATGCCGTTTTTCACGCCGATCATCTCCGCCGTCATCAGGGTCAGGAAGGAGGCGCAGGCCCCGCTGAAGAGCCCGGTGAAGATGAGGGGCATGGCGGCGGGGATGCCCACCATGAAGACCTGGTAGACGCGCCTGGCGCCCAGGGTGCTCGAGACCTCGAAGTAGGCGTTCTGGACGTTGAGGATGCCGCTGGAGGTCATGACCGAAGTGGGGAACCACACCGACAGGGCGATCAGGAAGACCGCGCCTGTCCAGGTGGTGGGGAAGGCCACGAGGACTATGGGTATCCAGGCCGTGGGCGGTATCGGCCCCAGGAACTTGATGAGGGGGTTGAGCCAGTAGGCGGCGTTCTTGGAAAACCCGATGAAGATCCCCGTGGCGAGGCCCGCCAGCGCCCCCGAGAAGAAGCCCGCCAGGAGGAGCTTGGCCGACGAGCCCAGGCAGTCGATGATGAGGTAGCGGAAATCCTCGGCCAGCACTGAGAGCACGCGGTCCGGGGTCGGGAAGAACAGGGTGGGCAGCACGGTCGCCTTGGCCGTGCCGATGTCCAGGAGCGCCAGGAGCAGGAAGGCCGCGGCCGTGAAGAGGTCCTTCTCCCTGAGCCGCGCGAGCGTCTCCGCCCTCCCCAGGAAGATGAGCGGCCGCAGCAGGAAGAAGACGAGGCAGATTCCGAGGGCGTAGGCGCAGTAAGGCTTGTCCGCCGGAGGGTGCTTGCCGCTGTCAGGCCACAGGAGCTGTACGGCGAGCGCCATGAGAATCGCGGCGATCGCCTTCTGCCTCCAGACGAACGAAATGACGGCCCGGCCGGCCCGGGCCGGCGCGGCGGCGCGGGCTCCGGTTCTTCCGCCGGGGGCGGCCTCCCATCCCTGCTCAGGCGCGGCGGGAGCGGCTGAGCCGCCTGCGCCGCCGGCGGGGGCGGAGGCGGTTCCGGGAGAGGGCGGGGCGCAGCTTGCGGAAGGGCATGCTAAAGCGCCCGCGCCGCCGCTTGCGCGCGCCGGAGCGGCCGCGCTTGAGGAAGAGTCTGCCCCGTTGCTTGCGGAAGAGTCTGCCCCGTTGCTTGCGGAAGCGTTTGCTCCGTCTCCAGCTGCAGCGTTTGCTCCGTTGTCTGCGGAGGCGTTTGCTCTGTTGTCTGCGGAAGCTCCTGAGTTGTCGCTTGCGGAAACGCCTGCGTTGTCTCCTGAGGAAGCGTTCGCGCCGCCGCCTGCGGAAACGCCTGCGTCGCCGCCTGCGTAAGCGTTCGCGCTACCGACGGCTGGAGCCGGGGCGGCATTGTCCGCAGGGGAAGACCGGCCGCCGCCTGGTGGAGGAAGCGTGCCGCCGCCTGCGTAAGCGTTCGCGCTGCCGACGGTTGGAGCCGGGGCGGCATTGTCCGCAGTGGAAGACCGGTCGCCGCCTGGTGCAGGAAGCGTGCAGCCGTCTGCGGAAGCGTTCGCGCCGCCGACGGCTGGAGCCGGAGCGGCATCGTCCGCGGGGGAAGACCGGCCGTCGCCTGAGGCAGGGGGCGCGCCGTCGTCCGCGGAAGACGGCGCGGAGGCACTCGCGGCGCCATCGGCTCCCCCGTTTCCGGGGGGGCCGGCTCCCGCGCCTGCGGAGGCGGGAGAGGCGGCCTGCGCGGCGCCCGCGCAAGGCGCCCCCTCCCGCTCAAGGAGGCCCGCAGGGACTGCGGCCGAGGCCGCCAGCTGCGAGGCGTCGGCCATGGTCACCTGCCGGCGATGCAGGCCGAGACGAGGTCCTCGGCGAGGGCAAGGCCGCCGGAGAAGCCCGTGTAGCCGCGGGTGAGGATCGCGCGGTTGGAGACGGGGTAGCTCACGCTCAGGTGCGCCGCCCCCAGCTCCGCGGCGAGGGCGCGGTCCAGGGAGCTTCCGGCGACGAAGGCGGGCCTCTTGGGGTCGCGGTAGGGCCTGTCCGAGTCGGCCCATACGGCGCGGGCGGCCTCCAGGATGGCGGAGGCGTCCGAGGCGTACACGAGGTTTTCCGGCGCCGGGGTGCCCGTCCGCGCCCAGTGGGCCCGGAGGGCCTGCTTGCCCTCCTCCTCGAGCCCGTTGACGATGACCGTGAGCTCCGGCGACCAGCCCAGCTCTTCCTGGACGAAAGCCGCGAGGGCGGGCGCGTGGTTGGCGTCCCCGATGATCGCCGCGTGGCGCTGGGTCTCCATGTCGGTCAGGACGTCTATCAGGGGCTCCAGGGCCGCGTAGTGGGCCCTGCCCGCCGCCTCGACGGCCCGGCGGACCTTGGAGGAAGAGAGCCTGAAGGCGCGGCCGACGATTTTCAGGAACCTCTCCGAGGCCGCCGCCCCGTAGGGGAGAGGGGCCTCGACGAAGGGGATGCCGTGGAGGGCCTTGAAGGCGCCTGCGGCCTGTGTCCCGTAGAGGCCTGAGACGATGACGTTGACGGCGGCGGCTCCCGCCTTCCTCACGGCGTCGGCGCCTGCGCCCGGCCCGAAGATGACGTTCGCCTCGAGGCCCAGGAGGCCCAGGAGTTCCCTTATGCCTTCCAGGTTCCCCCGCCAGAAGGGGTCCAGGCCCGGAGGCACGCCCCAGACGTTGGCCAGATCCTTCCGGGTGCGCCGGCGCCTTACGCCCTTTTCGGCCAGGGCCCTCAGGACCTCCCCGTAGCCGAGGTAGGAGTCGCCCAGAAAGCCCGGGGTGGAGGCGTGGAGGACCGGGCGCTCCCTGGTGGAAAGCTCCTCGGCCAGCTGCGCGGCATCGTCCCCGATCACCTCGGGAAGGCAGCCGGTGAGCACGAAGTACAGGTCCCCGTCCATGATCTCGAAGGACTCGAGGATCTCCTCGCGGAGCCGATCCAGGCCCCCGAAGACCACCTCGCTCTCCTGGAGGTTGGAGGACGGCACGCTGAGGGCCAGGCACTGGCCCGTCACCTGGAGCGCCGAGGACCCGGAGGCGGTCCACGCGAAGTTCCCGGCGCAGCCGGGCCCGGCGTGCAGCACGGGCACGGTCCTGGGGATGTTCCCGGCGGCGGACAGCGCCCCTCCCAGGGCGCAGGACCACCGCGGCCGCTCCACGAATGGCCTTTTCACGCCTCCCCCTCCCCTGCCCGGATCCTGCTGAAGGGCTCCTGGGAGTACCAGGACTCCCGGTAGGGCAGCCTCCCGAAGCGCCCGAGCCTCCGGTAGAGACCGGGGCGGGAGAGCTTCCGCGCGAGCCTGCGGGCGAGATCCCAGGCCCCCCGGTAGCCCAGGTAGCCGTAGCCCGTGTTGTAGATGACCTGGCAGGGGATGCCCAGGCGCGAGGCCGTGGAGTTCCCGTGCATGTGGCCCAGGAACAGGTCGGGCCTGAGGCGCCTGAGCAGGTTCGCCTCCTCGAAGGGCTGCACGTTGGCCACGTTGAAGACGAAGGCTTCCCCGTCCCCGGAAAGCTTCCCGAGCTCGGTCTCCGCGAACGAGTCGAAGTGGAAGCTGCGGATGCCGCAGACCTTGAAGCCGAGCTCCTTCAGCAGCGAGGCGGTGGCCAGCGACCTGTACTCGCCGGCCGAGATGAAGGCGCGCTTTCCCGCGAACAGCGGCAGGTAGCCGGA
The DNA here is from genome assembly GCA_031288415.1 of Deltaproteobacteria bacterium. Taxonomy (GTDB): domain Bacteria; phylum Desulfobacterota; class Desulfarculia; order Adiutricales; family Adiutricaceae; genus JAIRZX01. Next base: position 9,299 of record JAITRL010000167.1, on the reverse strand, counting down.
GAGCGCCTCCCTGAGGGCCTCCTCCTCGCGCGCCGCGGCGGCCCTGGCCTCCGCGCCGAGGCCCAGGGCCTCCCCCACGTCGGCGAGCCAGCTGGAGGTGTTCCCGATGCCTATGGGCATGTGGCGGATGACGCGGGGCACGCCGTACTTCTCCTCCAGGTGCCCGAGGAAGTAGTCGTCGTGGGTGGGGCAGACGGACACGGACAGGGCCGCCGACGCCGCCCTGGGGAAGCTGTCGGGGTCGGAGAAGACCGGGAAGAAGTTCGCCTTGAGGCCCACCGACTCCAGGATCCTGGACAGCTCGCGCTCGTCGGCCAGGCCCATGGACCCCACGTTCATGACGTTGACCGCCCTGGGGTCCCTGGGGGGCGCGCTTTCAGGGGCAGGCATGAGGCCGCGCCCCACCGCGTGGTAGATCACGTCGTAGGCGGTCGCCATGAACCGCGACTTGAACCCCTCGCAGTGCACGGGAAGTATGCGGGCCCGCACCTGCCCTTTGACCGCCTCGGCGGCGGCGTCTATGTCGTCCCCGATGACCCCCGGCAGGCACCCCGAGACGGCGAGGATCACCTTGGGAGAGTAGCGGCGGTCGGCCTCCACGATGGCTTCGCGCAGCTTGGCGTCCCCGCCGTTGATGACGTTCATCTCCCCCAGGGAGGTGGAGACCCACACCGCGTCGGAAGGCGCCCCTCCGCGCTGCGCGCGGCCTGCCCGGACGTTCACGTTGTTTCCCGCGGCGCAGGTGCCGCATCCCACCGAGCCGTGGAGGAGCACCACCGTGTCGGGGAGGCTGGTCATGATGCCGAGGGCCGGCAGGAGCGGGCAGATGGAGCCCTGGGTGAAGGACCTGTCGGCCCGGGACATGACGGGGCATTCGCCCCTGGAGCGGCGGCCGCCGTACTCGCTTCCGTGGGCGAGCGAGGTCTCGGGATGACGGTGCTCCCTGAGCGGCGGTATTTTGGAATCCAGATAGCTCATTGTGCTGCTTGAACCTGGCTGAAGCGCGGGGCCTGCCGCGCCCCCCGCGCGGGCCGCGGCGGAGGGCGGAAAAGGGAAGCGGAACGGCGGCGGAAACCGGAGCCGCGCCGGAACTGCGGCGAGGGCCGGAGCCGCGCCGGAACTGCGTCAAGGGCCGGAGCCGCGCCGGAACGGCGGCGAGGGCCGGAGCCGAACGGAAACGGCCCGGGAACCGGAGCCGAACTGCAACAGGCACGTGACCGGGACCGGGACCGGCATCCGGAACCGGAACGGACCGTGACAGCGCGGCAGGAGGGGAGCGGGGGAAAGCCGCGCCGGGAGAAGCCGCATCGGAAAATGCCGGGACGGGAAGGCCCGACAGGGCGACGAGGGACCGGAGCCGGCCGCCGCCGGGGCCTGCCCCCGAAAACAGAAAGGCCCCGGACGAGGGACCGTCCTGGGGCCTTCAGGGTTCTGATCGGCAACGGAGGGGAGGCTTGGCGGTTTCGCCATGCCGACCGGAAAGCCGCAGCCCCCGGCGTTTTCTTGGGGGAACGCCTGGGAGCGGGTTCAGCGGCTGTCCGGGCTTGAGGGCGAATTTAGCTCCGGGCCGACGGGGTGTCAACGGTTTTTTTAGCCGCCGCGCCCTGCCCGGAACTCTTCCGCGCGCTGTCCGGAAGAGGCAGGCGGCCCCGCCTGGAAGCGGAGCCCTGAGCGCCTCCGGAAAGCCCGGCTTGAGGGCGCGAACGCTTGCAGGGCAAGGAATTCGGACGGCCTTCCCCTTTCCGGGGCCGCAGGCCCGCGATGGCCGCGCCTCAGGGGGACAAATCACCGGAACGTCTTGATTATCACGCGCTTTTGCCCTTGATTAGCGCCTGCGGACACGCCGTGCCGTCGGCCTCTTCGCGGCGCGGGTTCCGGCAGGGGGTCTGGGCCGGGGTTTTGGGGCAAAAAGCAACATAAAATCAAGGAATTGCCAGCAAAGATCTTATCCGTGTTTTTGTTTTTAATTTATTTTGACGTTTTTCACTCCGATTTTTAAGAACGGCGGCAAACTAATTTTTTTTCAAGGCGCCTTTTCCGCATAGCGGGCAGGTTTGCACCGGCCCGCCCTGGGATTCAGGGTCCCGACCGCGCGGGCCCCGGAGCGGCAGGGGAGGGCGTTCCGGCGGCAGGCGGCGGCGGGGAACTGAGCACGGAGGCGAAGCCGGGCCTATGGGCCAGGCCATCCCTGTGGGCTTGGACCGCCGGAAGGCGGCCGGCTTGTTTTAGGGCTTGGCCTTGCGCCAGGCCTGTTTCCTTGTGCGGGGCCCGCGCCGCTGGCCTCGCGCCGCGCGTCTCCGGTCGACGGGGCGGAGGCGAGCGGTTTTCTTTGACATGCCCCCGGGTTGCGGTCAGAATGAAGGGCTCTTCAAGGAGCCGCGGGGCCCGCTCCCGGGGCCGCCCGCTTCCAGGAGGTGTCTTGTGGCAGGTTTCACGCTTCTCGCCCTTCTCGATGACATCACCACGGTCCTGGACGACGTGACGGTACTTGCCAAGATGGCCGCCCAGAAGACCGTGGGAGTGGTTGGGGATGATCTGGCCCTCACCGCGGAGCAGCTCTCGGGGCTTTCCGCCGCCCGCGAGCTTCCAGTGGTCTGGGCGGTAACGAAGGGCTCCCTCGTCAACAAGCTCATCATCATCCCCTGCGCCCTCACGCTGAGTGCCGTGGGCCCCGGCCTGGTCACTCCCGTGCTCATGGTGGGCGGCTCCTACCTTTGCCACGAGGGGGCGGAGAAGATCGCCCACAACGCCGCCGGGTTTTTCAGGAGGCTCAGGGAACGCAAAGCCGCGGCGGGCGCTTCAGACATAAGGGAGGGGGCTTCCGCCCTCAAGGAGTCCGCGCGCGCCCTGAGGGCGCTGGCGCAGGCTCAGGCGGAGCAGGAAGATTTCGCCTCCCCGGCTGACGGGCTTCCGCCGGGGGCCGCCGCCTCCGGGGCCGCGACGGCGGGGTCGATCGAGGCGCCTGAGGAAAGCCCTTCCCCGGAAAGCGGGCAGGCGAAAACGGAAGGCCCTTGCCCGGAAAGCGGGCAGGCGAAATCGGAAGGGGCTTCCCCGGAAAACTGGCAGGCGAAAGCGGAAGGCCCTTCCCCGGAAAGCGGGCAGGCGAAAGCGGAAGGCCCTTCCCCGGAAAGCGGGCAGGCGAAAGCGGAAGGGTCTTCCCCGGAAAGCGGGCAGGCGAAAGCTGAGGTCCCTTGCCCGGAAAGCGGGCAGGCTAAAGCGGAAGGCCATTGCCCGAAGGCCGGAGGGAAGACCGAGGCTTCGGTCGCCCTTCCCGGTGCGCGGGGGGAGGCTCCCGCGGACGGCTCCGCGGCGCCTGCCGCCCCTGTCCCGCCCGGCCCTGCGGCCCTCACGGCCGCGGAGGCCGTCAAGGACCTCAACCTCAGCCGCATGCTCCGGGAGGGCCTGTCGGGGCCCGAACTCAAGGCCCACCTCATGCTCATGGAGAAGCGCAAGATCAAAGGAGCCATCCGCACCGACCTCGTGCTCTCGGCCGAGATCATCATCATCGCCCTGGGCGCGCTTCCCCAGGGAATCGGGCTCCTGGAGAGGGCCGCCGCCCTGGCGGCGATCGGGCTCGTGATGACCTTCGGGGTGTACGGCTTCGTGGGGGCCCTGGTGAAGTTCGACGACGTGGGCCTTTGGCTGCTCAGGAAGGAGGGCAGGGGCCCTCTGCGGGATCTCGCGGGAAGGATCCTCGTGGGGGCGGCCCCGCACCTTGTCAGGGCCCTGGCGGTCATCGGCACCGCCGCCATGTTCCTGGTGGGCGGATCGATCATGGTCCACGGGCTTCCCTTCCTGGAGGCCGCCTCCCACGCCGTTCCCCGTGCGCCGGGCTTTCTTTTCGCCGTAGCGGCGGGGCTCGTCTGGGGTTTCCTGCTTCTGGCGATCATCCACCCTCTGGCCGCCTTCCTCGAAAGGCGCCGGGCGGCCAAGGACCGGCCCTGAGGCTCGGGCTGCTCCCTGCGGGCTCTTTTCGGGCAGGCGGTTTACAGCGCCCCCTGATCGGGTTATAATTTGGCGTTTTCAGGGCGGCCCCGCTTTCCCCGGCGCGCCGTGCCCAGGCCCCCGTTGCGGGCCGCAGAATTTTTCCGCCGCGCGCGGCCGCTCGGCTTCGCCGGCGCCGGCCGGCGATAGCCTCAAGGTCCGCCGCGATCGTCGGCAGGCGATGCCCCGGGATTGCCCCAGGGCCTTTTCCTGGCCGCGGCCCCCGCTACCGGTTTCCGGTTTTTCCTCACTCCCTCAGACTGTCGCGCATCGTTATCGCCGGCCCGCCCGGGGACAGCTTCCCCGGCGGGGGCCGCAGCTCCGGAGGAGGGGCGCTCCCGCGCGCCCCCGTGCCTGCCCGGTCGCCCTGCCGGGGGTCGCCTGAGGAAAGCCCCGCATGACAGAAGCCATTGCCCCTGAGACGCCCCCCCCCGGACCCTCGGTCGGGGAGGGGGCTCGGGAGACGGCGCGCCCGGAAGACGCGGGTTCCGCCTCCCCCGCGCTGGCTCGCCGCATGAACCCCTGGCTGCTGGGGATCCTGTTCTCCGTCGGCATAGCCGCGGTCATGGCCGTGTCCCTGTCGAGCGGCTACATGCCGTTCACCGCCAGGGAGATCTGGGACATCCTGTACCTCAAGTTCCACGGGGCGACGTTACGGTTTTGGGAGCCGCTGGCGGCCTGCTTCCCCTTGCCGGCCGCCGGCCTGGACGAGTCCAGGATTCTGGTCCTGTTTGAGGTAAGGCTGCCCAGACTCGTGACGTCCCTGGTCGCGGGCGCGGCCCTGGGGCTCTCCGGGGCGGTCTTCCAGGGGATACTCCTTAACCCCCTGGCTGACCCGTACACCCTGGGGGTCTCTTCCGGGGCGGCCTTCGGGGCATCGGTGGTGATAGTCTGCACCATCCTCTTTCCCGCCGCCACCGCGCTCGCCAGCCCGCTCGCCCCGGCGGCCGGGGCCTTCGCGATGTCGACGGTCACCCTCTTCGTGGTGATGCTGCTGGCGGCGGACAGGGAGGGCAGGCTCCCGCCCCCCAACCTGATCCTTGCGGGAGTCATCATGTCGGCCATCCTCTCGGCCGCCATCTCCTTCATCAAGTACCTGGCGGGCGACCAGGTGAGCTCCATCATCTTCTGGCTCCTGGGGAGCTTCCAGGCGCGCACCTGGACCGAGGCGGGCATAGTCTTCGTGTTCTTCGTCCCGGCCATATTCCTTACTCTCCCTTCGGCCGTGGACCTTAACATCATGACTTTGGGGGTCCGCAGCGCCGAGACCCTCGGCGTGAACACCGGCAAGGTGCGCCTGCGGCTCCTGGCCGCGGCCTCGGTCGCGGCCTCCGCCTCCGTGGCGGTGGCGGGCATCATCGGCTTCGTGGGCCTCATAGTGCCGCACCTGGTAAGGCTCCTTGCCGGGCCTGACCACAGGTCTCTTATCCCGCTCTCGACCCTGGGCGGGGCGTTGCTCCTGTCCGCCGCGGACACGGTAGTGCGGGCCTTTCTTCCCGGCGAGATCCCCGTGGGAGTGCTCACGGCGCTCCTGGCCGGCCCTGCCTTCCTGGTGATCTTCCGCCGCAAGATGAAGGATCTGGTCCATGTCTAGCGCCGAAGACGGCAAGGGGCGCTCCGGGGACGCCTTCCCGGCCGGGGTTGACGAGGCCGGGCGGGCCGGCGTCTCGGGGCGGCCTGCCGCACGGACTCCGGAGACGGCGGTCGTTGCTTCCGCCGCCGCGGGAGCGGAAGCGGCAGTCTCAGGCGGAGCGGAAGAGCCAGTCTCAGGCGGAGCGGAAGCTTCAGGCGCCGCCGGAGCGGATGCGCCTGGTTCAGGCGGAGCGGATGCGCCAGGTTCAGGCGGAGCGGAAGCTTCAGGCGCCGCCGGAGCGGATGCGCCTGGGGCCCCTGAGGGGGCTGCGGGCGAGTCCAGGCCCCGCTTCGCCGGAGGCTCTACCTTCAAGCCCCCTGCGGGAGCCTCCGGGGACAGCCCGATCCTCTCGGTGCGAGGACTGTGCTTCCGCCACGCCAACGGCATGCGGGCTGTAAGCGATCTGTCCCTGGACTTCCGTCCGGGCCGCCATTATGTGATGGCCGGCCCCAACGGCGCGGGCAAGAGCACCCTTCTGGACCTGCTCGCGCGCCTCAAGGCCCCGGAGAAGGGCTCCATCCGCGTCTTCGGGAAGGAGGCGGGGGAGTACCCGCCCATAAGGCTCGCGCGGCTCCTGGCCCTCGCCCCCCAGAAGTTCCAGTTCAACTTCTCCTTCACGGTCCGGGAGGTAGTCTCCCTGGGCAGGCGGCCCTACCTCGGGCGCTGGGGGCGCCTGACCGCCGAGGACAAACGGATCGTGGAGAGGGCCATCGAGTTTTTGAACCTCGGGCACCTGGCCGACAAGCCCGTCACCGCCCTGTCCGGGGGCGAGGCTCAGAGGGCGGTGCTCGCCAGGACCCTGGCCCAGTCGACGCCGGTGATCCTCCTGGACGAGCCCACCGCGAGCCTGGATGTGGCACAGGCGCTGGACCTCATGGACCGGGTCAGGATCCTCACCCGCCGGGACGGGGCGCTCGTGGTGACGGTCACCCACGATCTCCACCTTGCCGCCGTGTACGCCGACGAGATGATCTTCATGAAGGGGGGCAGGCTGGCGGCCGCGGGCCCGCTGGCCGAGACCCTCAACGCCGGGCTCCTGCGGGAGGTCTTCGAGGCTGAGGCCGAGGTGCGCCCGGACGATTTTTCCGGCGGCCTTAACATATCCTTCCGCCACGGGGGCGAGAGGGAGAGGCATCTCGCTAGCGGGGGAGGGTGAGGGGCGGCCGCCTCCTGCCCGGCGCCGCCGGAAGGGTTTCGGCGCGCCTCCGGCCCCGCGCGGCCCCTTGACAGGGGGCGGGATTTTCATTTATGGTGTAAACGCTTGACGAGAGCTAAGCAAACAACCCGCTAATCGCCTTATCGCCGAGGCGCCTATCAAGGCTTAATAGGGAAGGCAGTCAAAGTCTGCCACGGTCCCGCCGCTGTGACCGGGGAGCGGGGTCCTTTACGGCCGCAAGGCCGGCCACTTCCTTCGGAGAGGATTCGGGTACGTCCGGAGGGGGGAAGGCTAGGGACCCGCAGCTGAGATCCGGAAGTCAGAAGACCTGCCCCGGCACCGCCGATGTCCTGCGCCCGCGCGCCTCAGACGCGCGCGCCAGCGCAAGGCGCAGGCCCGCCCGGACCACGGTAAAACGGATCGCGGTTCCGCCGTAATTTACGGCCGGAGCCGTTTTTTTTTGCCTTCCGCGGTCCATGTCCCCGGCCCGCCCTGCCCTTTGGCCGCGGCGCCCGGCAGGCGCGCGCCGCCGCTCCGGTCTCCCTTGCCCGCCGGGCCGCGCGCCCGCAGCGGAAGCCTCTTCCGGCGCCCGGCCCCGCCGCCTGCGGCGCGGCCCGCTCCGGCCTGCGGCGCCCGCGCGTTCCCTTAAGCCGGTTTTTCCCCGCTTCTTCTCCGCGGGGATCCCGCGCGGGTCCCCGCCCGCGCCTTCCGCCTTTTCTTGCGCCTTGTCCTGCGCCGGGAACCTCGGCCTGAGCCGTGCCGCCTTCCGGCGCGGCTTTCCGAGATCCGGCCCGGTCCGTTTTTTTTCGCCGCGGTTTCCTTGCTTTCCCGAACCGAGAACGTTTTGCCTGACCCCGATGGCGTGTTTCCTTTTCCGCGTTGACCGGGGCCCTGCGGCGCGGCGGCGCCCCCCAGCTTGCCGGAGCCCGTTCCCCTGCCCGCTCCTAAGCCGGAAAGGCTTCCGCATCCCGCCTGCCCTTACTCCGGTTTCCCCCCTCGCCGTCCCCGAGCCGCCCGTTTCCTGGGAAGGGGACGTATCGTCAGGGCCCCGCCGGCATCAGGGGCCCGGCCGCCCGCGGACGGGCGGAGCCTCTCTCCTGCGGCTTTGCGGCCCTGGCCGGCCGCCCCGCGGGAGCCCCGCGGCCGGCGGCCAGGGCCGCCCGCGCGATGCCCCTTAAGCGGCCTCTCACTCCGCCGCTGCCTTTGACAGGCGCGCAGCGCCTGTAACCGGGCGTTCCCCCTATCCCCCAAAGATGGGCCTGCCGCCCAATCCCCACAGCCGAGAGGTGCCGTTTAAATGAAATCAATTCCGGTGATGAATCGTCTTATGAGGAGAGACTTAAGCATGATTCCAGCATTACTGTGCGCGCTGGCGCTGCTGGCGGCCGTCTGGGCCGTCTCGGCGGCCTCGGACGCCCTGGCCTTCGAGCGTAAGCCCCAGAAGCCCGCGATCGTGCTCGCGGCCTTCGGCACGACCGAGCCCGAGGCGCTCGACTCCATCCTGAACATAGAGAGAAGGGTCAAGGCCGCCTTCCCCGGCTACGACGTGCATCTGGCCTTCACCTCCAACATCATCAGGGACATCTGGCACGGCAGGGCCAAGGACGACGCCTTCAAGAAGGCCAACCCGCAGATCCCGGCCGAGATCTACGAGATCAACAACGCCCTCACCGTGCTGGCCAAGATCCAGGAGGAGGGCGCGAGGCTCGTGCTCGTGCAGTCCCTCCACGTGACTGACGGCGAGGAGTACACTGATCTCGCCAAGCTGGTCGAGGCCCTGGACAAGTACAACACCGTCAAGCCGGTGCTCAAGCCTTTCCCCTGGATCGGCGTGGGTATCCCCGCCCTGGGGACCGGCGACGGCCAGCCCAAGTACATCGACCGGGCGATCCAGGCCCTCGCCCCCCTGGCCCAGCAGGCCAAGGACGCCGGAGCCAACCTGGTCCTCATGGGGCACGGCAACGAGCACCTGACCCAGGCCGTCTACTCCAAGGTGGAGGCCGCCCTGCGCAAGGCCTACGGCCCCAACATCTACCTGGGCACGGTCGAGTCCCCGCCCCACGCCCCTGAGATAATAGAGGCCATCAAGAAGGTCGAGGGCGCCCCCCAGAACGTGCTTCTGGCGCCTTTCATGGTGGTGGCGGGCGATCATGCCCGCAACGACATGGCGGGCAGCGAGGACGACAGCTGGGCGAGCGCCTTCAAGGCCGCCGGCTTCACGGTGAGCGCGTACCTCCAGGGGCTGGGGTCCAACGACTCCTGGGCCGACATTTACGTGGAGCACCTCAAGGCCCTGGAGCCCGAGGTCAAGGCCAAGGAGGAAAAGGACGGCAAGTAGCGGGCCGCGCCACGCCCGGGCAAGGCGCGGCCCCTGCGGGAAAGCCGCCTGAGGCCGCGGGCAAGGCCGCCGCAAGGGCGGTTTCCGGGCGCGGCTCCCCGGGCCGGGGGTTCAAGGCCCAGGCCCGGGGGGGCCTGGGCAGGCTCGCCCGGAGGCCACGGTTCCCCCGTGCCGGGCCGGCCCGGGGG
>JAITRL010000134.1 GCA_031288415.1 Deltaproteobacteria bacterium | reverse complement strand
CCGCCCGCGCCGCCAGGCAGGGCCCGGCGGCGCGGGCGTCCATGCCGCGGCGCGCGGGAATCCGGCGGAAGATCCCTCTGACGGCCCGCGCCGGGACTTCCGGCGCCTGCGGAGGGCTTACGGGCTCTTCAACTGGGAGGCCGAGTTCCCTGAGGCCTTCGCGGGAGGCCGCCCGGGATTCGACCTGATCGTCGCCAACCCGCCCTGGGAGAGGTCGAGGTTCGAGGACCCGCTTTTCTTCTCCCAGTTCAGCCCGTCTTACCGCGCGCTCCCGGAATCCGGCAAGGCGGGCCTGCGGGCCGGCCTTCTGGCGCGGGAGGCCGTGAACTCCCTGCGCGCCGAAGGGGCGCAAAGGGCGCGGACCGAGAGCAGGTACTTCATGCGCGCCTACCCCAAGAGCCGCTGCGGGGGCGACGGCAACCTCTGCAGGTTTTTCGCCGAGCGCGACCTCTCGCTTCTGGCTCCCCGCGGGATCCTCAGCCTCGCGGCCCCCGCCGCCCTCATGATGGACGACGGGTCCGCGGATCTGAGGCGGCACGTCTTCGGGAACTTCACCCTGCGCCGGTGCGAGGGCTTCGTGAACGCCAGGGGCGTGTTCCCGGACGTGCACGCCGGCTTCAAGTTCGCCCTGCTGCAGATCGAAAACGCCCGCGACCCGGCACAGGCGGCCCTGGCCCGCTTCAGGCTCACGGATCCCGGAGACCTCGCGACGGATGACGGGGCCTTCGCCTACCCGCTCAAGGACGTGCGCCTCACCTCCCCCGGGCGCCTCGCGTACCTGGAGATGGCCGACGGCGGCAGGGAGCTTCCCGCGCTCAAGCGGATTTTCCGCGCCCTTCCGCCCCTGGGGAGCGGCTGGCTCGATTTCCGGCGGGAACTCGACGCCACCGAGGACAAGTCCGTGTTCAGGGAGGAACGCGGCGAGGGCCTCATCCCCCTCTACAAGGGGGAGATGCTCTGGCAGTTCGACGCCCGGTACGCCGAAGCGCGGCAGTGGGTGGACCCGGGCGAGCTGGAAAAGTACCTCCTGCGCCGGAACCTGCGCAGGCTGGCGGAGGACCTGAGGGTCCAGGCCCTCGCCTCCCCCGAGGCGGAGGGAATCCTCCGGGGCGCCTGCGGCGACGGGAACTCCGGCCTCACCCGCAGGCGCATCCTGCGCTACCTCGCGGATACGGCCGGCGGGGCCTTCCCGGTCCCGGACCATAGCTTCGCGCGCCTGTGCTTCAGGGCCATCGCCGCCGACACCAACGAGAGATCCATGGTCGCGGCCCTGATTCCCCCTGAAGTCGCGGTCCAGAACTCCGCCTGGGTCTCGGTGCCAGGCAGGTACTCCCTGGACACGCGGACAGGGGAGATCAGGCACGCGGCCGCGAGCCTGGAGAGGCTCCTCTTCGCCCTGGGGCTCTTCAACAGCCTCCCCTTCGACTGGCTGCTGCGCTTCTCCGTGAACATGAACGTCAACAAGACGTTCGTGACCCGCATCCCCTTCCCGCCGGCCTCCGACAGGGAGATCAGGGAAAACCCCCGGTACCGCTCCCTGGCCAGGAACGCCGCCGTCCTCACCCTCAGCAACACCCCCGACCTCTTCCCGGAGGCGAGGGCCCTGTACGGCCTGAGCGGGCGGGAACGCGCGCTGGGCGAGGAGGAGTACGGCGCTCTCAAGGCCTCGGGCGACGTGGCCGCGGCTGAAATCTACGGCCTCACCGCCAAGGACGTGGAGGTCATGCTCAAGGGGTTCAAGGTACTGGCGGAAAACCGGCCGGGCTACGTGGCGGAAATCCGGAGGCAGTCCAGGGAAAGGCTTCCCGCAGGCTGAAGGGGCGCGGCGTTTCGGACAGCGGCCGGGGCTTCCCTCAGAAGACCGGAAAGGAACCCGGCTGCCCGGCCTGCCAAGGCCGGGGGGCAGCTCCCGGCGGCTTTTGCAGCGGCTGGCCCGATCGGGGGCCTCGGATGGCCCGGAAGCGCCGGAAGCCCCCCTGTCCTGTTCCCGCCCGGCTCCGCTCGCGCCGGGCACGCAAGCGTCGTCCGCATGACCGGCAAGACCGGCATCCGCGGCGCCCCTCCTTCCATCCTTTCCGCGCCGCCGCCAGCGCCCCCGCCCTTCCCTCCTTCCCTCCTTCCCGCGCCGCCGCAAGCGCCCCCGCCCTTCCCTTCTTTCCGCGCCGCCGCAGGCGCCCCCGCCCCGGGCCGCCGCAACCGGCTTCCTGCCGCCCCCTGTACCCTTGCAGCCGGCAACGGCTTTAGGGTCCCGGCGGCAGGCCTGCGGCGGTCCATGCCCTTGCGGGCCGCCTGCCGGTTTAGGGCCCCCCAGGCGCCCCTTTGCCCTCGCCTCTTGCATTCACTCAAGATATGGTATAATTCTTCCAGCACTCCAAGAACCCAGCCTGCAACGGCGGAGGCCCGCCTGGCCGGCCGCCCCCCCTGACCAGGGCCCTTCCTCGCCTGTCAGGGGACGGCCTTCCCTGCCCTGAAGGGGCCGTCGGCGCCGGGAGGACATTCCCGGCGCCTTCAGGAAGCGTCCCTTCCAGGACCCTGCCGGAGACCGCCCTGACCGGCGTCCCGGGCTGCCCTTCCAGGACCCTGCCGGAGACAGCCCTGAGAACCGCGCCGCCCGTCACGATACCTTCGTTCCCTCGTCTGCCTCCCGCCCCTTAAGATCTTTCAGCCCCGGCCCGGCCCCCGGCCGTTTCCGGAGCCCGTGCCCCGCGGCCCGGCTTTCCGCCGGGCCGCTACATGAAAGGCCCGCGCCGCATGCCCCTTACGCCAGGCCCGCAAGCCCCGGACAGCCGGCCCCCCGGCCCCGGAAGCTCTTTTGCCCCGCCCCGCCGCACGACCGTCCTGGACGAGCGAAGCGGCAGGCCCGCCCTCCAGGCCCCGAAGATCAGGATCCTCCACACCTCCGACTGGCATCTGGGCCGCTCCATCAACCGAGTCAGGCGGGACAGGGAGTTCCGGGAGTTCCTGGAATGGCTCCTCCGGCTCCTGGAGCGCGAGAGCGTCGACGCGCTCCTGGTGGCGGGGGACGTCTTCGACTCCACTTCACCGCCAGTCTGGGCCCAGGAGCTGTACTACAGTTTTCTGGCCAGGGCGAGCCCGCGTCTCAAGGCCCTGGTGGTCACCTCCGGCAACCACGACTCCGCCTCCTTCCTGGAGGCGCCCAGGGAACTCCTCAAATACTTCAACATCCGCGTCTTCGCGGCCGCCAGGGAGAACCCGGCGGAAGAGCTCGTGGTCCTGGAGGCCCGGGACGGCTCCGGCCCCGCGGCGATAGTCGCGGCCGTGCCGTTCCTGCCAGAACGCGACGTGCGCCTGACCGGCGAGGCCGAGACCTCCCAGGTCGAGGGACGGGGGATCATCAAGGGCATAGCCGACCGCTACCGGCGCACGGCCGAGGCCGCGGCCGCGCTGTCCGCGAAGACGGGCGCCCTCCTGCCCGTGATCGCGATGGGCCATCTCATGGCCGCCGGTGCCGTCTACGCGGAAGGGGACGGCATGCGTGTCCTGTATCCGGGCTACGCGCCGGAGCCCTGCGTGGACGGCGCGGGCTCCGGGGAGCCCGGGGGGGAGACGGGCCGGAAAGCCGCCGCTGAGGCTTCAGGCCCTTCCGGATCTTCCGCGCCGGCCGCCGGCGGCCCCCTCCCGCAAGCCGCAGCCGGCGGCCCGCGGGACAACAGGATGTTCACCGTGGGCGCCCTGTGGGGCGTGGACGCCTCGCTTTTCGCGGGCCTCTTCGACTACGCCGCCCTCGGGCACATCCACCGCCCCCAGCAGGCCGGCGCGCCTAACGTCCGCTACAGCGGCTCGCCCATCCCCATGCGCTTCAGCGAGTCGGCGGCCGCCAAAAGCGTGACCCTCATAGAGATCGGCGGCGGGGCGCTCCGCGCCGAGACCCTGGAGGTCCCGGTCTTCCGGGAGCTGCGCCGCCTCGAGGGCGACCTGGACCTGATTGCCGCAGGGCTCAGGGAACTCGCGTCAGCGGGTTCCGACGCCCTGGTGGAGGTGATCTACACGGGCCCGAGGCTGGGGCCGGAGCTCAAGGCCGAGGTGGACCGGCTCTCCGAGGGCAAGGGCTTCGAGGTGACGGCCGTCATGAACCTTTCCGCCGCGGCCGACGCGAGGCAGAGGCTCGCGGCGCCGAAGGCTCTCGAAACCATGAGCGAGGAGGAGATCTTCGACATGGTCCTTAAGAGGTACAGGGAGAAGGAAAGCGAGAGCTGGCCGGCCCTCAGGACGGCCCACGCCGAGGTGCTTCTCGAGGTCAGGCGGGGGGAAGCGGAAGACCGCCCGCGGGCGGGCCTCAGTCAGGAGGCGGGCCGTTCCGGGCCGGCCGCGCCCGGGGGCGGAGGGGCATGGGCAGGGCCCGCGGGGAGTTCTCTCGATCACGATCCCGCGGGAAGCTCTCGCGTTCACGAGCGCGTGGGAAGCTTCCGCGATCGAGGACGGGCCGGAGGAAGCTTCCGCGATCGAGGAAGGGCCGGAGGAAGCTTCCGCGATCGGGGACGGGCCGGGGGAAGCCCCCGCGATCGGGGACGGGCCGGGGGAAACGCCTGAGGGCAAGGCGGGAAGGTGAAGCCATGCTGCTGGAAAAGCTCTACATCCGCAACCTCAACTCCCTGGCCGGGGCCTGGGAGATAGACTTCAGGGCCGCGCCCTACGAGCGCGACCGTCTCTTCGTGATCGCGGGCCCTACCGGGGCCGGCAAGAGCACGATTCTTGACGCCATCTGCCTGGCCCTCTACGGGACTACCCCGCGCCTCGGCAGGCTGACCGGGAATTCCAACGAGATCATCACTCGCGGGGCGGGAGAGTGCCAGGCCGAGGCCACCTTCACCGCGCGCGGCGAGTCCTGGCGGGCCTCGTATTACCAGTACCGGTCCCGCAAACGGCCGGACGGGAACCTGCAGAAGTACACGCACAAGCTGGTGAGGATCGCCGACGGAAGGGCTGTGAGAGAGGACGGCAAGGCCGTACCCGCGCTGGTGGCCGACCGCACGGGACTGGACTACGACCGCTTCACGCGCTCCGCCCTGCTCGCACAGGGGGGGTTCGCGGAGTTCCTGAAGTCCCCGCCCGCCGCCCGGGCCGACCTGCTCGAGAAGATCACGGGGACCGAGATCTATTCCCGCATCTCGGCGGCGACCTTCGAGAAGGCCAGGTCCCGCAGGGAGGAGCTCAAGGCCCTCAAGGCAGGGCTTGACTCCATGCAGGCCCTCACGCCCGAGGAGGAGGCCGAGCTCGCAAGGCAGCTCGCCGAGGCCGAACGGGAGGCCGCGGCGCTCCAGGAGGCTCTCGGCCTGCGCCGGCGGGAGGCGGCCCTGCTCAAGGCCGCGGCAGACGCCGAGGCGGAGCTGGAGGCCCACCGGGCCAAAGGGCCCGCGCTCGAGGCGGCCCTCGCGGCCTTCGCGCCGGAAAGCGCCCGGCTCATGCGCGGGCGCGCCGCCGAAGGCGCCGAGGCCGCCTGGGCCCGGTTCGGGGAGGCCGAGAGGCAGGGGCTTCTGGCGGGCGAGGCCCTTAAGAGGCGCAGGGACTCCGTCCCTGAAACCCAGGCGCGGCTGCAGGCGGCGCAGGGACTCAGGAATGAGGCGGAAGAGGCCCTGAAGGCGGCAGGGGATGCCCTCTCCGAGGCGCTGCCCAGGATAGAGGCGGCGCGGAAGCTCAGCTCCAGGGCCGCCTCTGAAAACAAGGTCCTGGAAGAGCTGCGGAAGGCGGACAAGGACAGGGCGGCGGCCCTCTCGCGGCTCCGGGACGAGATCGCCGGAGGCGTGGCATGGCTCAAAGAGGCCGCCGCCTCACGGGACAAGGATCTGGCAAGGCTCGAGACCGAGTGCGCGCCTGCCGGGCTGCGCGGCGAGCTGGCGGGCATCGAGGAGGAGGCGAGAGCCCTTGACGGGCTCTGGCGGGAGGAAGCGGAGACGGCGGGGCGGGCGGAAAAGGCCGGGGCCGCCATGGCGGCGGGGAAGGCCCAGGCGGAAAAGGCCGCCGCGGCGCACTCCGGCGCGCTGGAACGGCGCGGCGCCGCCCTCGCCAGGCTCCAGGGCCTGGAGGCGGAACGACTCCAGGCCCTGGAAGGGGCCTCCCCGGAAGAGTGGACGGCGCGCCGCAAGGCCCTCTCGCTCCGGCACGGGCGGCTCAGGGAAGCCGTGATCGCCTGCGGCTCCCGCGCCGAGGCCCTCTCCGAGCTGCGCGGGAAGGAGGACAGGGCCAGAGAGACCCTGCGCGGCCTCGGGGAGCTAGTGGAGTCCGAAAAAGCGGCGGCGGAAAGGGGCCGGGAGCTGGAGAGCTCCCGCAGCCTGGCGGACGAGAACCTGCGCCTCAACATCGCCGTAAAGGGGCTGACCCAGCACAGGGAAGCCCTCAGGGAAGGCGAGCCCTGTCCCCTGTGCGGGAGCCTGGAGCACCCCTGGGCCGGCGGCGCGGAGGCGCGCGTGGACGAGGCCCAGGCGCGGCTGAAGGCGGCGGAGCGCGCCTGCGCGCTGCACCGGGAGGCTGAAAAGAAGCTGGCCGCCAGGAAATCCGCCCTCGAAAGCGAAGGGGCGGGCCTGATGGAGGAGATCCCCAGGCTCAGGGACAAGGGGGAGAAGGCGCTGGCCGATCTCAGGCGCTCCCTGGAGGGCGAAGGCCTCCCTGACCCGGAAGAGGGCGGCCCGGAATTTCCGGGCCTGCTCGCGGAGGCGGCGGCCGCCGCGGAGGCGGGGCTCAAGGCGGCCGAGGGCGCCCTGGCCCTCGCGGCTTTGGCCGACAAGAGAATCAACGCCGAACGGCAGGAGCTCGACCTTGCGTCGCAGCTGGCCGCGGGAAAAGCGCTGGAGCTCAAGGACGCGGAAAACCGCAGGGACCGCGCGGAGGAGGAGCTCGCGAGGCTCGGAAGCGAGCTGGAGGGCCGCAGGGCCCGCTCAGCGGAGGATTCCGGGCGGCTCGCGGCAAGGATCCGGCCCTATACCGGGGAGATTCCCGCGCCCGGGCGCCTGGAGACGATCCTCGGCTCGCTCCGGAAAAGGCTCGCGGAACGGACGAGGATCGAGGAGGGGCTCGCGAGCCTCGAGGGGGAGATGGCCCGCCGCGCGGAGGCCGTCCGGGTCCAGTCGGCCGAAACCGGCCCCCAGGAGGAGAAGATACTGGCCGAACGTCTCCACATCGACGAGGTCCGGCGCGGCCTGGAGGCCATATTGGCCGAGAAGAGGGCGCTGCTGGGGGATCTGGAGCCTGACTCCGAGGAAGAGAGGCTGAGGGCCGCAGGGGCCCGGGCCGCGGAGGCAGCGCGCCGCCGCGAGGCCGAGGCGGCGCGGCTGGAAAGCGAGCTTAAGGGCGCGGTCAAGGCCGAGGCGGAGGCGGCCGAGAGGGCCAGGGAGGCCCTGGAAGAGCTCCGGGCCAGGGAACTGGAGCTTGCGGCGGCCCTGCGGGAAAAGGGCTTCCTGAGCCCGGAGGGGGAAGCGGACCGGGAGGCGTTCCTGGCCGCCCGCCTGTCCCCGGAAGACCGTGAAAGCCTTGAGGGCCGCAAGGCCGCCCTGGACGGGGAGGCGGCCGAGCACCGGTCGCTCCTCCAGGAAAAGGAGACGCGCCTTGCCGAGGCCAGGGTTGCGGCGGCTGCCGTTCCCGGCGCCTTCGGGGAGGCGGAAAACGCCGCGCGGGATCTCGAGGGCAAGCTGCAGGCCGTCCATTCCCGGAAGGGCGCCATCGGCCAGAAGCTGAAGGACAACGACAGGGCCAAAAAAGCCGCGGCGCGAAAGCTGGAGGAGTACGCCCGCCTGGAGGCCGCCGGGGCCGCGACGGAGTCCCTCAACTCGCTGATAGGAAGCTCCGACGGCGCGAAGTACAAGAAAATCGTGCAGTCCCTCAACATGGACGTGCTGGTCGACAACGCCAACTTCCGGCTCACGGGCATGTCCGGCGGCCGCTACGAGCTGCGGCAGCCCGAGGGGCATTCCCTGGAGATTTTCGTCAAGGACCTCTTCCAGGGCGGGGCCAGGCGCCCCGCCAACACGCTTTCCGGAGGCGAGACATTCATCGTGAGCCTCGCCATGGCCCTGGGGCTCTCCGACATGGCCAGCCGGAAATGCGCGGTGGAGTCCCTGTTCCTGGACGAGGGCTTCGGGACCCTGGACGACGAGTCGCTGGACAGCGCCATCGGCGCCCTGATCGAGCTCTCCCTCCCCGACGGCGACAAGGGTGGCGGGTTACACAGGAAGACTGTCGGCCTCATCAGCCACGTGGCCGCCCTCAAGGAGCGGATACCCGCGCAGATCAACGTGATCCCCATAGGAAAAGGCATGTCCCGCCTCGAGGGCCCCGGCTGCCGTCACATCGGCCCGGACGAGCGGGAGCGCCTGGAAGAGATGGCCAAGGACGTTTGAAAGATGCGGCGTCCAAGACGGCGGCAGGCGCCGCCGCCGCGCGCGGAACCGGAAGCCTGCCGCCCGGCCGGAGAGGCCCGTCCGCCGCGCCTTCGCGCCTGCGGGAAGCCGGGCCGGAGGTCCCTGCCGGCCCGGCCGCGGAATTTTCCTGAAAGAGGGTCGCCGCCGGGCTAAGGTTTCAGGACCTTCAGAGCCGGCCGACGGCAGGCCAGGGGAAGTCCTCCGCGCGGCATCCGGGCCCTGCCGCAGGGGCGCGGGCAGCGGACCCGGCCCGTCCGGAAGGGGCCGGGGCGGCCAAGCTTTCCAGGGGCCGGGCAGGCGCGGACGTTTTCACCGGCTGCGGGCGGGCGCCTCGGGCCGTACCGGAAAATACGCCCGCGGCGGCATGGAGGCTCCCTGCCGCGCCCAAAGCCGCGGCAAGGTTCGCGCGGCCGTTTGCCGGCGGGGGGCCGCCTCGCGTCTCCCGATCCCGCGGCACGATCCCCGCCGCGGCCGAACGTTCCCGTCTGCCCTGCAGGCTTTTTCCTGCGGCCCGGCAAACGCCCTTGGCTGGCGTCGCCGGGATCATCCTTGCCGCCTGTTGCGGGGCTCGCCTGATCCGGCAGGCGACGCAAGCCTTTGCTGGCATGCCTGGCTCTCGCGTCAGACTTTCGGTTCCTATGGCGAGGGAACCGTTCCTCGGCCGTCGGGAAGCCGCAGGGTTCCTGCGGCAGGCCCCGCCGGCCCCCTGCGCCGCCCAAGGCGGCCCGGACAGGGCCGGGCCGGAAAGCCTCCAGGCGTTCGCTCCGCAGGGCGCGATCGGGGGCGGCACGGGCTAAGGCGCCGCCCGCGCGCCCGG
>JAITRL010000306.1 GCA_031288415.1 Deltaproteobacteria bacterium | reverse complement strand
CGTCAGCCTCTTGCTCAACTACACCTTCTAAGCCGCCGGGAGGCTTTCACCCGGACTTGCTCCTGTTCATCTGAGCGGCTCCGCAACGGTCTTGTGACCTTGCCGGGGCCGCTTTTGTTTGCGCCTTCTTTCCGCCTGAGTTAGCCCTGGCCGGCGCGGGGCGATCTTTCCTCTTTTCGACCTTTTCACGTCTACCCATTAGCTCGCCATGCCTCGCTTCTTTCTTGTCCCCTCTTACAGCCGATTCCCCATTGCCTAGCTCCCCTCACGTTGCCGCTTTTCCGTTCCCGCCTTTACTTCGTTCCGCCCATTGTTCCCCGGTCTCCCGCTCCCACGTTCCCCCGTTCCAACATTCCTGAGTTCCCATGTTTTTGTTCCCC
Organism: Deltaproteobacteria bacterium; assembly: GCA_031288415.1. Classification (GTDB taxonomy): domain Bacteria; phylum Desulfobacterota; class Desulfarculia; order Adiutricales; family Adiutricaceae; genus JAIRZX01. The sequence continues at coordinate 12,912 of JAITRL010000306.1, read as the reverse complement.
TTTACTTCGTGTCTCCCCTGTTCCCCAGCTTCCTCGTACCCCATTTCACTTTTTTGTTCTTTTTTTGCTGACACTGCAAAAGACCTGAAGCCCAGTTAGCATCTTTATTTTACTATAATTTTATTTTTTATATATTTTTTAATTATAGTTTAATATTAATCTTTAAATATATTAATTTTTTCTCCAAAAAAATTTCATGTGCCTTCCGCCTTCAATACTTGCAACACCCGTAACACCTTGTTCAGCCGTTTCGCTACTGCGAAATTCGGCGGAAGTCAGATTCCTGCCCTATCAAGGCTGTAGCTCCGCTGGGCGCAGGCCTTCTGGAAACAGACATATTCACGTCCGCCCGATCACGGAACTTGCCGCCGCCTGCTGCAGGGTCAACGGCGACATTTCAAAATGCCTCGCCCCCATGCCGGGATTCATGGCCTTTCAGGCACCCATGAAGATTACGGCAGGACTGTCTCGAAAGCCTGGCATTCGACGCGAGACTCCAGCGGTCCCCGACATGGTCGGCCCGGCGGACAGACACGTCTATTGCGCCCTTATGAACTGTATGTCCTTCAAAGCGAGGGCTTTTCGTCTCGAACCCGCGAGATGACGGCCTGCGGCGCCGTCCTGAGCCGGGCAAAGGCCGGCCGCGCCGAGACCGGACGGCTCAGGACAGGCTTAAGGCCGTATCCGCTCCGGCATGAAAAGCCTGCGGCAGCGCCGCCGTCTTTTACGCGGGCATCACCCCCTCCTAAAAGGCTTGCTGAGTACAACAAAGAGGCTTTCGGCTTCAGGACGGCCGGCTTGTCTCCGGGCGCGTCAAGAGAAATGCCGAACACGACTTGCTTCTGCCGGGTCAGACCCTCCGAGAGACAGCCGTTCCTGGGGTCCATGGCCCGCGATATCTTTTTCCAACTGAAGCTGTTCAGCGGCAACGGCAGTTTCCCCGCCATGGCGCCTTGCCGCTCCTTGAAGAGAAGCCTCAAGGCGCGGCGCGGGATCCTTTCCGCCTCCCGCGAAATCCCGGAAGGCCCGGATCAAGCTCAAGGATTCCAAGGAGTTCCCTTCAAATTCCCTCCAGGCCCCAGCCGACGCCGATGCCGGTTAAGGCGGCGGCAGGGGCGGGGATGATTAGTTTCAGTCCCATTAAAGGCATGACCAACATATCCCGAGGCATCACGAGATATACGCCACATTGCAAGGCGAACTCGAGACCGGTCCGCTCAGCCTGCCGGTCCTGTTCAGGCCTTAGGCCGGTACCCTTTGAAGCTCAAGCCGTTCCGTCTTTTCGGCCCCCCATGCCGTTGCCGGAGCCCGGCCGCTCCTGCCGAACGACCGGCTGAAATGATCTGGATGATTCTCCGCCCTGCCGCTCCTGGCGTACGGCCGACCTAAAAGATCTAGATGTCCCTCCGCCCTGCCGCTCCTCGCGCACGGCTGACCGAAATGCCCTGGTTGATCCGGCGCATTCGCTCCTGCCGTGCAACCGTCCGAAATGCTCTAGATGATCCTCCGCCCTGCCGCTCCTGCGAACGGCTGACCGAAATGCCCTGGTTGATCCGGCGCCTTTCCGCTCCTGCCGGGCAACCGTCCGAAATGCTCTAGATGATCCGCCGCCCCGCCTGGCGGATGAGCGGCCGAAGCGGCGCGCTTGACGGTTAATATTCGGCTTCCATTCCGATACCGCGCAAAATTTGTAAAAAAACCCTGACGGCGCAGCCGCCGCCGGCTGCAGCATGCGGCTACAGGCGGCGACATCATGCGGGTGGCGAGTCACGCCGGAAAATTGTCAAGAAATGTTCCGGTTCCGGCACTCCATGATCAAGGCTTTTTGCGGATGCCTTCAGGGAAACCCTTATCAATCGCCATCGGGAGGCTTTACAGTTGAAAATGAAAACGGGAAAAATAATTCTTGCAAACCTCCGGAAACGGCGCTAGATTCATTTCGGTCCCGGAAACTCCACAGCAAAGCTCACCACCAGCCAGATGGCATCCAAGCCGCTCAACGCCCGCAGGCAGGCCTCGCCCGCCTGGCTCCGGCGCCATGCGCGGCACGGATACTTTTGCGCAATAAGCGTTCCCGCCCGGCGGCCGCCGCCCGCGCAACATGACCAACCCCCGCTTCTGCCGCTGTCCCGGCAGATGCATGGGCCGCCGCCCAATGGCAACGGATGGCTTAGGCGACGAGGAACCAGGACCTCCTCCCTTCCCCGCCCTCCCCCGCCTTCCTTCACGGAAACAATCCGCAATAATTCTTGCCCCCCTCATGCCTGCCGGAGAAGCGGGAAAGGCAGCGCCTTGCTTCGCGCCCGACGCCGCCTCTTCCCGAAGCGTGAGCCGCCTGCATCCTGCGCAATCGGCACCCGACAGGCCTGAACCGCCCCGGCGCGCCGGCAGTCCTCCATGCCGCCCTCGCCGGAGCGGCAGGCTGAGGAACCCGCTTGCGCCCGCGGATTCTGCTCTCCGCGGCAGGCGACCGCATACCCTTGCCCTTGAGAATGCAGCGCCCTGGAGCGTTCTTTCGCGCCTCAAGGGACGCGGAACGCGGATGTCCCTGCCTCGCCGCCCTATGGCGAGCGCCAGGCCCTATCTCCAATATGCCTTCCGGGATATCCGTTCCTTCCGGAAGCGACGGAGCATCGCGCCATCCTGGGGCGCGGGCACGCCGCGCCTTCCGGCAACGCTTGATCGCCAGGGCCTGGCCGCGGAGGCTCGGGCTGGCAAGAGGCGCCGAGACTGACAGCCCGTCTCCATCAACCGGCAAGGGAACGCCGCCCAGGGGATTTACGGCGCCTGCCGGCAATCCCGGAGCCGCTGTTTAGATCGAAGGCCGGAAACAGGCGCCAAACCCGCAGGACACCCGGCTCGCCCCCGCGGGCTTCAGCGGCCGCGCACAGCGTAAAACCCGAAAGGAACCTCATTCACGATGGAAGACAAAAGCACATTCCTGGCCGCAGGCGCCCGCCTCCTCCGTTCCGGCCTTCCCTCCTTCGCGGCCGCGCTTGCGGGCGCGGCGGTTTATCCCCGCCTGCACGCCCTGGGGCTGATCCTGGCCGCGGCGGCGGCCGCCCTCGCGGCCTCGGCCGCGGCAGCGGCCCTGGCCCACTCCCTGTGGCTGGAGACCCCGGAAGCCTCCCCTCCGGCGGATGCCCCCCTCAAGATAAACATAGGCTTCAACGAGGGCTTCGAGGTCACTGACGTGCTGGATGAGGCCGTGCCCAACATAGAGGCCCCGATCGTCGCCTTGGAGGGCGGCGAGGCCAAGACCCGGCTTGCGGGAGGCAGGAACTACGAGTACGTGACCGAGGAGCCGGTGAAGGCGGGGAGCTACGTGGCCTACGCCGAGTACAAGCCGTTCGTGATGGGCCACGGTGAAGGGCCAAAGAACAAGTACTTCATGACAGGCAAGCACGTGATCAACGCCGGGGGCGCCTCCGGGGACTTCCCCTCCAGGCCTTTGGGCAAGGCCCGGCTGGAGATTGTCCCCCTCGCTAACCCCTCCGGGCTCAAGGCCGGGGGATCCCTCCCCGTGCAGGTCCTCTTCGAGGGCAAGCCCCTCCATAAGGCGACGGTCCTGGGCGATTTCCGGGGCTTCAACCCGGCGGGGAGCTGGGGCCTGGCTAAGGCCTTCTACTGCCAGACCGACAAGGACGGCAAGGCGGATTTCCTGCCCGTCAAGGGCGGCCTCTGGATCCTCAAGGTCCGCCATGCCGTGGCCGGCTCCGACGACCCCGAGGCAGCCGAGACCGTGCACCTGGCCAACCTGACCTTCTTCGTGGGCGACTGAATCTTCAGGCCGCCGCGCCCGCCTGGCTTGCGGGCAGGCGCAGCAATGAGCCCTCCGGACGGGGCCCCTCGGCCCCGGCCGAAGGTCCCGGACACCGGACTTTAACCCATGGCCGCCAGGGGTCATTAACCACGAGAAACATTGAGGAAAAGAGAGAAAATGCAAAAGAGAAATCCCCGGCCCTCGGGGTCACGCAACGCCCTGAGGAGCCCGGCCCTGGCAGCCGCGCTTCTCGCCGCGCTGTCGCTCCCGGCCTGGACCCGGCCCCTTGCCGCGCAGGAAGACGGGGGCACCGTCAGGGCTGGAGCCATCATGGTCACGGTCAGCCGCGTGCTCCAGGATCTCATGGACGTCCCCATGGGGGTGAGCGTGCTGACAGCCGAGGACCTGGAACGCGAGCCTTACACCAACATCACTGAAGCGCTGACCCAGCTCCCCGGGGTGATGATCGACACCCTCGGAAGGCCCGGCGCTTCGAGGGTCTCCATCCGCGGCGAGTCCTACGGAAGAACGCTTATCCTCATCGACGGGGTAAAGGCGGTGGACAAGGACGGGAGCGACAACACCATAACCATCGACCCGAGCCAGATCGAGAGGATCGAGATCATCAAGGGCCCCGGCTCGGTCCTGTACGGCACGGACGGCATGGGAGGCGTCATCAGCATCATCACCAAGAGGGGCGGCAACAAGCCGGTGGGCTTCAGCCAGAACTTCATATTCGACTCCTCCACCAGGAGCGTGGAGCCCCAGACGGCGGTGTTCGGCAGGTACAACGGCTTCAACTACCGCGTGAGCGCCAGCGGGGTGAACGCCAAGGACCGCCGCGTGCCGGGGGGCAGCCGGGACGGCGGCACGGCGGCCTCCAGCAGCTACCGGAACCGGTACTACTCCGCCCAGTTCGGCTACGACTGGGACGGGCACAGCTTCACCTTGAGGGCGGACCACTACGAGAACAAGTCGTTCTACGCGCAGGGGCTTTCAGCCGTGCAGGACAAAACGATCATGCGGCTGGACCCTAACGACCGCGACACTGTCACCGCGTCCCTGACCCTGTCGGCGCTGACCGAGCGCCTGCGGAAGCTCACCTTTACCGCATCGTATCAAAGGATACAAAAGGACTTCATCTCCGACTTCAACAATCCGGCACTCGCTTTTGCGGGGATGTGGGCGGTAGGCCACGGGATCAGCGACCAGAGGCAGCTGACCTTCAGCGCCCAGGCGGAATGGTCCCTCGGCCGGCACTACCTGACCGCCGGGGTCGACTACATCGGGGACGACGTAAAGGTGAGGGCGGAAACCTACCCGTACAACCCCGTGCCGCCCACCTTCTCGGCCGCCAAGGTCAAGAGGCAGACCCTGGACCTCTTCGCCCAGGACGAGTGGTCGGTGACGGATGGCCTCACCCTCACGGGCGGGCTCAGGTTCAGCACCGTCCGCGACAGCATGGCGTACCAGCACGGCCCTCACTACCCGGCCGGCACCTTCCCGAAAAAGAAGGCCTCCAAGCTCGTGGGGAGCCTGGGCGCGGTCTACCGGGGAATCCCGGACTGGGCCTTCAGGTTCAACTACACCATGGGCTACCGCTACCCGTCCATCAGGCAGCTCCTGACCGGATCCACCGGCCACGGGGGCCCCTCCATGATGATGCTAGCCAACCCGGACCTCAAGCCGGAGACTTCCCACAACTTCGAGATAGGCGCCCGTCACCAGAGCGATCACTGGGAAGTCGACGTCTCGCTTTTCCTGAGCAACGCCAAGAACTACATACACTGGGTGACGGTCAGCGGAGGCTTTATGAACCCGCCCTGGCTGGCCAGGTACTACAACATGAACAAGGCCAGGACCTACGGCGCGGAAGTGTCCGTCGCGTACTCTTTCGAGGCGGCGGACTTCAAGTTCACCCCCTACGGGAAAGGGACCTGGCTCAAAAGGCGCCTCACGCTCCCGGACGGCAGATCCAGCGCCGACACCAACACCCCCCCGTTTGAGGGGCGCGTGGGACTCAAGTTCGAAAGGCAGCTCGGCGGCGCGGCCCTCTTCTACGGCGACCTTTACGCGAACATGGCCGCGAAGACCGACTACAACATCTCCGACGGCACCTTCAACGGCTCGCTCCCCCCGCTGGCCGCCGCCACTACCCGCGCGGAAGCGTGGCAGACCCTCAACCTCACGCTGGGCGTCAGAGGCGGAGAGGATCACAAGTACAACGTGTCCCTCTCGCTCCGCAACCTCTTTGACCAGACCTACCGCCTCACCAGGTCAGACGAAAGCATCAACGAGCCGGGCTTCAGCGCCGTCCTGGCCATAGGCTACGAGTACTGAGCGAAGGCCTCTCCCGACCGGCCCCCGGCGCCGGTCCATGGGGAAAGCCGCCCCCTCTTCTCCCCGCTCGGGCGCCCCTCGCAGGCCGGGCGGCAGTTTTTCCTGTCCGATTCAGGCCCCGCCTCGCGCGGGGCTCCCTTCACGAGCGCGGCGCGCGCGCCGGGCCCAGGCCCGGCGCAGGGCGCCATTTCAGGCGGCCGCGGCCGCAGGCGAGGCTTTCATGAATCCTCTTCCGGCATTTTGCAGAGCCGGGCTGCCCCTGGCGCTCTGCGCCGCGCTCATGGCGCCTGCCATGGCCCGCGCGGAAGACGGTATAAGCGCATACTGCTTCTGGCGGCCCCTTACCCCGTCCGAGAAGCGGGAACTTTCGGCCCCTTCCCGCAACCTTTCCGCCGGAGATCCGTCGCCTTCGGGACGGCAAGGGGCTAACGGCGCCGCCGCCATTTCAGGCACCCGCGCCGCCTCAGGCCGGCCGCCGGCTTCCGCTGACAAGGCCTCCCTTGAAGGAGCCCCGGCAGCCTCTTCCGCAGAAGGCTTCACCGCCGCAAGCCGCGGCCCCGCGCGGGCGGCTTCCACAGGCGGATCCCCCGCTCCGTCTGTGGAAGCCGCCCCGGGAAGGCCGGCCGGAAGGGGCACGGCGCCCGCTTCCGGCGCCCCCGTCCTGGAACCCGCAGCCTCTCCCTCAGCCGGGACTCCGCCCTCCGGCGTCCTCGACCCCGCGCGGGATTCCGGAGCCGCTCCTTCCGCTCCCCGCTCCGCTGGAACCGCCCCTGCGGACGGTTCCTATGCAGCCAATCTCTCCGCGGCCGGTTCCCATGCAGCCAATCCCTCCGCAGCCAGTCCCCCCGCAATTAATCCCTCCGCGGCCCTGGTCGGGCACGGGGCTGGCCCCGCCGCGCAACCGGCCTCAGGATCCCCGGGCGGCCGCAGGCGCCCCGACCGCTCCTCGTCAGCCGCAGGGCCGGCCGGGCACGGCTTCTCCTTCAACCGCAGCCCGGTCCAGAGCCTGTACCTCGAGGTCCGGGGGGCGGCCCCGCCTTCGGAACCTCCGGAAATCTATTTCCGGTTCACGCGAAGGACCCTGGAGCGCCACGGGGGGGTGGCCCTGGGCTCTTCCTGGCATAGGGGCAAAGCCGTACTGGACGGCGGCGCGTGGCGGGCCGATCTGCGGGCGGTCTCCTTCGGCACGATCGAGGTGTTCTCGAAAACCGTCCTGGACGGGAAGAACGCCTACAGCCAATACAGCTTCCTGCACTTCCTGACGGATGAGGATGCGGAAGGCCTCGCGCCGGAGCCCGAAAGCCCGCCCCCTCCAGGCTGGCCATCCCTGGTTTTCCCTTCCGATCCCAGAAACGGCATGCCTTTCCGCGGCCTTCAGACGGGAGAGAGCATGTCCTTCACGCTAGAGGATGCCTCCCCGCGCTCCACTGGCCGGGCCATGCTGGCGGAGGCTGACCCGGCCAGGGGGGCGCCCCGGAACGCGGCCTGGAACCCGGCCTCCGGGAACTTCGCCGTTGCCCCCGCGGACGATCCTTCCCTGCGGGTCACGAGCGGCCCCATGGGAGGCGCGGGCGAATCCAAGCTCATGGTCGCCGTGGCCGAGCTTGGGGACGGGGGCACGGCCTCCTATACCCTGAACGTGACCCGTTCCCGGTGGAGCTACAAGTTTCTGGGCACGGGCCTGGGCGTGCTCGCGGCCTGCGGGGTCTCGGCAGGATTCCTGGCCTGGCTGAGGCGCCGCTCATTTAAATACAACGACTACAAAGGCCCAGGGACCGGCGGCTCCAGGGCTTCGGGCGGCTCCGGGGCTTCGGACGGCTCCGGGGCTTCGGACGGCTCCGAATCTTCTGCCGACTCAGACACCTCGGGCGACTTCGAGGCTTCGGGAGGCTCAAAACCTTCTGCCGGCTCAGACACATCTGGCGGCTCAGGGGATTCGGGCGGCTTCGGAGCTTCGGACGGGGCCGTCCCGGCCTCAGGCGTCGGCTCCTCCTCAACCTGCAGCCCCGCCGCAGGCGCCTGCTCCCCCGGAGCCGGTTCCGGCCCTGCGGCGGGCTCCGGCATCGCTCCCGGTGCCCGCGACGGAGCGGCCCCGGCATGAAGATCACCTCCATACGCCTCGCGGTCCAGCATCTGGCCTTCCTGGTCTTCACCTACGGGGGGTCGCTGCGCATTTCCCTGGGGGCCTTCATACCTTGCCTGTCCTGCCCTTTCGTGTACAGCTGCACGGGCTACTGCTACCTGCTCATGTTCCAGAGATCGCTGGGCACCCTCCTGCTTCCCTTCGCGGCGGCCTACGGAGCGGCGGATCCCTGGGAGACCTTCTGGCGTAACCTGGCCATGATCGGCGGCGGGTTCCTGGTCTTCTCGCTCCTGGTGATCATCCTGGGGAAGGCCTGGTGCGGCTGGCTATGTCCGTTCGGGCTGGTCCAGGACTGGATAACCAGGCTCCGCAAGGCCCTGCGGATCCGGGAGTCGGAATTCATCCTCAGGCACAAGCTGAGGCTGTCCTCAGTCAAGTACTGGCTGCTGGGCTACGCGGCCCTCATGCCGCTCCTGGCCTCCGCAGGGCTGCTCCCTCCGGACTTCATCCTGGCCTTCTGCAACATCTGCCCCGCCAAGGCCATCATGCCCCTCTTCGGCGGCGATGCCCAGTACCTCTCGGCGGACATGTCCACCGCCGCCGCCTTCGGCTTCTCGCTGGCCCTGCTCGCCGCTACCGCCGCCGCAACGGTCGGCATGTTCTTCAAGGACCGCTTCTTCTGCCTCTTTTGCCCCATGCTCGCCTTCGTGAACCTCTACCGGAGGCTCTTCGCCCTGAGGATCGCGAAAGACCCCGCCGCCTGCCACGGCTGCGGAAACTGCCGCAGGACCTGTTCCATGGACAACGAGACCATCTACCGCGAGAGGATCCGATCGCGAGTGTACGACCCTGACTGCATGGGATGCTTCAAGTGCGCGGAAGGCTGCGCCGCGGACGGCTCGCTTCTGGTGAAGCTGGGGCCCTGGCGGCTCTTCTCGTCGTCCCGCCGCTACGCGGCTGGGAAGTGAGGGACGGCGAATGCTAACGAACCAGGCGAGAGTGAACGCGGAGGAGGTCCCGGAAGCCCGGCCGGCTTTCGGCGGGGCGGGAGGTTCCTGGGCTTCCGGGGCTTGAGGGCCCTCCGGAATCTCAGGCGCCTCAGGTGCCTCAGAGGCCTCAGAGGCCTCAGAGGCCTCAGGGGCTTCAGGGGCTTCAGGCGCCTCAGGGGCTTCAGGAGCTTCAGGTGCTTCTGCGGCTGCAGGCGGCCGCGAGGCCAGGCGCCTCAAGGCGGCCGCGGCCAGGCTCCGCGAGGAAACAGGGGCGGAGCTCAGACGCCTGAGGGAGCGGGAGGACTGGGCGCCGGAGCTGGAGCCATTCCTGGAGCTGCTGGCCCCGGGCCCTGACCCGGCGGCGGTGTCCGCGCGCGTCGGCAAGCCGCTGGTGGCCCTCATGTGCCTCCAGGCTCCCCTGGAGCTGTTCCACGCGCTGGGGCTCCATGCCTTCAAGGTCTACGGCGGGAGCCATGCGGGGGCGCGGCTGTCGGCCCCGCTTCTCCCGGCCATCATGTGCCCCATGCTCCGCTCGGCCCTGGGCGCCCTCGTGATCCCCGGCCTGAGGCCGGAGGAGGGCTGGAAGGCGTTCGTGGCTCCCACCACCTGCGACTGGGTGGTGAAGATAGACGAGCTTTTCGCCGCGGCCGGCGTCAGCGCCCCCTGCCCCTCATGGCGGCTGGAGCTCCCCCACCTCAAAGATCGGCCTGAAAGCCAAGAGCGCTGGCTCGAGGAAATCTACGGCCTGAGGACCTTCCTGCTCGGGACCGCAGGCAGGAAGAAGCTTCATGCCAAGGAGCTCAGGCGCTCCATGGACATCTACCAGAAAGCCTGGGCCGCCTTTTCCGAACTCATCGCCCTCAGACGGGAGGGGAAGGCCCCGCTGACCTGGTGCGCGGTCATCGGGAACTCCTTTTTCTACGATGACGTGGAAGCCTGGACCGCCAGGCTCAAGGAGGCCGTCGCCCTCTTCCGCGCGAGGCCCCCCGCGCCCGCGCGCAGGCCGCGGGTCTTTCTGGCCGGCTCGCCCGTGTTCTTTCCCAACCTCAAGCTCCCGCGCCTCATCGAGGAGGCGGGGCTCGAGTGCGTGATGGATGACCTGTGCTCCTCTGAAAGGGTCTTTCCGGGGGCCGTCTTCTACGATGACTTCTCGGAGCACGGGCTCCTCAAGGCCCTGGCCCAGCGCTACCACCAGGGATGCCTGTGCCCGACCTTCGCGGACAACGACCGCCGCGTCAACAACATCATTGCCCCCGCCCACAAGCGGCTCTACCGGGGGGTGATCTTCCACGTGCTCAAGGGCTGCCACCCCTTCGACCTGGAAAGCGTGTCCCTCGAGGGCAGGATCAAGTCCGAGGGCCTCAAGTTCATCAAGCTCGAGACCGATTACACCGCCGAGGACGGCCAGACCCTCCTCACGCGGCTGGAGGCCTTCCACAGCTCGCTGGCGGATTAGAATGCCCTTCGCCCGGCCGCCTCCTGCCGCGAAGCGGCGGGGGGATGCGGCAACCCTTCAGCCGCCTAAGGTTTTCCCGGTGTCCCGTTCGCGCAACGCGCCTTCCAGTCCGCCTTGAGGCGCGCCTTCCTGTCCTCCTTGCGGAGCGCCTGATAGTCCGCGCCAGGCTTCCCGAGCCCGCGCTCAGCCCATCCCCTCCCCGAGAGCGGGGACGGCGATGCCGCTTCGTAAAAGTTACCCGTCAAGGAGAGTTCCCGGAAGAACGGTTCACGTCAGAGACGGTTTCCGGTTCACGCGCGCCGTCGGACAAGGTTCCAGCCCAAGAAGTTTCCCGGCAGACCAGGCGCGCGCCGGAGACGGCTCAAGGCAGAGAGGGCGACCCGCCGGGAAAGTCCCCTGCTGAGAGGGCGCCCCGCCGGGAAAGTCCCCTCCTGAGAGGGCGCCCCGCCGGGAAAATTCCAGGCAAGGCTTAAGTCCCCTCAAGTGAAGTTTCCCGTTCCCCGGGCCCGTTCGGCGCGGCCGGGCTCCGACAACCGACTATTCAGGGCCTTCAGGTCTTAGGCAACCCGCCTTTCACCGGCATCCGGGACCTCGTGGCCAAGCGGGCAGGGGCCAACCGCGCGCCCCCGCCCTGCGGCGGACAGGCTTCCGGAGGCCCGGCGCCGGGCTCGGACGCAGGGCCTCAAGCCGCGCCGCCCAGTCGCCTCGCCGGGGACGCCCGCCCGCGCCCCCGGCCGGAAAGGAACACAGCATGGGAGGCGGAAGCTACAGCATAGGAGTCGATCTGGGAAGCACGGCCATCAAGATGGTCCTCGTCAAGTCGTGGGAGATCGAGTGGAGCCGCAAGGTGCCGACCGCCCCCGGCCAGGAGGCCCTGGCCCTCGAGCTCGTGCGGGGGGCGATGGACGAGCGCGGGCTGTCCGAAGGCGACATAGGGGGGATTGCCGCCACCGGCTACGGCAAGAAGCTCATGAGCCGGGCGGGGGTCACCGTGGACGAGATCTCCGCCAACGCCAAGGGCCTGTTCAGGCTCTCCGGCGGGCGCTGCCGGACAATCATCAACATCGGCGGCCAGGACCTGAAAGTGATAACCCTGGACCAGGCCGGCAAGGTCGCGGACTTCAAGATGAACGACAAATGCGCGGCGGGCACGGGCAGGTTCTTCGAGCAGGCGGCGAGGATCCTCGACACTCCGCTGGAGTCCTTCGGGAAGGCGGCCGGCTCGGATGCCGAGCCGGCCGAGCTCAACAGCACCTGCGTGGTCTTCGCCGAAAGCGAGATGGTGTCCCTTCTGGCCAAGGGGGTGCCCAAGGAGAGGATCATCAAGGGGCTCCACAATTCCGTGGCCAGGCGGGTCGCGAACCTTCTGGGGCGCCACAGGCCCGCGGGGGACGGCGACATATACCTGGACGGGGGCCCTTCCCAGAACCGGGGCCTCCTGGAGGCGCTGGAGGATGAGCTGCTGACGGAGGTCAAGGTCCTCCCCAACCCGCAGTACACGGTCGCCTACGGCGCGGCCATAAGCGCGGCGGGCCGCAAGGATGCCTGACACCCGGCCGGGCGGGCACGTCTCCAGGGCCCTCGCGTGGAGCCTCTCGCTGCACTTGTCCGTGGTGGGGTTCCTGGTGTTCCTCGGCATCGAGGGCCATAGGGCGCCCCCGGAGGAGATGATTATCCACCTGGCCGACTACGACCCCCTGGGAGGAAGCCCGGGCGGCATGGGCTGGGGGCTTCCGGAGACGGAGTCCTGGGCGCCTACCCCGGAGCCCGAGCCCTACCGCGAGCCGCCGCCCGAACCGGAGCCCGAGCCGGATCCGGAGCCCGAGGAGTTCGAGCTGGCGGCCGTCTCCGAGAGGGGCGAGATCCTCCCGATCCCTGTCCCGGAGGAAAAGCCCAAGCCCAAGCCCGCGCCTAAGCCTGAGTCCAGAAAGCCGCTCAGGCCCAAGCCCCGGCAGGAACAAGGCCGGGTTCCCCCCGATCCCGCCGCGGCCGCCGCAGGCACGGGCAATGCCGCGCCTTCCGCCGGCCAGAGCCCCGGGCCCGGGTCCGAGCGCTCAGGCGGACCGGGTTCCGGCCCCGGCGGGAGCGGCGGCGGATCCGGACAAGGCTCCAAAAGCGCCCTGGACGCCTACGTGCGGAAAGTGCGGAGCCGCATGGACCGCAACAAGAAATACCCGGCCGGCTGCCAGGGCCTGACCGGCCAGGCGGACGTGAACTTCACCGTCCGCAAGGACGGGAGCGTGGCGGGAGCGAAGATCGTCTCCAGCTCCGGGCACGCCCT